>JAJQBS010000047.1 GCA_021203145.1 Lachnospiraceae bacterium | reverse complement strand
AAATCCGATGGTCAGGCTACGAAATTAGTCCTAAAATATGCGGAGTTATCGTGTAGAATCATCCGGACTTGCGCCGGAATTATTTATGGTGGAATCATCGGCACTTGCGCCGGGATTATTTGCTGCGGAATCGTCAGCGCCTGCGCCGGAATGATTTGCTGTGGAATCGTCAGCGCCTGTGCCGGAATGATTGACCACTGATTGCTCCGGGTCTGAGCCGGAATCATTTATTGAGGAATCATCCGCCGCTTTGCTGATTTCTTTTTCGGAAACATCTGCTGCTTTGGCGTTTTCTATTTCAGAATCATCCGCCGCTTTGGCGGCTTCTTTTTCAGCAGGAGTAACCTTCAGCGGTTTCCCAAGATCATTCAAAGATTTCTGTATCTCTCTGGCATTGTCTTTCACCTCTTTTGTCAGCTCTGCGACCGGTTCTACCGCCTCGCGCAGGGGCTTCTGTGCTTCATTAAGAGGCTCTACGACATTCTTGCGAATTTCTTTGGTAGCCTCTGAGGAAGCATTGCGGAACGAGCGCAGGGCTTCGCCAAGCATTTTCGCATAGGAAGGAAGCTTGTCAGGGCCAACCACAAACAGGGCAATAATTAAAATAAAAAGAATCTCCGTCATGCCGATTTTCATGCCAATGCTTCTCCCTTCGCGCAGATATAAATATTGATATGGCATCAAAAACACTTCTTAAGAATACCAGTTTTATAACAATCTTTCAGCCCATAATTTTTGGTGTTTTTTGAATAATTTTTGTATAAATTTCGAACCCGCAATCCCGGGTAATGTCTCTCGCATCATACTATTTGATAATAGTGGAGGATGCCGGCAATCAGAAAATCAGAAAACTATACTGAAATTAAAAAAATGTGGTTGAGAAAAACAGGAGACATGCTTATAATGATGATGAAAGGTGAATGGAGGTGGCCAGCTTGAAGCAGAATAAGAAAGCCGGGGGAAGAGATGGGAACGTATTTAAATCCGGGAAATGAAGGCTTTAGGACAATATTGAAGGGCCTGTATGTGGATAAAACGGGGTTGATTGATTATGTAAACAGCACTCTTGATACACCGTTGAAGCTGACGAGTTTCAGTCGGCCAAGGAGATTCGGTAAATCGTTTGCTGCCAAAATGCTGTGTGCGTATTATGATTGCTCCTGTGATTCTAAATCATTGTTTGAAAACTTAAAAATATCGAAAAAAGGTTCATATAAGGAGCATTTGAATAAGTATAATGTAATTTATCTGGATATTACCTGGTTTATTTCACGTTCAAAAACCAGAAAGACAGATGTTCTTTCGGATATGCAGACTACAGTTATTGCCGAATTAAGAGAGACATTTCCTGATTTTGTTTATGAAAATGAAAGATATCTTCCAGATGCGCTCCTTAGCATCAGCCGAAATACAGGGAATAAATTTTTCGTGATTATTGATGAGTGGGATGCTTTGTTTCGTGAAGCGAAAGAAGATGAAAAAACACAGGAAGAATATGTCGAACTGCTCAGGGGACTTTTCAAAGGAGGGACTGCGACAGATGAGATGATTATTGGTGCATATATGACTGGTATTCTTCCCATTAAAAAATATGGCACTGAATCAGCTCTGACAGATTTTCGAGAATATACCATGATCGAGCCATTGGTGTTATCGGAGTATATTGGGTTTACAGAACAGGAAGTTCAAAGCTTATGTGCCACATATGATGTTGATTTTGAAAAGATGAAACAATGGTATGACGGATATTCGTTCTCAGATCTAAAATCTGTATACAGCCCTCATTCCGTTATAAACGCAGTCCTTTTTAAAAAATTCAGAAATTATTGGAAATCATCGGAAAGCTTTACATCATTGAAAGGCTATATTACAAGTGGGTTTGATGGTTTGAAGGACGCTGTTGTATTCATGCTGGGCGGTCAAAGAATGGAGGTTGATACAAGTACATTTCAGAATGATATGACATCCATTGAAAGCAGGGACGATGTGTTGACTTTACTGATTCATCTGGGCTATCTGGCGTATAATGAGGAAGATGGAACGGTATATATTCCTAATCTTGAAGTTACCGATGCATTTAAAACAGCTGTAAAGGGCAGCGGATGGGATGAGGTGAATGAAGCGCTGTCCCGCTCTGAGAAGCTTTTAAATGCAACGATTAACGGCGATGCAGAAATGGTAGCAGAAGCTTTGGAACTGGCTCATGAAACCTGCGCTTCAAGTCTGGAATATAATGATGAAAATTCCTTAAGCTGCGCAATTTTGCTGGCATACTATACAGCCAGAAACTATTATGAAATTTTTCGGGAATTGCCATCTGGGAAAGGCTTTGCAGATATTGCGTTTTTGCCGCGCAAGGATACGAATAAGCCGGCTATGATTATCGAATTAAAATATAATAAATCTGCTGATACAGCAATTCAGCAAATTCATGATAATCGCTATGGCGGAAAGTTAAAAGGCTTTGCAGGAAAGGTTCTTCTGGTTGGCATTAATTATGACAAAGAAGCAAGGGGGGCGAAGCGAAAACAACATTCGTGTATTATTGAAGAGGCTTAAAGATATAAAGAGCTGGAGGGATTTCATTTGAAACACAGATACGATGATTTGTTGAGGCTCATTATCCGGACGATCAAAAATGATTATGCCGGGTTTCCGGAAAAGATGGAACGCCACGACTCAAGGTATTATGTGAATACCACCGGCACTGCGTTTAAGCAGGGAAAGCTGGATGAGCTTCTTTTTCTGCGGATTGTCAGCCAATATCTGGCATCGCTGGGAGATCCGAATCTGAAATTTTCGATGGTGGATCATGAGGATTACAGGAATTATAGCGTGGGATTTCGGGTGAGAAGGTTTGCGGATGACCTGTATGTCACGGAATGTGCGCAGGATGAGCGTCTGAAAGCCGGAGACAGGCTGATATCGGTAAATCATCTTCCGGCGGGAATGCACCGCGCAAAATTCCGTAAAAATATTCTGATTGGAAATACCGCGGAGCGGGAGCAGTGGGGCGGATTTCTGAAGATGGCAGATCACTTTGTGGTCGAGCATCCGGACGGGACGAGGGAGGATCTTCCCTTTGCACATTTTGAACTTCAGCAGCCGGAGCATCGAGTCCGCTTTTGGAAACCGTCTTCTGACGTCTGCTGTCTTAGTGTGGAAGAGTTTTCCCAGGATACGGCGGCTTTGGAGACTCTATTAAACGCACATGAGGCAGAGCTTCGAATCTGTAGCTCCCTGGTGATTGACCTGCGTAAAAATGAAGGCGGGACAGAGTCGGGCTTTGAACCTTTGCTCCCTCTGGTGATGGAACATCCGCTTCCCCGGACGGAACTGCCTGAAGAACCGGTTTACATGAACTATACGAAGGAGAACTGCGACCGCCGCGTTCGTGAGTTTCAGGTTTTAAAAAACATGTATGAAAAAGAGGCTGATGAAGGTGCCGCCAGGATGTGCGGCGATCTGATCCGGGAATACATAGAAAAAGCGGGAAGCGGGCTGACCCGGGAATACACAGAAAAAGCCGGAAGCGGGCTGACCCGGGAATACACGGAAAAAGCCGGAAGCGGGCTGCGTCTGGAATCAGAAGAAGCAGATTTTTGGCCCGGAGCAGGCAGTAAGGAGGCCGGCGGATGTCAGGCAGAGCCGCTTTTACAGCCATATGAGAATATTAAAAAGGTGATTTTGATAACCGATACCTGGTGCCGCGACGCGGGGGAGGTTTTTGTAAAAATGGCCGCCGATTTTTCAAAGGTGACCGTACTTGGCCGGCCGACGATGGGGACGATTGATTATACGAATTCGGTCACGATGGTACTGGACCAGACCTTTGTGCTTTCCTATCCGATGGGAAAGCGGGGGTATGTGATGGACGGTACGCGGTATAACGAAACCGGGCTTCCGGTGGATATATATGTACCCTGGACGCCGCGGGAATGTACGGAGGATGTGCTGCTTGAAAAAGCGCTGGAAATTCTTTCATAAACGAGTAAGAAAACGAGAAAGAAGACAGCTATGAATGGAGCACCTTACCACGTATCAGGAAAGAACAGGGGAGCGAACGGCTCCCCTGTCTGGTTAATTATAGTAAACGACTTTAGTCGTTTTATTCGTAACTGTTCAGTTCCTTCACAGTTACGAGGGAAAATCCATCTAAAATCGCTTCGCGATGGGATTTTCTCTTTTAACCTCCTTCTTTTACATAGTTTTCATTGCCTGCAAATATTATTATCTGTGAGGATAGCGGAAATGTCAACTTAATTTTAGGAAATAACTTAATAATATGTAAAAATTCACAGGGAAATCATGTGCAATTACTTGACGTGCAGGCAAAATTGTGCTATACTCGCAACGAATACACAAAATCACAAAACAGAAGGAGGATAAAAATCCTATGGGAAGAGAAAATAAGCAGACCGCGGGTCTGTCACGCCGTGATTTTCTGAAAGGGACGGCTGCAGGGGCGCTCGGCGCTGCAGCAGCGGGCATTCTGGGAACCGGGATCCCTGCGCTGGCGGAGGAGTCAGGCACTTACACGCCGGGCACCTACAGCGCGACCGCGACCGGCATTGGTACTGTGACCGTGACGATGACGTTTGACGCGGAAAGCATTACGGATGTGGTAGTGGACGTATCAGAAGAGACCGCGACCATCGGAGGCCTGTATGGCGAGGAGCTGGCGCAGCAGATACTGGACGCGCAGGGCTATGAGATCGACGGAGTCAGCGGTGCGACGCTGACTTCCAATGCGGCTGCAGACGCGGCAAAAGCATGTATAGCTCAGGCAAAGGGAGAGACCGTTGAGATTTCGTCCGGCACGGCGTCCTCTGATTATGAAGTGCCGGATTCCCTGACAGCGGAGGAGGTCGAGGCCTCTGACTGTGAGCTTGGAGCAGTGACGCCGGATGAGACCGTGGATTATGAAGTGGTGGTCGTAGGCGCGGGCGCGGCCGGTGTTGTGGCGGCGGGCTTTGCGGCTGAGGCAGGAGCATCTGTGGCTCTGCTCCAGAAGGAGTCGGCTGTGGTATCCCAGGGAAATTGCGGTTCGGCGATTATCAAGTCCAGATCGACTGAGACAGGCATTCAGAAATGGATTCACCACACGAACGGCCTGGACGACTGGCGCGCGGATACAAGGCTGCTGCAGGCATATGCGGAGAATTCCGAGGAAGCCCTGATGTGGTATCTGAACCGGGCCGGCCTCACCTCGGAGACCGAGTATGGCGATGGGAGCAAGGTGGATGATAATGACAACTGCGCGGAGCTGCTCAACAACGGCGACGGCCTGTATGCGTATATGAGCACGAGCCAGGATCTGACCGGCGTATGGAGTGACCGCTTAGACAGCTATTCCTATGGCGACGACCACTGCTATTTCATGGCGCCGTGGATCGGCCCGAAGCCGCAGAATATCGGCACGGCTCTCCAGATTGTCCTGGACAATGTGGCGGAGGCCAATCCGAATCTGGAAGTGTTCTACAGCACTCCGGCGGTACAGCTCGTGATGGACGGCGAGAAGGTGACCGGCGTGATCGCGAAGGATTCCAGCGGGAAGTACATACAGTACAACGCTTCAAAGGGTGTGATCCTGGCGACCGGCGATTATCAGAACAATGATGCGATGGTAGAGCGGTGGTGCCCGGACGTGGCGGATTACGACAAGAAGCAGTACCACAAGACCGGAGATGGCCATATCCTTGCGATCAGCGCCGGGGCGAAGATGGAGCCGCTCGGCCACACGAAGATGATGCACGACTTTGACTCCGGCCTGATGTACGAGGAGCCGTTCCTCTATGTCAATATGAATGGAGAGCGTTTTACGAATGAGTACACCGGATTTGTTTATATGGGCAACATCCTGAAATTCCAGGGTACCTTCAATGGCAACAACGTGGATTCCAACCATCCGAATGGCTCGAAGGGCTGGTACTGCACGATTTACGACAGCGATTATGAGAACTGGCCATCTGATGAGTTTGTCAGCTCCATGGTCCCGGCTGCCGCGATGCAGAAATATATCCCGGGCGCCGTGGAAAACCCGGAGGGTGTGTTCGACTATCTGATCGACAGCTACTGCTGCGATACGCTGGAGGAGCTGGCAGAAAAGCTGGAAATCCCTTATGAGACGCTGCAGGAGACGGTAGACCGCTACAACGAGCTCTGTGAGTCGGGCAGCGACGTGGACTTCGGAAAGCCGTCGAAATATATGCATCCGATCAAAACGGCTCCGTTCTGGGGCGTGCGCAAGCACATCCGCGTGTCTGCGGTCTGCTCCGGCGTTATGATTAATGAGAACGGTCAGGCATTGAATGCGGACGGCGAGGTCATCGAAGGACTTTACTGTGTCGGCAATCTGGGCGGCCCGTTCTACGGCGGCAACGACTACCCGTTCCACCAGACCGGACTTTCCATCGGACGCTGCTATACCTTCGGAATGATCGCCGGGAAGCATGCCGCAGGGCAGGAATAAGCATATAGAAGCAAGCTATGAAAGAGGACAGGGTACGCAGGCGCTATGAGCTGGTGGACCGCATCTGCTACAGCGTCTGCATCGGAAACGAATTTCAGACGCTGCGGGCGGTGCGGGAATGGAAGGAACTGGGAATTCCGGGAAGACTTCAGGATGAGCTCACAGAGTGGAAATATGACCTGATCTGGCTGGGCGCTATGATACTCCAGAGCCTGCGCGGCATTGGCGTCCCGGATTTCTGGCTGGAAAGTGCCCGGGCAGAATATACACAGAAGATTGCCGGGGCCGACAGTGTTTCGGACTGCCATCACCTGGCAGAAGAGATCGCCACGAGTTTCTGCAGGATGAATTCCCTGAAAGAGACCCGCAGGTATTCCATGCTGGTCCAGACAGTCCTGCAGACTATAGAGGAGGACTTAAGCCAGCCGCTGACTCTCGGCTATTTTGCGAAAATGCTGAATGTGAACGGCTCGTATCTGTCGAATCTTTTCAGCAGCGAGGTGGGCATGACACTGACGGAATACGTGACCGCACAGAGGATATCCTATGCGGCAGCTCTTCTTTTAACAACCCAGAATCCGATTAAGACTGTCGCGAAAAAAGCCGGGATTCCGGATGTACAGTATTTTTCCAGACTTTTCAAAAAGCGGACCGGACAGACGCCGAGCCAGTATCGCGAAATGGGCGGGCGGCCGCAGACAAATGAGTCAGAAGGATAAATGCCGGGAAATGTCGGTAATTCAGGAAAAGAAAAAAGTTTTACGAAAAATGCTTTTCATTTTCTCTGTTCTGTGATAAACTGAAAAAAGCTGTGCGGCCATGAAAACGCGAAAGCGCGAAAGACGCGAAGAAGAACTGAAAACGCGATGGGAAGTTGGCCGCCACAAGGTAATACGACGAACATCGTTTACGATCATTTTTTATGGAGGAGGAGAACATGAAGCATATCAAAACCCTGAATACAAAGCCTCTGCAGAGCACTCTGAAAAAGGGCGGCTGCGGCGAATGCCAGACTTCCTGCCAGTCAGCTTGTAAGACGAGCTGCACGGTAGGCAACCAGACCTGCGAGAATGGCAAATAAGGCAAAGACAACAATGTAAAGACAACAATGTAAAGATAATGTGTGTGACAGAACCGTGCCGCGCGATTCATAAGCAGCATGGTTCTGTTTCTGTGCGGCGGGATTGACACATTTCTGCGCACGTCGCGCAGAAAAAATGAAGATGACTCTGCCAGGAAAGGCAGACACGGACGAGATCTTTATGCGCATACCGCGCGGAAACTACATTGATGAAATGAGGTAGGATGCTGTGATCCATCAGTATAAAAATCATGGGTACAACATTGTTTTGGATGTAAACAGCGGCTCTGTCCATGTGGTGGATGACCTGACGTACGAGGTGATCGCCATGTTGGAGGCCGGACGAAAGGAGCTGGGACTTTCATCGCTTTCCGCGCAGGCGGAGAGCGGCGAAGATGCCGGGACGGCTGCAGATCCTGAGAAGGCGGGCGAAGATACGGGGACGGCTGCAGATCCTGAGAAGGCGGGCGAAGATACGGGTTCGGCCGCAGAACTGGAGAAAGCAGGCGAAGCCGCCGGTTCGGTTTTCCCAGAGCTTCTGGTTGGACGGATCTTACAGGAGCTGGCCGGCTCTTATCCGGAAGAAGAGATCCGGGAGGTGCTGGATGAATGCGCGCAGCTCGCCGCCTCCGGCGCACTGTTTACCGAAGATATCTATGAGAATGCGATTCTTGATTATAAAGCGCGCAAAACAGTTGTCAAAGCTCTTTGCTTACATATCGCTCATGACTGCAATCTGGCCTGCCGCTACTGCTTCGCGGAGGAAGGGGAATATCATGGCCGGCGCGCTCTGATGAGCTATGAGGTTGGCAAAAAGGCATTGGATTTTCTGATCGCGAATTCTGGTTCCAGGCGGAACCTGGAGGTGGACTTTTTCGGCGGCGAGCCTTTGATGAACTGGCAGGTCGTAAAGGATCTGGTGCTCTACGGCCGCGGGCAGGAGAAGCTCCACAATAAGAAATTCCGTTTCACGATGACGACAAACGGCGTCCTTCTGAATGACGAGATCATGGAATTCTTAAATCAGGAAATGGCAAATGTTGTGCTCAGCATTGACGGCCGGAAGGAAGTGCATGACTATATGCGCCCATTTCGCGGAGGAAAGGGCAGCTATGGCCTGATCCTGCCGAAGTTCCGGCGTTTTGTCAGTCTGCGGGCGGGCGGAACGGTTCCCGAAGCCAGAGCCTCCGGCTCACAGGAAATACCGGGCGCAGATAGCGGGCATCTTCTGCAATCCGCTCCGGACGGCAGTAAGACCTGGTATGTCCGCGGTACCTTTACGCATCACAATCTGGATTTCTGCAATGACGTGCTGCACCTTCTGGATGAGGGCTTTGACCGGATTTCCATTGAGCCGGTCGTGGCGGACGCATCGGAGGAATACGCGATCCGCGAGGAGGATCTGCCGCAGATTTTTTCCGAATATGACCGTCTGGCGGAGGAGATGATAAGGAGAGAAAAAGAGGGCAGAGGCTTTACTTTTTTCCATTTTATGATCGACCTTTCGGGCGGACCGTGTGTCTATAAGCGCCTGTCGGGCTGCGGCTCCGGTACGGAATATCTGGCTGTGACGCCTTGGGGGGATCTCTATCCCTGCCATCAGTTTGTCGGACACGAGGAATACCGGATAGGCAATGTGGATGAGGGCATTATCCGCCCGGATATTGTGGATGAGTTTAAAAGCTGCAACGTCTACACGAAGGAAAAATGCAGGAACTGTTTCGCGAAGTTTTATTGCAGCGGCGGCTGCGCGGCGAATTCTTACAATTTCCATGGGACGATTCAGGATGCGTACGATATCGGCTGCGAAATGATGCGCAAGCGCGTGGAATGCGCGATCATGGTAAAGGCCGCGCTTGCCGGGGAATAAGAGGAGGAAATGATTATGAAAATGAACAAGAGGAACGCGAGGATTATCCTCGTCGTGATGGCAGTGCTGCTGATCTTTTTCGCATACGTGTCCGCAGTCGGCATCGGCCCGACGGGGACGGGATCCGCGAAAAATATCATTCTCGGACTGGATCTCTCGGGCGGCGTGAGCGTCACCTACCAGGTCGTGGATGAGAACCCGACTGCAGAAGAGATGAGCGACACGGTCTACAAGCTGCAGCAGCGCGCGGACACTTACAGCACTGAGGCGAATGTCTATCAGGAAGGCTCCGACCGGATCAATATTGAGATTCCGGGCGTATCCGATGTCAACGCGGTTCTGGAAGAGCTTGGCCAGCCTGGTTCCCTGGAATTTCAGCTGGAGGACGGCACGGTCGTGCTGACCGGTTCGGATATCGACACCGCGTCCGCTGGTACCCAGCAGGATGAGCTTGGAAACACGGAGTACGTGGTAAAGCTGGAGCTGACCAGCTCCGGGGCGGAGGCGTTTGCCACCGCTACAGCGGAGAATGTCGGCAATTATATCTACATTATTTATAATGATGAGGTGATCAGCGCACCGGTGGTAAACGAGGCGATCACCGGAGGTACGGCTTATATCTCCGGGATGAGCAGCGCGTCGGAAGCACAGTCCCTGGCTTCCTCCATCCGCATCGGCGCCCTTTCGCTTGAGCTGGAAGAGATCAGCTCCAAGGTGGTAGGGGCGCAGCTCGGGCAGGACGCGATTAAGACCAGCCTGACCGCCGGGGCGATCGGTATTGTGATTGTCATGATTTTTATGATCATTGTGTATGCGCTCCCGGGCGTCGTAGCGGCATTCTGTCTGCTTCTGTATGCCTGCATGACTCTGATCTGCCTGAACGCGTTTGACCTGACCCTCACTCTGCCCGGCATTGCAGGTATCATCCTGACGATCGGTATGGCGGTCGACGCGAATGTCATCATTTACGCGCGTATCCAGGAGGAGATCGCGGCCGGAAGGTCGGTGAAGGGCGCAATCCAGACCGGCTATAAAAAAGCGTTCAGCGCGATTCTGGACGGCAATGTCACGACGCTGATCGCCGCGTTTGTGCTGAATATGCTCGGCACCGGCAGTGTAAAAGGCTTTGCACAGACACTGGCGCTCGGTATTGTGCTTTCCATGATTACAGCCCTGATCATTTCCCGGCTGATCATGAACGCGCTCTATGAGGTCGGCTTCCGGGATGAAAAATATTACGGCAAAGCGCGTGCTTACAGGCATTTTGATTTTGTCGGACACCGCAGGATCTTTTTTGCGATTTCGATTTGTGTGATCCTGCTCGGCCCGTTGTTTATGGGAATCAACTCTGCGATGGGCAACGGTGTGCTGAATCTGAGTCTAGATTTTAAGGGCGGCACGTCCACGACGGTTTCCTTTAACGAGGAAATGACCCTCGATGAGTTGGAGTCGGACGTCAAGCCAATCTTTACCGAAGTAACGGGGGACGCGGAGGTACAGTTCCAGACCGTACAGGGGTCTACGGACGTCTATATAAAGACCAGTGTGCTGGATCTTGATCAGCGCCAGGAGATCTCGGAGGCGCTTGAAGAAGCATATGACCTGGAGGCAACCGATATCCTGTATGATTCGATCTCCGCGACGGTCAGCAGTGAGATGCGCCAGGACGCGATTATCGCTGTGATTGTTGCCGCGATCTGTATGCTGATTTATATTACGATCCGTTTCCATGACGTCCGATTCGCGGGGAGCGCCGTCATCGTGCTGCTCCATGACGTGCTGGTGGTGTTTGCCTGTTACGCGATCGTGCGGATTTCGGTCGGCAGCACCTTCATCGCCTGTATGCTGACCATTGTCGGCTACTCGATTAACGCGACGATCGTCATTTTCGACCGTATCCGTGAGAACCAGAAGCTGATGGATGGCTCTGGCCTGGCTGATATTGTAAACGCCAGCGTCACGCAGACACTGACGCGAAGCATCTACACCTCGTTTACAACCTTTATCACGATCTTCATGCTTTACCTGATCGGGATTGCGACGATCAGGGAATTTGCGCTTCCGCTGATTGTCGGCATTGTAGCAGGAGCTTACTCCTCCGTGTGCGTGACCGGATCGCTCTGGTACGTGATGAAGTCCCATGCACCCGCAGCCGCTGCGCCTGAGGGCACAGTGACGGCAGAGAACACTGCGGAAGACGGCGGTTCTCCTGCTAATGAAAAAACCGGCGCGGCGTCCTCTGAGAGTGGAAAAACCGGTGCGGCATCCTCTGGGAGTGAAAAATCCGGTACAGCGTCTTCGAAAAATGCAAAGACGGATGCGGGATCCAATGGCACACCGAAAAAGAAAACAAAGAAAAAATCAAAAAAACACTGATCGATATTATCAGATAAGCAGGAACGGAAATGAGAAAAAAAGAAAAATGGTATGTTGCCGCGAAAAAGGCGGATTTTTCCGCCATCGCGGCGAAGTATGGGATTGACCAGGTGACCGCCAGGCTGATACGCAACCGCGGGATTATCGGCATGGGAGCCGTGGATGAATATCTGCACGGCGGCCTGTCTTTTCTGCATGATCCCGCGCAGATGAAAGGCTGCCGGGAAGCGGCAGAGCTGCTGGCACAGAAAATCAGTGAAAAAAAGAAAATCCGCATTATCGGCGATTATGATATCGATGGCGTCAGCGCGACCTATATCCTGTACTGCGCACTTTGCGCCTGCAGCGGCTGCGCAGACTATGAGATTCCGGATCGTATGACGGACGGCTACGGGCTGAATCGACGCCTCATCGAATATGCGTATGAGGAGCAGGTCGATACGATCCTGACCTGCGATAACGGGATTTCCGCGATCGATGAGATCGCGTACGCAAAAGAAAAGGGTATGACGGTCATCGTGACCGACCATCATGAACCGTTGTTTGACTCCGGTGAGACTCCATCCGCCTGGACAGACAAACGGCAGACAGATTTGAATCAGGCAGACACTCCGAAAATGGCTTTGGATCAGACAGATGCGGCAGGGCAGAATATCGATCCGGCGGTCCGGGTTTCTTCACCTGCTGAAAACCGCGTCTACCGTCTGCCACCGGCGGACGTGATCGTCAACCCCCATCAGCCCGGCTGCCAGTATCCTTATAAAAAGCTCTGCGGCGCCGCTGTGGCCTGGAAGGTGGTCTGCCTGCTTTACCAGCTGACGGGACATACGCAAAAGGAAGCCGAAGATTTTCTGGAATTTGTCGGATTCGCGACAGTCGGGGACGTCATGGATCTTGACGGGGAAAACCGCATTCTGGTAAAAGAAGGGCTGGTACGGCTGCGCCATACAAAAAATCCGGGGATGAGCGCCCTGATCCGCGCGAATGGTCTGGAGCCTTTTACGCTCACATCCTATCATATTGGTTTTGTCCTTGGACCTTGTATCAATGCCAGCGGCCGGCTCGACACCGCGAAGCGCTCCCTGAGGCTTTTGCTTTCAGATACGCCCAAGGAGGCGGAGCAGATCGCGGAACAGCTCAAGGAACTAAATGACGAGAGGAAAGACCTGACCGAGCAGGCGGTGAACGAGGCGAATGCCCTGATAGAGTCCGATGAGAGCTATCAGAGGGATCGGGTCCTGGTTGTATATCTTCCGGCCTGCCATGAGAGCATTGCCGGGATTGTAGCCGGGAAAATCCGCGAACGCTATTACAAACCCACTTTCGTGATCACAGACAGCGGCGATGTGGCGAAAGGGTCGGGAAGGTCGATTGAGGCCTACTCTATGTTTGAGGAAATGGTCAGATGTCAGGATCTTTTTCTGAAATTCGGCGGACATCCGATGGCTGCCGGATTTTCGCTGGAAAAGAGCCGCGTACCCGAGATGCGCCGTCGCCTGAATGAAGCGTGCACACTGACGGAGGATGAGCTGTCAGAGAAAGTCAGCATTGACGTCGCGATGCCGATCAACTACATATCAGGAAAAGTGGTGAACGAGCTTTCCCTCCTCGAACCATTTGGAAAAGGAAACGAAAAGCCCCTGTTTGCTGACACCTCGCTGTATGTAGTCTCTGCCCGCATTATCGGGAAAAACAAAAACACTGTTAAGATGAGAGTGCAGAATCGTCAGGGGTACAGCATAGACGCACTGTATTTTGGCGATCCGGAGCCCTTTCAGAATTATCTGAGAGAAAAATTCGGTGAGACCGAGGTGCAGAATCTTTTCTGGGGCAGGAGCAACCGGGTCCGGATGGATTTCACCTACTATCCGTCGATCAACGAGTATATGGGGAGGAGCTCCCTGCAGATTGTCATAAAGAATTATAGGTAAAGTAAATTCTGGAAAGTACAGATGTATACCCTTTCTTCAGTGATCTTGCTGTATTTAACAATACTTTTTGCCTCACTTGTATATTTTTCCTCTGAGCGGACATAATGTCTTTAAAAAGAAAACCGTCTTTTAGCAGACGGGCTATGGAGGACATTATGAGCGAAAACGATACAATTCATCTTTTAAAGGAATGCGATGCCGGAACCAAGATGGCTGTGTCTACAATGAATGGTGTGCTGGACAAGGTGAACGATACGGGACTGAAACAGGTACTTACAGAGAGCCGCAGCCGGCATGAGGATCTGGGCGGCGAGATTCACAGGCTTCTGAGTGGACATCGGTCTGAGGAAAAGGATCCGTCTGCAATGGCAAAGGGCATGTCCTGGATGAAAACGAACATGAAGATCGGAATGGACGACAGCGACGCGACCATTGCAGATCTCGTTACCGATGGATGTAATATGGGAGTAAAATCTCTCTATAAGTATCTGAACCAGTATTCAGATGCAGATGATACGTCCAAAAATCTCTGCAGAAAACTATCTTCTATGGAAGAAGAGCTCTGCAGAGATCTGCGCGGTTGGCTTTAATGATGCGCAGGGCTGCGTAAGGAATTATTCCAGCTTTCGCTGGACACAGCCCGCGCCAGACGGATAGGGGAGAGAGCACTCCCCCTGTCCAGTTCTACGGCGTTCCATTGTATCCGGATCCAGGTATCACCAGGTAAGCCCGAAGCTCAGCTCGTAATAGTTGCCGGCGGTATCGCGGTAGGCATAAGCTTTTCCGTTTTCATCCTTCAGACTGTCAGGCATATAGGCGTCTTTATCATAGCCGGGGACGTCGTTGGGGGAGATGCAGACGCCGTTTTCATCCACGGAGAGTACTTTATCGCCGCGAGGCAGTGTGAAGGGAAGCCTGCCCACAGGGCGGAAGCATCCGAACAGCACATCCAGGGTGGCAGCGGGCTCTGTCTCAAAGCCGGCAGTCAGAGCGTCCACATGGCGTTCCACGTTCCCTACCTGCCAGGCCAGGTGGAAGTTGATATTGACAATGACCTTACCGCCGTTTGCATGGACTGCGGAAGCGATTTTCGCGATTTTTCCTGCCCCTGTGAGCGTGGTTTCCAGGTGAGTTTCAGCCATGGGTCGGCAGAGGGAGTCTACGTTGGGTACTTCCTTGCCGTCACAGATATCCAGCTCCAGGTAGCCCGCGGTCGCGGAGAAGTATTCGCCGGAGGAAGGTGTGACAAACAGGATGGCGATATCCGCTTCGCGGTAATCGTCCGTCAGAGTACTCTCGCCCAGCATATCCCGCAGCGCTTTTGTAGCGGATTCGCCCGCTTCGGCGCTCTTGTGAAAGGCTTCCGCATATACCTTCTTCCCGGCGCATTTTTTGGCGGTCAGAGGCAGAATACCGTCGTTTTTCAGCAGAACGACGCTCTGATGGTGGGCGCGGTTCGCATTGTCCCAATCTTCTTTGCAGGCGCAGATTTCTGCCGCCTTTTTTGCATCCCGGTAGGTATTCTCAAACATCCCCAGAGCAAACATTTCTGCCAGCGTCCTGGAGACCGCACGGTCAAGGCATTCATCGTTCAGCGTCACCATGTCGGGCGTGAAGCCATCGGGCAGCTCGTGAGTTTCATAATAGCCGTTGGAGGCGCGGTCGTAAGCCTCCCTGCCAAATACATTGTCAAACAGACCGGAGATCAGGTCGACGCCGGAGTTGCTGACCGCGAAGCCAATGCGTTCCGGCTCGTCCAGCATCTCCACGCCCCAGCTCATATTGTGGACGATGCCGGTATCGGAATTGACATATCCATTAAAGCCCATCTGTCCCCGGAGAATGTCGTGGATGAACACCCGGTTATAGGCAAAGCCGTAGGGGTCAAAGCGGATGTCATTTCCCTGGCAGTCCTGCTGCACAGCGGATTTTTCTGCGGAAGGCTTGGAGTAATAGGGCATGATGGAAGACGTATGTTTGGAAACGGCTGCCGCGAAGCCCGGTATATGGTATTTCTGCAGGGATCCCTTCGTGGCATAGACGTTCCACTGGCCGGCGGCATAGTGGGGGTCAAAGCCATTTTCGCGGGCGCCGCCGCCGGGGAAGTGCTTGGTGGTCATCGCGACGCCGTCGGCGGTAACGCCCTCCTCACTTCCCTGGATCCGTGGAAGGATGTGTTCCATGATTTCGCAGATCAGAGCCGTGTCCTCGCCAAAGGTGCCGTAGCTTCTCTGCCAGCGGGGATCAGTCATACAGTCTGCCATGTACATGTAGCCTTTGCGCAGGTTGCAGGCCTCCCAGCTCCGGCGGGTCGCCTCCGCCCACTGGTCAGCGACTTCAATACCGGCGCCCTTCACGGCGGCGGCTATCCCGAGCGTGCCGGGCCAGGTGGGGAAAATGCCTCCCGCGTCGTTCATGCCGAAGACGGCCTCGCCGTTCTCATTCCGGGAGTTGGACGCGGCCTGGACAGGCACAAAACGCTCGCACTCCTCAGCGACAGCCTGCAGCTGGTTCAGATAATCGGTCAGGTCCTCCGGGGTGGCATTTTCACGGAGAATGGTGTGGCGGGCAAACCGCTCTTTGATCAGAGTGGTGGTGCCGGGCATATGCATTTCTCCGAAGATGAGCTTTACATACACCTCTGCCTCATCCAGGACGCCGGACTCATCAGGGACAACGACATGATCCTTGTACATGGGGTTGGGATATTTGGCTCCCATCCGCCAGTCCGAGATGAACAGCTGGCCGATCTTCTCATCCACGGTCATCTGCTTCACATAAGCAGCGGCGCGCTGCGCGGCGGGAAGCCGCCAGTCGTTGACCTCGGATACCTCGCCGGAACCGTCGATGTCCTTAAAATACAGGCCGTCGGCTTCTATGACAGGACGGGATACGGTGGTGATGGTGGGACCATTTGGGTTTGTGTAGGTTTTGAAATGATCACTTGCTTTTTTGCCATAAAATGTTTCCTCCGTAATTTAGGATTCTGTAAATGTAAAACGTTTCACGCAGAAGAGCTGATACTCAACATTATTATATTGACAACAGCAAGCGGTGTCAATGGGAATGGTATGCGCCCCTGTGCATCATAAGAAAATGCTCCGATTCCGAGGAACCGGAGCATTTCATGTCCGCTATTTCTTTACTCCGAACTTCCCCTGCCGGTAAGCCCGGTTATACTTGCGCCCGGCCCGGTCTTTCATGGAAAGAGCCTCGGATGCGAAGATCGTCCCCATCATGTCCTGGTTGCAGGGATCCATGATGGCTGAGTCAAGGCCGGCCGCGATCGCGTAGGACATGCAGCAGGCATTGACATATTTTCTGGCCGGCATCTCGTAGGATACGTTGGAGATGGCGCCGGTGACCTTCACCTCGGGGGCATATTCATGGATTCCGCGGATGGCGGTCTCAAAATCCTTCATGGAGGATGGCATGGTGGAAAGTGCCATCACGCAGGGATCGATGTGCAGGTTGGAGAGCTTTATCCCATACTTTACTGCTTTGTCGATGATGGATTTCGCGATCTCGATCTTTTTTTCCGGCTGCGCCGGGATCCCGTCTTTGTCGCAGGTCAGGCCGATGACGTTCCAGTCTGTACCGGCAATGATCGGGAAAATCGTTTCGCATTTGTCGCCTTCCTCATTCACGGAATTGACCATGCCGGGGCGCGCCACGTGCCCTTCCTCGATAATCCGCGCCAGAAGCTTCGCGTTCGGGCTGTCGATCGAGAGAGGAACGTCGGTCACGCTCTGCATCGTGTTGATGAGCCAGACCATTGTGTCATATTCCACGTCGGTCGTGGTGGACGGCGCGCAGTCGAGGAAATTCGCCCCGGCTTTTACCTGTTTTAAGGTGCGTTCTTTGATCAATGCTTCATCGCGCTCCGCGATCGCCTGTCGGATGGAGGGAATTGCCCCGTTTATTTTTTCACCTATAATAATCATTTCGCGGCCTCCATCTTTTACGCGGCACTCGCCCATGCCTTGCATACATTCACGGTCTTCTGTGGGGCGTGCGCCCACTCGTCAGCGCCGATCGCCTTGCATGCTTCTTCTGAAACCGGCGAGCCGCCGATGAGAATTTTCACATCGTCCATCCCGGCTGCCTTGAACGCGTCTACGGTCGCTTTCATGGAATCCAGCGCCAGGGTCAGCACGCCGGAGAGGGCGACGATCTTAATATTTTCAGCTTTACAGGTTTCCACAATTTTTCCTGCCGGTACGTCAATCCCCAGGTCCAGCACCTCGAAGCCCGCGGCTTCCAGCATGGCGCGGACAATGTTTTTCCCGATATCATGCAGGTCGTCCTTTACTGTGCACAGGATCATCCGACCGATCTTATTGGAGCCGTCCCCGGCAAGTGCCGGTTTGAGGATGTCCATCGCACCCGTCATCATTTCGCCGGAGTAAATCAGGTCTCCGACATAATACTCGCCCGCCTCATAGCGGACGCCCACCTCGGTCAGTCCGTCCTGGCAGGCTGTCATTGCCTCCATCGCGCCTTCGCCGCCGTTGTCCATCAGCTCCTGCAGCATTTCCATCAGGGTATCTTCATCCAGATCCGCCATCGCTGCCTTGATTTCATCATAATTTGCCATTTCGGTTCCTCCATCTGAAAACTGTTACAAACATTTGAAACTATTACAAACATTTTCTGTCCCGATTCCATACAGCAATCGAGAATGCGGGCCGGGGCATTGTACCTTAGGCGATCTGGCATCCCCGGCTTTCCGTGTAAGTCATTTTTTGGCGCCAGACACAGCCATTTTTACAATCCAAGCAAAGTCCAGTCGAGGTCCGCTACCAGGAAAAATCTCTGATTTGCCGGAAACTCCCATTCCTGGTCTGCCATCAGCTCACCGACCAGGCTTTGTATGTACTGCTCTTTTTCCGGGACTTCGGCTGCCCGGGTTTCTTCGTTATTTTCACAATTTCCCATAGATAGTCCTCCTTAAATTGTCCTGCATCGGGTTTGGATGCAGGCCGCGGCTTTTTATTTGCTGCTGTATTCATGAACAAAATTGTATGCGTCGATCACGGTCTGATTGATATCACCGGGTGCGAGGGCAATCTTGTCCAGTGTGAAGATAAAGCCGCCGCCCGGGGCACATTCATCGACAACTCTCTTGATGTCGTCTTTGATCTGGTCAAAGGTCTTCAGGCGGCAGTCCGCCAGCTTCAGGCCGCCCGCAATGATCTGCCAGTCGCCGATTTCTTTTTTTGCCTGAATGATATTGTCGTCGTCCACGTGAAGGATGAGGGAATCCTTCGGGAGCTCGCGGAAGCGATCCCAGATTTTATCCCATTTTCCTTCCATAATAAAGTAATGCTTTCCTCCGTTTGCGATATAACGCTCAATCATCGGTTTCTCATGTACCCAGTACAGCTCGTCATACTGCTTCGGGCTTAAGTAGCACGGGATATGGGGCGGCTGCCAGGAATAGGGGAAGGAACCAGTATAGGGCGTGTTTTCCTTCGGCAGGCAGTGAACCTCCCAGATTGCGTCCAGTGCCGCCTTTACATTGGCCGGCTGGCGCCGCAGGTCAGTCAGGGTGCCGCGGAATCCTCGGAAATAGTCAAACAAAATATCAAGCGGGGTCTGGATCCGCTCCAACATGTTTACGACTGAAACAATACCGTATTTATCTTCCAGTGTCTGCTTCAGCATGGAGCTCAGAATTACCAGAACATGGAAATTGTCTTCCGCATAGACTTTTAACGCGTTCCTGGCGAATTCGCGGTCTTCAAAAAATTCCGGGTACTTCCTCGGCAGCAGGACTTCGGAGACAAACCGGTTCGGATCCGCAATCAACTGGTCGTACTCATCCTTCTGCATCGGCGAGAGCTGGACGTGCTCCAACGTAACGCCATCCGGGCCGTACTTGTTTTCTACATGAAGAAACGCCTCTTCCAGCTTTTTGGAGTAGACCACTCCGTTGACAAGTGCGACGTCCGCCCACATCTGGTCATAGATGCCTGTCATTGTCTCCACATATTCCTGCGGGTTCTGGACTACATCAATGGTTTTCTTCCCGGCCCAGGCAATGCTGCCAGTGCTGTCATTGATTGCGGTCGGGACGTAAGCGCCTTCCTCACGGTTGACTGCCTTGAGAAAGTTGGAGAATTTCATCTCCTTTAATTTGTTTTCCGCCATAATTACCTCCTTGCTTTTCATTGCATTTTGTGCGCGGCAGTGCTATACTGTTCAAAAATAAGGAACAATCGGTTTGTTAAATTTTACACAATATCACCACCATCCGTCTTTGATTATAACAATTTTGCATAAATAATGGAACATAATTCGGCCGGGATATTCGCTTTTGGTACAAAATTGGATTTTGTGCAGAATTTCAGGGCGGCAATTGTGACAAAATCAGGTTAATCGTTATTTTTAACCGGGTCCAACGGAACAGTTCTTCGAGCTTTTTTGCCGGAAAATTCAGAACCAGGGAGAAATCAATTTGAAAACATACGCGAACGGCATTGATACGAGACATCAGATCCTGTATGCATGCAAAGAATTATTTTACGAAAAAGGATTCCATGAGACAAGCTATGAGGATATCTGTCAGAAATCGCACGTAAGCCGCAGGACCATCTATTATCATTTTAAAGAAAAGGAAGACATCCGGTACGAGGTTCTGTGGGAATGGACGACACAGATGAGGCATCTGGCGGAGCGCTACTGCGACAGGTCTGAATATACTTTTTCACTGGCCATGTACCTTGCCTGGGAATGCAGTCTGCGGGATGAGAAATACCGTAAATTCCAGCTGGATTATTACAGGGATTTTCCGGTATACGACCCGAAATGCGGCACGGGGCGTTTTTACCGGATTGGATTTGGCCAGATGTACGGTCACATCTGGTCGCTTGACCGGATACCGCCGATCGCGTTTGCCTCCGTGTATGGCTATATCACGGGGATGTACTGGATGATGTGTGAGCATCCGAAGATTTACAGCGCAAAGGATCTGCTGTATTACTGCATGTTCTGGGGTGCGTCGATCTGGGGAATTCCTTCGGAGACGATCGGGCAGCTCTGGCTGGATCTGGAGGGATACATTGATCAGTTTCCCGAGGATCTTCTGTCGGAAATGAAATTTTACAACGATGCAGGAGAGTCCGTCGCGCTTGTCTCGCAGACCGTATGAAACCGTAAATGACAGGAATGGACATATTTCGCTTTATGCTTTACTGATATGAGGAAGGTCGGGATCTGATATGAAGGTTTGTTTTTTCCCCGGTGGCCGCGAACTGGAATGCAGCGAAGGGACGACAATCCTGCAGGCTGTGCGGGAGCTGGGGCTTGAGGTGGACGCCCCGTGCGGAGGGCACGGGAAATGTGGGAAATGTCTTATAAAGGTGGGACAGGATGTGGAGAGCCGGGACATGCAGAATCGCCCAAAGGGCGATGCCCCGGCCTGTGTCCGGGATTCCAGGTGGAAATCTGGACAGGATGCAGACTGGCGGGAGGTTCTTGCCTGCCAGACGCTGCTGCGGGATGGCATGGTCATAAATGTGGAGAAAATCCGGGAACCCTCCGTCGTCCTTTCTGCGGGCGCAAAGACAGGTGCAAAGGCTGAAGTCCGCATGAACCCTCTGGTTAGTGCGCCTTACCATGCCGCGATCGACATTGGAACAACGACCCTTGCCTGCCAGATTCTGGATGGCAGGACAGGAGAGGCACTCTCAAGCGGCGGCGCTTTAAATCCGCAGCAGGCTTTTGGCGCGGATGTCGTCTCCCGCATCCAGGCCGCCCAAAATGGCGCGATGGATGAGCTGACAAGCCTGATCCGGGGCGCGCTTTCCGATCTTTTATTGCAGGTCGCCGGGCAGGCGGGGGTCTCCCTGTGTGAGCTCGGCGTCATCGGCATCGTCGGCAATCCCTGCATGCAGCAGTTCTTTGAGGGGATTCTCCCGGACAATCTGGCGCGGCCTCCTTTTTCAGTAAAGCTGGATCAGGCAAAAATACTGCCTGCCGGGGAATTCTTCCCGGAGCTGCCGAATGCAGTGGTTCTTTCCGTACCGGATATTTTTGGCTATATCGGAGGAGATACGATGGGCTGTGTCCTCGCCTCCGGCATTGATGAGGCGGATGAGCCCGTGCTTCTCGTGGACATCGGCACGAACGGGGAAATGGTGCTTGGCAGCAGGAACCGCCTTGTCGCGTGCGCCACGGCGGCCGGCCCGGCACTGGAAGGGGCCGGTATCACGTGCGGCATGAGAGGCTCCGCGGGGGCGATTGATCATGTAACCATGGAGGACGGGGAGATTTCCTGCCATGTCATAGGGCAGCCTTCTTCCAATCCTGCCATAGGACAGCCTTCTGAATTTGAGGAAAAAACAATTCAGCCCGCAGACGGAAAAATGTCGCCGGCCGCCTCCGGGATCTGCGGATCCGGCCTGATTGACGCGGCCGCGCTTTTGTGGACGCAGGGTATCGTCAACCGGCGTGGGCGTCTGCCTGCAGCCGCAGAATGTCCCGCGTTTGCGCAGTATCTGGAGGAGAAGAACGGAGAGCGCATTTTCCGTCTGACCGACACGGTTTATTTAACACAGGAAGACATCCGGCAGGTTCAGATGGCGAAGGGAGCCATCGCCGCCGGTATTGAGCTGATGGCAAAGGAATTACAAATCGAGATCCGGGACATTCAGAAGGTGTACCTGGCCGGGGCTTTCGGATCTTTTATTCGAAAAGAAAGCGCCTGCGTGATCGGCCTGCTGCCGCAGGAACTGGCCGGGCGCGTCGATGTCATCGGAAACGCGGCTATTGAGGGCTGCAGGCGCATGGTCTGCGACCAGGATGCTTTTTACCTGACGGAAGCCCTGAGCCGGAAAATACAGGCACTGGATCTGGCTTCCGTTCCCGGATTCGCCAGGAGCTATGCAAAACATATGGGGTTTTAATATGCCGGAAAATGCTGAAATAAAAGCTGCAATTGTAAATACGCCAGAAAAAAGCGGGGCATTTTTGGCCGGTTCCACAGCTATTCTTTCCTGCCCGACCATTCATGATGAGCTGGGGAAATGCCTCCGGGATACCGGCTGTACATACGATGTATATGAACTGGGGAAAAATAATCACAATTTCCCGGACCGCCTGCGGAATCAGCTGCAGGCAGAGATAAACGCACTTCAGGATTATGACCGTATCCTGCTGTCCTTTGGAATCTGTGGAAATGCCGTGTGTGAGCTGGTATCGCCCCATGCGGAGCTTGTCATCCCCAAGGTGGATGACTGTGTCTCCCTCCTGATGGGCGGAGTAAAGCCCCGTCTGGAAAGCCTGAATGGAAAATTCGGGCTGTTCCTTACGGCAGGCTGGCTGCGCTATGAAGGCAACATCTGGGAGGAAATCCGCCTGACGACACAGCGGTACAGCGAAAAACGCGCCGCCAGGATTCTGGAGCGAATGTTTGGAAATATGACTTATCTGACTGTTCTGGACACCGGGGCCTACAGCCTTCCGGAGGTTCTAAAGAAAGCCGGGGAGGTCGCCGAAGCCCTGCATCTGGAGCTTCGTGTCATGCCGGGAGACCTCTCGCTTTTGAGAGGTCTGCTGACCGGGCCGTGGGATGCCGGAAGATATGCCAGGATTCTGCCGGGGACGGCCACAAGCGTTGCGCAGATCATGCCGGACTATTCCTGCCGGCATCACTGAATAATAACGCTCTCCTGTGTATACGAAAGCTTACAGGAAAAATATAAATATAGATACAGATACTTCCGCCTGCCAGTCTACATGCTTCCTTTCTTACAGGAGGCTGCCAGCAGGTCTGACTTCAGCTTTTCATATCGCAGCCGCTTTTCCTCTTTTGCAAAATGCACATTTCTTGACTGGAGCGGATTGCCGGAATAATTCAGCGATTCTTCCCGAAACTGCTCGCTCGTCAGATCAAAAACGCATGTCCCGATCACGTTATAGCAATGATAGTTCCCGCCCGGCCGCAGGATTCCATAAACATCACCGCCAAAAATATCCTGTGCCAGAAATGCGGTTATAGAGCACTGCCCCAACGTTTTGTTCTCCGGCGTCCAGTCGGCGCGCATCCTGGGCGCGCAGGTGTCGGCGCACCAGATTTCGGATAAGGCGTCGTACAGATCCCACGGGGTGCGGATCCCTGCATACTGATCGGTGACTGCGGGCACGGTTGCGTGTTCCCATCCATAAAAATTGTATTGTCCTGACATCATATTTTCCTTTCTATACAGCATGCTGATTCCCTGATAATCTTTTGTCAGGTCTGTATTCATCATGACGGGATGGTATCATAAAATGCCCGTATCATGCAAGATAAAACCGGAACCTGAAGGTAAAAATATTTTGCTGCGATCAGCCATAATCGTTACAGGTCACGTCATGACCAATTTTATGTTATTTCTTCCTCTGCAGGTGTGATCTGTAACCCATAATCACATAATCACAAATCCCTTGACAAACGCCCATTCTCTGTCATAGAATAGCCTGTGAACAAAACGATTACTTCTGCGGCAGGTTCCCTGCTGCGGGAGAAGGGCGTATGTGGAGAGCCACGCATACGAAATGGCGCCGGAGCGCATTGGTGCGGCTTTCGTCCTACATTCAGATTGATGCAGGACATATCATGGAGAGCCGCGCGTACATGGCGCAATGAATTGGAGGAGTGAAAAGAAAATGGCAGCACCGTATAATCACAGAGCCATCGAGCAGAAATGGAGAGCGCACTGGGAGGAGCACCCGGTGAACGTGGATGATGGCAGGAAGCCGAAATATTACTGTCTGGATATGTTTCCTTATCCATCGGGGAACGGCCTTCATGTAGGCCACTGGAGAGGGTACGTGATCTCAGATGTCTGGAGCAGATACAAGCTGATGCAGGGCTATTACCTGATTCATCCGATGGGTTGGGACGCGTTCGGGCTGCCGGCGGAGAATTACGCGATTAAGAAACACATCCATCCGGCGATTTCGACCGCTGAGAATGTCAGAAATATTAAAAAGCAGATCAACGATATTTCCGCGATTTACGACTGGGACCGTGAAGTGAACACGACTGATCCGGAGTTTTATAAGTGGACGCAGTGGATTTTCGTGAAGATGTTCAAGGAGGGCCTCGCATATGAAAAGGAGTTCCCGATCAACTGGTGCCCGTCCTGCAAGACCGGCCTGGCGAATGAGGAAGTGGTCAACGGCTGCTGCGAGCGCTGCGGTTCCCCGGTGACGAAGAAGAATCTGCGCCAGTGGATGCTGCGTATCACGAAATACGCGGATCGCCTGCTTAACGACCTGGACAAGCTGGACTGGCCGGAGAAGGTCAAGAAGATGCAGACCGACTGGATCGGCAAATCCTACGGTGCTGAGGTGGAATTCCCGATTGAGGGACGTGACGAGAAGATCACTGTTTACACCACCCGCCCGGATACCCTGCATGGAGCGACGTTCATGGTACTGGCGCCGGAGCATGCGCTTTCTGCGTCATTGGCAACGCCGGAGACGAAGGAAGCAGTGGAACAGTATATTTTTGACTCCTCAATGCGCTCGAATGTCGACCGTATGCAGGACAAAGAGAAGACCGGCGTTTTCACCGGCTCCTACGCGATCAACCCGCTGAACGGCAAAAAGATTCAGATCTGGCTTTCTGATTATGTACTGGCGGATTATGGTACCGGCGCAATCATGTGCGTACCGGCACATGACGACCGCGACTTTGAGTTTGCGATGAAGTTCAACCTCCCGATCATTCAGGTTATCGCGAAGGATGGACAGGAGATCGAACATATGACGGAGGCCTACACCGCCGCGTCCGGCACCATGATCAATTCCGGCGACTGGAACGGCATGGAGTCCGCCGTACTGAAAAAAGAAGCACCTCATATCATTGAGAAGATGGGCATCGGTCGCGCAACGGTGAACTACAAGCTGCGTGACTGGGTATTCTCCCGACAGCGCTACTGGGGCGAGCCGATTCCGATCATTCACTGCCCGCACTGCGGCAATGTCCCGGTGCCGGAGGAAGAGCTGCCACTGCGCCTGCCGGAGGTCGAGTTCTATGAGCCGACCGGCACGGGTGAATCGCCGCTGGCCGCGATCGACGAGTGGGTCAATTGCAAATGCCCCGTCTGCGGCGCTGATGCGAAGCGCGAGACCAATACCATGCCGCAGTGGGCCGGCTCCTCCTGGTACTTCCTGCGCTACGTGGACAATAAAAATGACAAAGAGCTGGTATCCAGAGAAAAAGCAGACAAATACCTGCCGGTCGACATGTACATTGGCGGCGTGGAGCACGCGGTGCTGCACCTTCTGTATTCACGCTTTTATACCAAGTTCCTGTGCGACATCGGCGTGATTGATTTTGACGAGCCGTTCCAGAAGCTCTTCAATCAGGGTATGATCACCGGCAAAAACGGCATCAAGATGAGCAAGTCCAAGGGCAATGTCGTGGCGCCGGACGACCTGGTGCGCGACTATGGCTGCGACTCTCTGCGCATGTATGAGCTGTTCGTGGGACCGCCCGAGCTCGACGCTGAGTGGGACGACCGCGGCATCGACGGCGTATATCGTTTCCTGAACCGTTTCTGGAAGCTTGCCTGCGACAGCCTTGCGGCGAATGTGCCGGAGACGGCTGAGATGGTCAAGACGCGCCACAAGCTGGTGTACGACATCACGCAGCGCCTGGAAAGCTTCAGCCTGAACACTGTGATCTCCGGCTTCATGGAATACAACAACAAGCTCATCGACATTTCCAGAAGATCCGGCGGCATCGACCGCGAGACCATTGAGACCTTTATCCGGCTACTCGCCCCGTTTGCCCCGCACATTACCGAGGAACTCTGGGAGATGTATGGACACACCGATTCTGTCTTCCACACCACCTGGCCGACGGCGGACGAGGAGGCCATGAAGGATGACGAGATCGAGATTCCGGTACAGATCAATGGCAAGACCAAAGTCGTCATCTCCATTCCAGTCGACATCTCAAAGGACGACGCGATCGCGAAAGGGAAGGAAGCACTCGGAGCAAAGCTTGCCGGTACTGTGGTCAAAGAGATTTATGTGCCGAAGAAGATTGTGAACATTGTCGTGAAACCGTGACAGGGCAGATGTCCGGGTGGAAATGACTTTACAATGAATATTATGACGTTCATCGCGCAAAAGCGCGGTGGGCGTCATATTTTCATTGCATATTATCAATTTTGGTTCCTTTTCACTTATGATTGACTTCTTCCGGGGGCTATATTAGAATGAATATAGAAAAACAGAGCGAAGTCAATAGCAGAAGTAGCTTTTAAACCTGGATGGAGCAGCATAATCATATCGGAAAAGCGAGATTGATAGATATGGAGGGGATAGAAGTGACAGAAAAAGTACTAATGACGCTTCTGATAGAGGAATATTCAAAATTGCAGAGAATCCTGAAGTCGGCAGACAGGGATGAAGAATTGCAATATCAGCTCAAGATTGCGAGGGCGAAACTGGAAGCACTGGGAGTTGTAGTGGAAAATCTTGAAAAATAAAAATGGAGGTTCAGCCTCCATTTTTCCCTGCTTTCTCAAAAAATAATCCGGTCAGAAACCAGATCGGCGCATAGTCGAGCCGAATCACACCATTGACCTGCCAGGGTGAGTCACTGTAATCCCAGGGACATCGCCCTCGCTTTTTCAGCCAGCTGCCAGAGACAAATTCTACGGTGAAAATGCAGACCATGTAGATAAGCCCCCGTGTAAAGGTATTGAATTTTTTCAGCGCATGGGAAAGAGGAGCGATCAGGGACGCCATGCCATAAATGGGGAACATGCGCAGTGAGGAGAATCCCATCAGCTTCGGATCCCGGTTCAGTAAAGAGTGCAGTCCGGTCCAGAGCACTTCCATGCACCAGCCATACATCCCGCAGCGGAAAAAACGGTTTTTCATAGAGCGATCCCCCTTCCCGGTGATCAGATAATCAGACTAAAGTAAAACTGAGATCATCATGTTTGATGACAATAGTGTGCGCGGGAAAAAAAGATTTATGAATTCCAGATTTTGCTTATTTTTGCGAAGCAGTGCAGGGCTTTGACCGAGTAAAAACCTGTAATTTTTATTGCAAAAAGAGCTTGCACATTCCGCTTTCTGTTTGGTACCAGGGCTGAAACAGACGGAATAACAAAAACAACACGCGAATACAGACGGAATAACAAAAACAACATGCAAATTCAGCTAAAAACAACATAAACAGGCAATAATTAAGCAAAAAAACACAAAAACAATCAAAAAAAGGCTTTTCAATCGGAATCATATATGGTAGAATAACAGAATCAGAACTCCATATGGAAGAAATGAGGGATTCACATGGATAACAGAAAAGATCAGATCCGGATTGTGCAGGAGACAGTTGCCGGCAAGGAGATTACCCTTGCACATGTGATGGGAGGCCCTGCTCCGATTATCTATCAGAAGCTGGGGATGAATCCGGCGATTGACTACCGTTCGTCTGCGATCGGCATTATGAATATGACGCCGCCGGAGTCTGCCGTGATTGCCTCCGACATCGCAGTGAAAAGCGGGGATGTTTACCTGGGGTTCGCGGATCGTTTTACCGGAACCCTGATCGTATCGGGAGATATTTCAGACGTCACGAGCGCACTCACGGAAGTGCTTCGCTACTTTAAGGACGAGCTGCACTATGTCGTCTGCCCGCTGACAAAGAGATAGTGGTCAGCGATTAGTGATTAGTGGTCAGTGGTATGTGGCTGGTCGTTAGCAGTCCGTGATTAGTGGACAGTGATTGATATTCGGCGGTCAGAGTCCGATGACAGTGTTCAGTTGTTGGCAGCTACTGACTGTTGACAGGTGGCTCGCATTCGGTAATGTGCATTTCGGTCTGCAGGTGTAAGACACCTGTTGGCCTGAAGAGAAGCAGCAGTGGAAAATGGACAAACCAGGCACCTGTCGGCGAAATGGGGATACATTGATGAATCAGAGACTTACCAGAGAAGAGTTTCTCCGTAAAATTTTTCATGACTATGACAACAGAAAACCCGGGGAGACGCTCCGGCTTGTGCGGGTGCGTGTCCCGAGCTGTGAGGTGAGCCTGGCGCATCTGATCGGGACATCCAGGCGGGAGGTTTATCAGACCCTCGGGCTGCATATCGGGGTGCACGAGGGGGAGGATCATACCGGAGAAACGCTCGGATTTATGAATTTTACACCCTGGGAGGCAGTTGTCGTCGCGGCGGATATCGCAATCAAGAACGGCGGCGTGGAGATCGGATTTCTGGATCGTTTTAACGGAGCACTGATCCTGACCGGGCGGCATGACGAGGTGCGCTCCTCTATCGAGGCGGTGACCACTTTTTTCCGGGATGAGTTGCACTTTCCCGTCTGCGACATCACGGAAAGCTGAAAGGAACCTGTTCGATTACTTTATTTGTGAGGCTATATCAAATGAAAAAAATGTTCCTGATGGGGAGAAGCGAGGCGGGGAAGACTTCGCTGACTCAGGTGATGAAGGGAGAGGAGCTTCATTACCAGAAAACGCAATATACCTATACAGGCGACGATATGATTGACACTCCTGGAGAGTACGCAGAGTCCAAACAGGTCGGCGTGGGACTTGCCTGTTTTTCTTTTGAGGCGGATGTCGTGGCAATTGTATGCGCGGCCGACGAGCCTTTTACGATTTTTACCTGTAATTGCAACGCATTTCTCAACCGGCCGCTCATCGGGATCATCACGAAGGTCGATTCGCCCTATGCCAACATACCGATGGTGCGGCAGTGGCTGGAAAACGCCAACTGTGAGCGGATTTTCTGTATCAACAATGTCACCGGGGAAGGCCTTTTGGAGCTTCAGGAGTACTTAAAGGACGCCCCGGAGAAAATTACTCTGGAGGAAGCCAAGGCCCGCCAGAGGCTGGGACTGCGCGACTGGGAAGAAAGAAAAGAAGATGGCGCAGGGGGAAGGAAATAATCTGTATGGAAAAGACAAATACCTTTTGGACAATTGCCTCCATTCCGGAGGAAAATGCCGTGCCGGAATTTTATCAGCAGACTTACTCCGCTGAAGATGCCGAACGGATTCAAAAGGAGGCTGATCACTACTACATTCTCATATCGGAAGAATGGGAAGTGACATGGGGGCAGCCATTAGGGCTGAATGACTGGACCGGCAAGAAAGAATTTACTACCGATAATCTAGTCGTATTGGATGGCCGTTTCTGCGGAGTACGGACAGGAGGAGAGCTTCTTTTCTTTGAAGGAATCCTGCTGATCGGGCAGAAAAAAGAGATCTCCAGCTATGATGATGGTGGAGCTGAATGGGACGCTACCTGTACAACGAGCTATACCCTTCGATGCAGAGAAACCATCAGCGAGCTTACCATTCCGGATGGACTTACGCAGTTTAACAGAGAAATGTTTAATGGCTGTGAAGATTTGAGAACTATATCCCTTCCAGAAGGCATTTTATCCATTGAGAATGATATGTTTCATGGATGCAGAGCGCTCGAATCGGTTCATATACCGGGCAGTGTAAGTGAGATTGGATCAAACGCATTCCAGGGCTGTGTTTCGTTGAAGGAAATACTCATACCAGAGAATGTAAGCAAAATTGGTTCCGGCGCATTCCGGGGCTGTGTTTTGCTGAAAAAAGTAGTCATACCGGAAAGTGTAAATCACATTAGCAGTTTCTTGTTCGATGGCTGTACCGCACTGGAAAAAGTGGAACTTCCAGATGGGATTCATACTATTGAGAAATATGCTTTCGTGAATTGCACTTCCCTGAAGGAGATGCATCTTCCGGACAGCGTTCATTCGATTGACGAGTGTGCTTTTATGGGCTGTAAGTCGCTGAAGGAAATCAGACTTCCGGATCAGCTGGTTACCATTCCTTCGTCAGCATTTAGTGGCTGCATTTTTCTGAAAGAAGTCCATCTTCCTGAAATGGTGAAAAAAATAGATCAAAAAGCATTTTATAATTGTTATTCTCTACACAGGATCTGTTTTCCGGAGGGACTTACAGAAATTGGGGATGAAGCCTTCTGGGGCTGCGGCTTTGATAAGGTCCGGCTGCCGGATACTCTGGAGGAGATTGGAGAACGGGCATTTGGACAATCCGGCTCCGTTTCTGTTCAAACACTCTACATTCCGGACGGAATTGTAAAGGCTGGAAAAAATCACACGATCTATGATATGAGCCGCCAGGCACAGCGGCGAGACTGGGTGGCTCAGATTTTGAATATTGCTTTTTCTGGCTGCAGGCATTTGTATACGCTGCACCTCCCCGGTGACCTGGAGGTCAAATATTCGGAATTATCTGTAAGCACAGAGCTGTCATTATGCCTTCCTTTATTTCCAAAGAGAGGAAGCCTTTATGTGCCTGAGGATGTGAAAACAATACGAAAAAATCTGTTCAGAGACCGCAGGGATCTGCATAGCGTTTATTTGCCGGACAGTCTGGATGAAATTGGCGAATCTGCCTTCTATGATTGCTATCAGATGAGCGAAATCCATATGCCGGCGCGCATGTCTGTAATCGGCAGCAGCGCCTTTGAAGAATGCTGGGATCTGAGCGGAATCGTCATCCCGGAAGGAATCACGATAATCGAGGAAAACACATTCAGGAACTGCCGTGGTCTGGAATTTGTGCGGTTCCCGGACGGCCTCAGAGAGATCGGCGACAGTGCGTTCAGAGGCTGCTACAGGTTGAGTGAAATATCCATCCCGGAAGGAGTTACAAAGATCGGAAAGAGCGCTTTCGATGGCAGCAGTGGTCTGGTCAGAATCAGTCTGCCGGGCAGCCTAAAAGAGATTGATGATTATGCGCTTCCATGGAATATAAGGGAAATCATTCTGTCATCTCAAATGCCTGATGACCTGAAAAAACAGATTGCGCGGCATGGGAAAAAGGTGACTTACGTGTAAGATATGGGCTTCAGCCGCAAAATTTCCTTGCCCGGCTCTGTGCAATCGGATAGGGGAGTGCTTTTCTCCCCTATCCGCCTGCGCGAGCCGGGTGCGGCTTCAGCCGCAAAATTTCCTTGCCCGGCTCTGTGCATTAAACCCCCCGGCTGTAAATCAGCCAGGGGGTTTGCCTTTACATCTGTCAAAGCCCGTCAACTCAGGCGGTACCGAAACGGCAGATACCTGAATTGCCTGTACTTAATTGTACTTCCTTTTGCGAGCGGCTTCGGACTTTTTCTTACGTCTTACGCTCGGCTTTTCATAATGCTCTCTCTTGCGAATCTCCTGCTGGATACCGGCTTTCGCGCAGTTTCTCTTGAAACGACGCAAAGCGCTGTCCAGTGACTCGTTTTCTTTTACGATAACATTTGACATTGTCTCACACCTAACCTCCCTCCAGCTGTAGATTGTGCAAGACACAACTGTCTGGGTATTTTTCAATTGCACTGGTATTAGTATACCATAAATTCGGCTTTCGTCAACTTCTTTTTCTGGAATTTTTCGGAAGATAAAAAATAATTGAATATTTTTTCGTCTGTGGTATGATAGTACAGAAACAGCAGGGCGGCTTCTGCCGGATAAAAGCTCGAATCGATCATAGAGAGCAAAAATGTGCAAGACCAAAGGGGATTTTAACGCAATAGAGAAGCTAATGCAATAGAGAAGCAGGAGTTTTAGGAAAATGGGAAAAATCAGAAAAATTCAAAAGGACACGGACAATCCGTATGTAAATCTTTACGAGCTGGACGTGGAGAACCATAAGGGACACGCGGGGAAATATTATGTCGCTTCCAGGACGAAGAGCGTAGAAGGACTTGAGCTTTCCACAAAGCAGCAGTCGCCGGACGGAGTGATAATCTACAGCCTTTATGGTGAAAAACATGACCGCGTGGTGCTGATCCGACAGTACCGCTACTCGATTGACAATTATATTTATGAATTTCCTGCCGGGCTGGTGGAGCCGGGGGAGAATTACCATGTGGCTGCCGTGCGTGAGATGAAGGAAGAGACGGGACTGACCCTTCACCCGATTCCGGTTGATACGATCTATGAAAAGCCGTATTATACGACCATCGGCATGACCGATGAGTGCTGCGGCACGGTCTATGGATACGCGGACGGAACGATCAGCGCGGATCTGCAGGAAAAGTCGGAGGAAATCGAAGTCGTCCTTGCGGATCGGGACGAGGTGCGCAGGATTTTGCAGGAAGAGCGCGTGGCAATTGTCTGTTCTTACATGCTGCTGCATTTTCTTGCAGACGAGGATCCGTTTGCGTTCCTGCATGGTTGAGAAGTGAATCATACATGTTTTTGCATAGGTGAGAACGAACCATATGCGTTCCTGCATGGGTGAGAACGAATTATATGAGTTCCTGCATGAATGAGGGCGGACTATATGTGCCTGGGCATACCATATTTTGGCATCGAATACCATGGAAGAACGCAAAATTTTGGAAAACTGGCGGGAACAGAGATTTCTGGGGGTTAAATGATGACAGTGGAGACAAACTCCGAGCAGGAGACTTATCTATTCGGGCGCGGTCTCGGAGAAAAAGCGATTCCAGGTCAGGTCTTTGCGCTGGAGGGCGATCTGGGCGTCGGAAAGACCGTATTCACGAAAGGCTTTGCGGAAGGCCTGGGCATCATAGAGCCGGTCTGCAGCCCGACCTTTACGATATTGCAGGTTTATGAGGAAGGCAGACTGCCTTTCTATCATTTTGATGTTTACCGGATTGCCGATATCGAAGAGATGGATGAGATCGGCTATGAGGATTATTTTTATGGTGAAGGCGTCTGCCTGATCGAATGGGCAAATCTGGTGGAGGAGCTGCTGCCGCCCGGATCCGTCCATATCAGGATTGAAAAAGAGCCGGAGCGGGGATTCGATTATCGGAAAATTATGGTGCTATAGTGTCAGACAGCAGAGATGGCAGAAATACTCAGGCGGCATAAGATGAGATGTACAGGACAGCCAGCTATTGGGGGACATGCCTGGTAAGCCAGGATACTGGGTGACAGGCTCATCGACGGAACCGGGCAGTATTTGGCCTGCGGCAGAAAAGAGTACAGAATATGAAGATTTTAGCAATTGACAGCTCGGGACTGGTGGCTTCCGTGGCAGTGGCCGAGGATGACACCCTTCTGGCTGAGTATACCGTAAATTATAAAAAGACGCATTCGCAGACCCTTCTTCCAATGATGGACGAGGTGACCAGAATGATCGACCTGGATCTTCAGTCACTTGACGCGATTGCGGTGGCAGGCGGGCCGGGCTCGTTTACCGGCCTCCGCATCGGCTCCGCGACGGCAAAAGGACTCGGGCTTGCCCTGGATCTGCCTTTGGTCTCGGTGCCGACTGTAGATGCGCTTGCCTGGAATCTATATGGTTTTTCAGGGAATATCTGTCCGATGATGGATGCACGCAGAAGCCAGGTTTATACCGGCATATATTCCTTCGAAGCTGGTGAGTTTGTTACGAAACGGCCGCAGGAGCCGATGGCAGTCGCTGACATCCTTCAGGCTGTGAATGACCTCGGGCAGGATGTGATATTCCTCGGAGACGGTGTACCCGTCTACCGGGAGATGATTCTGAAACAGGTCGCAGTGCCTTATCAGTTTGCCCCGGCGCATCTGAATCGGCAGAGGGCAGCTTCCGTTGCCGTGCTTGCCATGCAATACTATAAGGAAGGAAAGATTCAGACAGCGGACGAACATAAGCCGGAATACATGCGCCTTTCTCAGGCGGAGCGGGAACGGGCCGCGCAAAAAAAAGAAGAAGGGCAGAAGGTATGAGAACGGCAAAGTGCGAGAGCTCCCGGATCTGGATAGCCCCCATGAAACCATCGGATCTCCCGGAAGTGGCCAGAATAGAACGGGATTCTTTTTCTCAGCCCTGGAGTGAAATCGGCTTTCGTGATACGATAAAGGGAAAGGATGCGCTGTATCTCGTCGCGAGACTGGAGGATAGCCGGGAGCTTGCGGGATATTGCGGCCTGCTGCAGAGCTTCGATACTGCCGATGTCATGAATGTCGCTGTTCGAAAGGATCTGCAGGGCAGGGGAATCGGATACGCGATGCTTCTTTATCTCATGGAGTTGGGCAGAGCGCGCGGCGTTTTGCGTTTTACCCTCGAAGTCCGGAAAAGCAACACGGCTGCCCTGCGGCTTTATGAAAAGCTTGGATTTGTTTTTGCCGGGAACCGCAAAAATTTTTATCAAAAACCGGCAGAGGATGCGGTGATCATGTGGACCGGGCCGCTGGACGATGCCGTGTTACGATGAACGCTGCGCATTGGTTATTCTCATCGTTTTCCAGTAGCCAGAAGGGATGCTTCACGCTATACTGTGAAAGCATCCCTGACAGACGGAATTGCATAAGCCGTGCTTCCGGTCGGGAATGACTGTTGATTGACGAAGGAGGACTGGGAAATGAAGGATCAGAAGATCTTGCACTGCAATGGCTGCGGAAAGACAATTGAAATAGAAGACGGTATGTACCGGGAGGGCGTACTTGTGGTGGAGCAGGAATGGGGATATTTTTCAGGAAAGGACGGGGAACGACATTCCTTTTGTCTCTGTGAGAGCTGCTATGACAGGATGGTTCGTCAATTTGTAATCCCGGTGAAAATAGAAGAGTATCTGTAGGGAGGGGTTTTATGCTGGATGTGTGCTTGCTTGGAAGCGGCGGCATGATGCCGCTGCCTTATCGGTGGCTGACGTCCCTGATGACGCGTTTTAATGGAAGCAATCTGTTGATCGACTGCGGCGAAGGAACTCAGATCGCGGTGCGGGAGAAAGGCTGGAGTTTCAAACCGATTGACACGATCTGCTTTACTCATTATCATGGGGATCATATCAGTGGACTGCCGGGGCTTTTACTGACAATGGGGAATGCGGAACGAGTCGAACCTCTGACGCTGATCGGGCCAAAAGGTCTGGAGCGGGTTGTAAATGCGCTGCGGGTGGTTGCTCCAGAGCTGCCTTTCCCGATTGCTTTCGAGGAAATACAGGGAACGGAGCAGGTGTTCGAGCATCATGGCTATCGGATTACGGCCTTTCGCGTCAACCACAATGTCCTATGCTACGGATACTGTCTGGAAATTCCGCGCGCAGGCCGTTTTGATGTAGAGCGTGCCCGGAAGGCACAGATTCCGATGAAATACTGGAGCCGTCTTCAAAAGGGAGAAGTGATTGAAGAAAATGGACAGATCTGGCGGCCGAAGGATGTCCTGGGGCCGGACAGGCGCGGTATTAAAGTGACTTATACCACAGACACCAGGCCGACGGAATCCATCGCACGGCATGCGGAAGGCTCGGATCTCTTTATCTGTGAAGGGATGTATGGCGAACCGGATAAGGCCAAGAAGGCCATCGAGCACAGGCATATGACATTTGCGGAGGCAGCCAGGCTGGCTCACCGCGCCCAACCAAAGGAACTGTGGCTCACTCATTACAGTCCGTCTCTGGTTCGCCCCGAGGATTATATGGAGCAGGTGCGCAAGATTTTTCCCAACTCATATCCCGGAAAGGATGGGAAAAGTGTAGAGCTGGATTTTCAGGACGAATGACTGAGCGGGGGTATTGCTTTGTGTGATTTTGTGAATTTCAGTGTTAAAAGGCAAATCTGGATTCCGGGTTGCCCGGGACAGACCGCTTCCGGCGATTGCGGTTCGCTGATCAGACCGTATCGGAGAGCGGCTGTTTTCCGGACTGTCTCAGAAAGGGAATGGAAATAAAATGGGGACGGAAGGCATAGAGAAAAAAGCCATGGATGCAAACGAGAGATTGGGAGACGTCTGCATCCTGGCGATTGAAAGCTCGTGTGACGAGACGGCGGCAGCGGTTGTAAGAAATGGCAGGGAGGTGTTGTCGAATATCATATTTTCCCAGATTGATCTGCACAAGGTTTATGGCGGGGTCGTTCCGGAAATCGCTTCCCGGAAGCACATCGAAAAGATCAACCAGGTGATCCGGGAGGCTCTGGAGGTGGCCGGAAAAACATGGGATGATCTGGACGCCATTGCGGTCACATATGGGCCGGGGCTAGTAGGTGCGCTTCTGGTCGGAGTCGCCGAGGCGAAGGCGATCAGCTATGCCCGAAAGCTTCCGCTGGTGGGAGTTCATCACATTGAGGGGCATATTTCCGCGAATTATATAGAAAACAAGGATCTGGAGCCGCCCTTTATCTGCCTGGTAGTCTCTGGCGGACACACACACCTGGTACGCGTAAAAGACTATGGTGAATATGAAATCTTGGGACGTACGAGGGATGACGCCGCAGGAGAAGCCTATGACAAGGTAGCGCGGGCCATCGGTCTCGGCTACCCCGGCGGGCCGAAGATCGACTGCCTCTCGAAAGAGGGGAATCCGGACGCCATCGCCTTTCCGAAAGCCAAAGTCGCCGGGGCACCGTATGACTTCAGCTTCAGCGGGCTGAAGTCGGCGGTATTAAATTACCTGAACGGATGCCGGATGAAGGGGGAGCCGATCTCTGAGGCAGATGTGGCTGCTTCCTTTCAGAAGGCGGTCGTTGACGTGCTCGTGGAACATGCGATGCTCGCCGTAAAAGAGTCCGGCCTGGATAAATTTGCGTTGGCCGGCGGGGTCGCGTCAAACAGCGCGCTTCGCGCAGCTGCGGAGTCGGCCTGTCAGGAGAGAGGGATTCGTTTTTACCGTCCGTCGCCGATTTTCTGCACAGACAATGCGGCAATGATCGGCGCTGCAGGCTACTATGAATACAGGAAAGGCGTCCGTCATGGGCTGGATCTGAATGCGGTGCCAAACCTGAGGCTTGGCGAGCGGTGAAAGTATTGCAGTTGATGAAAAAATGCTTCTTGCAGGAAATCCCGCCTGCTTCGGGCGATCAGTAATTTACAGAAAGAATAAGTCAACTGCCTTTTTGATGGTTGCTTTATCATAAATATGGGAATGCATGGCAGCGAAGAGATAATAATATGAAAAATGTAGCAATTGTACTTGCCGGCGGAAGCGGAAGCCGGATGAAGAGTAAGATAAAAAAACAATATAGGATGCTTGGAGACTATCCTGTGCTCTGGTATTCGCTTCAGGCATTCCAGTCCTGCACGCTCATTGACGAGATCGTACTGGTGTGCGGCTCTGGTGAAAAAGAACAGTGCCGCGAACAATTTGCGGAGCATTACGGTTTTTCAAAAATACGAAAAATCGTGGAGGGCGGCCGGGAGCGCACAGATTCGGTTTATGAAGGCCTGAAGGCAATCGAAAATTGTGATTATGTGCTGATCCATGACGGCGCGAGGCCGTTTGTTGATGAAGCGATCCTCAACCGTGTTTTCGAAGCACTTTCGGACAACCCTGCCTGTGTAGTCGGAATGCCGGTCAAGGATACCATTAAGCAGGGCAATCCGGAGGAATATGTAGAGAAGACAATACCGCGTGAAAAGCTCTGGACGATTCAGACCCCGCAGGCATTTTCATATGCCCTGATCCGCCGGGGATACGATGAGTTATTTCAGAAAGAGTATCCGAAGATAAGCATTACAGATGATTCCATGGTCGCGGAGTGTTTTTTGCGAATCCCGGTAAAACTGGTAGAGGGAGATTACAGCAACATCAAAATTACAACGCCGGAAGACCTCGACTATGCGGAAACACTGCTCAGGCGAAGAATGCGTTCGCTGCATCACTGAAGACGGTTTCATTCAGATAATGGCAAGGCATCGAAACCTGTGAGTTGAGATACCCCTTCCGTTTTGCTCAGTGGCAGACCGCAGACGCCATTAAAATAGAGCTGAAATAGACGAGAATTATGAAAAAAACATAGACGAAAATTATGAAAAAAACATGTTGACAGAAGGCGATAAAACTGATATGATATCAAACGCGCTAAACAATTCGGAGCGAGAGCAAGCTTGATAAGTATTTCATTCCGAATGGACGTGCGGTTCGCAATGTCAGGGTCTGATCATTCGAAAGACAGGCTTTGGCAGCCGTAGTGATCTGGTATAGAGGAAGACATTCGCGGCGGATATGATGGAGAGGTATCGAAGTGGTCATAACGAGGCGGTCTTGAAAACCGTTTGTCCGAAAGGGCGCGTGGGTTCGAATCCCACCCTCTCCGTTGAATAGATGTAATACCTATATGTGTAAGTTATTAATTTAGACGTTATGGAGAAGTACCCAAGCGGCTGAAGGGGCTCCCCTGGAAAGGGAGTAGATCGTTAATAGCGGTGCGTGGGTTCAAATCCCACCTTCTCCGGTTTTACAGGTAAAAATCCTGCAAAATACTTTTCTAAAAAAGGTAACAGGGTTGTTTCATGAAGAAATTTTAAAATTGAAAAAACGTAGATTTTATC
>JAJQBS010000105.1 GCA_021203145.1 Lachnospiraceae bacterium | reverse complement strand
ACCTCCATTACTCAGTTATAGCCACTGTTTATTTTATTGTTCTTGTTATTGTTATATTTTCAGTAACTGATACATTTACATAAACGGAGACTGAAACAGAAACGGAGACGGAGACGGAAACAGAGACGGAGACGGAAACAGAGACAGAGACGGAAGCTGCGGCGGAGGCAGAAACGGAGACAGAGGCAGAAACAGAAACTGAGACAGAGACAGAGACTACATCTGCCACAACAACTTCTGAAAGCGTAAATACAGGAGATAATAGCCAGATTGCCTTCTGGATATTGTTAATGGCTGCTTCCGGCACCGGTATCATCTGGATGACGGGAAATCGAAGAAAAAAACGAAATGCCAAGGGGTAATATGACGGCAGTGAATGTCAAATATAAGAAATAACATGACTGGCCACAGGATTTAATCTGATATCCTGTGGCTTTTCTTTTTTATGCGCGGCTTTCCTTGTATCATGCACAGCAGAAACCTGCAACAGAAAAGACATACGAATAATTACGTACTGAAAAATCGTGTGAGAAGCTGGAAAGTATTAAATTTTGCTTTATAGTTACTGTTTTTTATGATAAAATACCTTCAGGCAGATAAACGCGGCCGTGCATTTAGAGAACGGCAAAAAATATTATATAAAAACAGCAGGAGGGAGTACAAGTGGGTTTTGTTGGCACATCTTATATCAGTACAAAAATTTATCCTGGCATAGACACCGGCTATAACAGCAAATTTCGAAGTCTTGCGGGCAAATGCAGCTATCGTATCAATCAATCGTATGAATATCTGCGATGGATTGCCGGCCAGACAGAAAAGCCGAAGAGCATGTGCGAATTATACTTTCAAGTTGATTTTCTGCAGTCTGCGCAGGATTTGAACAGCCTGCTGGCCGAGCATGCGTTTGCGCCGGCTTTCGATGAAGAATCGGTGCGCGGTGTCATAGAATATACTGAAAAAATAATGCAGGCACTCGCCGATAAATATGCGGAATTGCAGAGTGCATCGCAAAACAAACGTTCCTTTCCGGACTGGCCGGATCTTAAGCGAACAGCAGAAGCCATTATGCCTCTGATCCGGGAGGATCTGGATCGTGCGCTGAGGCTTATGATTCCGCTCAGACTGAAGGCAAATTTTCTGATTTCAGAGTACAGCTGGTATTATAGAGATTATTGTGCATGGGATAAATACTATGACGGTTATTATATCGAGTTAAAGGTAGATGGCAAGGATCGGAAATTCCGCACAGAGACCGAGGATTCGTTCCATTATATTACGCTGGAAAAAGGCTGCCGCATTACCTGGGTGAACAGGCAGGATCAGCGGGAGCTCGTATTTCCGAACCGTCTGTTAAAGAATGTGACGTCTCTGCGTGGGATATCCTGCGCATTTATGTCGGTGGAATCCGTAAAACTGCCCATCCACCTTGCCGATATCTATCCTATGGCATTTGCCGGGTGTGCCAGCCTGAAAGAGATTCTGTTTCCGGATACCCTTGAAACCATCGACCTGTATGCTTTTGCCTGCTGCAGTGCGCTCACATCGGTTGTGATTCCGGCCTCCATCCGGACCATAGACAGCATGGCATTTGCCATGTGTACGAATCTGAAATCCGTGATCATTAAAAATCCACAGGTTGAAATCGCGGCGGATGCGTTTTTTGGCTGCGACGAGGTGGAAATTGTCTTTGAACAGGAAGAGCCGTCATTATTATATCAGAAAGACAGCAGGGAGATCACACTGCCCGAAGGACTGACGGAGCTTCCGGATAATTTCTTTTATGGCTTTGAACTTCTGGAAAACGTGGTTTTGCCGATGGGGTTGCAGCGGATCGGGGCTGCCGCTTTTTTTGGATGCAGGAATCTGACTGAGTTAATCCTGCCGGAAAGCGTAGAAGAAATTGGCGAAAGCGCATTCGCGGGCTGCAGCAGCCTTTCCAGAATTGTCCTGCCCAAAAAGCTTTCCGGCATCGGCGCCGCTGCGTTCGCAGACTGCACCAGCCTGACATCCGTTAAGCTTCCTGAGGGAATTACAGAGATAGCGGAAGATATGTTCAGCGAATGTCATCAGCTGGCAGAGCTTACCATACCAGAGGGCGTAATCCGTATCGGCAAGCATGCATTTGCTGAATGTTCTCTTCTGAAGGAGCTGACACTCCCCGCGAGTGTAGAAGATATTGTACGAAACGCTTTAGAATACACTAATATTGAAACCCTGACCCTGCTTGGCCAAAAGACGGTATTGACCCCGGATTCTTTGCATGGCGTGCCAAAGAAGATGCGCATTGTCAATCCGGTAAATCAGTATCCGGAGACAGACGCGCAATATGAGATGGGATTTATCCTGTCGGGAGGAACGCTTCTCACCTTGACGGACGACAGCGATGAGCCGATAAAAAGTGCATACGACCGGACGCGTTATTTCGCGCTTGCCAGAGAAGCGGCCAGCTGGACCATCCAGGTTACCAACTGGACGAGACGTCCCCCGGAACCGCGCAGAGACTCAGTTTCTTCGCGGCATGTGACAGTGGACAATGTTCTGGTAAAGGGCCGGCAGTTATATGGAGTTTATTTCTCTGAACCTGGCAAAGGCCCCCGGGTGGTTTCATTCGAGGAGGCGCGGGAGCCGTTTTCCGTGTATTCGGGGACATATTATTTCGATGAACCGGGTGACCATGATTCCTGGAATACCGGGACGGAGATACAGCTGGTAGCAGCCTCAGAGTAAATCTGGGGCTGCTTTTTTGGTGCGCCTGGCGAGAGCAGTACTTTTATTTTACATATTTTTCACACATCTTTTGTAATAAGAAGGGGTTTCTGCAGCGATTGTGCGGCGAAGCAAATCGGGAACTCTGGATAGGGGGCGAATAACTCCCCCTATCCGATTCCCCCGTTTTTTACTCAGCCACTGCCGCCGCCGCGTTCAGGCCGGCGATGCGTCCGAATGTCATGATATCCGGGTATGCGTTTCCACCGAGGCGGTTGTTGCCATGGATGCCGCTGGTGACTTCACCTGCCGCATAGAGGCCTTCAATCACGTTGCCCTCGGTATCGATAACCTGTGCTTCTGTGTTGATTTCGATACCGCCCATGGTGTAATGAACGGTCGGGGTGCGCAGGCTTGCGTAGAACGGCCCCTGCTCGATGACGGAATCCGCGCTCGCGGACTTGCCATATTCATCTTCGCCGTTCAGCATGCCTTCGTTGTATTTCTCAACAGTAGCGACCAGGGTATCCGGATCGACGCCGATCAGCTCCGCCAGCTCCTCGAGCGTGTCCGCAACGTAGGAATGGCCGTCCGCCAGAAGGCTTTCGATCAGTTCGTCGCGTGTGTCGTCATCGGCAATTTCACTGCTGTCCACGATCAGCCACATCTCGCCGTCTGTCTGCTCCAGCTCCGCCATGCTGATCGCGTAACGGGTATTGTCCTCATTGATAAAACGCTCGCCTTCTTTGTTTACAAAGAGGTATTCGGTCGCGCTCAGCCAGTTTCCGACAAACTCGCTCACGCAGCCGCAATCATCAATCGGGTCGCCCAGCGGATGTACCTGAATCTGGTCAAGGTTGATCAGATTGCCGCCTACGGCCTCCGCCAGTGACAGGCCGTCGCCGGTGCTGGTCACTGCACAGCTGTGCAGGGTCGTCGTAATCGCGCCGTCGCTGTATTTCAGGACCAGCTCGGAATCCGCGCCGTAGCCGCCGGTCGTCAGGATGACGCTCGTCGCGTACGCGGTGATGACGCTGCCGTCCGTGCGGGTTGCCTCACAGCCGATCACTGCGCCGTCCTCATTTACGAGAAGGCTGGTCACAGGGGAATTGGTCTCAATGATCGCGCCGCGCTCGGTCGCGTATTCCTCCAGCTTGTCAATGTAAACGCGTCCGCCGTTGTCGCCCTCAGCGCCGGTAGCCGCCACCAGATCGACCTGATGGCCGCGCGCCCATTTGCCGCCGATCGCCATAAAGATGTAGTCGCTCTTGAACGGGATGCCGATCTCGTCCTCGAGCCATTCCAGTGTAACAGGAGCCTGCTCTGCGTACAGGCGGATCAGCTCGATGTTATCGATGGAGCCGCCGCCGATATAGGTCTGCAGCGCGTGCCAGTTGACACTGTCAAATAAGGTCTCGCCATTGGTCTCCTGCCATTCGGCATAGTCTGCGGCGACATCGTCAATCAGCGCCTGCAGCTCCGGATCGTCCGTCTCTGTGGCAAGCGCTTCCTCGACCTCTGCGCAGTTGTCCGCAGTCATCTCAACAGACGCCTGCAGCTCCGGGTCAGCGCTGTTGTACGTGCCCTCGCCGAGCTTCGTGTTGCCGCCGATTGCCGCACTTTTCTCCAGCACCAGAACACTCGCGCCCTGCTCAGCCGCGCTGGCAGCCGCCGCCATGCCGGCTCCGCCGGCGCCTACCACGATAACATCCACATTGTAGGTTGTATCCATGCCCTGCTCGGCCTCGACGTCATTCTCATAATCTGCCGGATCCACGCCTGCCGCGATCAGCGCATTCGTGACGGCCTCGATGAGTCCCTCTGAGGAAAGTGTCGCCGAGCTCACCGCGTCAACCGCAATTGTATTGTTCTCAACCATCGTATCGATCAGATCGAATGCGAGGGTGCCGACCCCATCGGTCTCCTCATGTTCCGTCACTTCGATGTCCGTGATCACGCCGTCGTCGTCAAGCGTGACCTCTACCACGATGTCCCCGTTGCGGCCCGTTCCGACGCCTTCATACGTCCCTGCCACACCGTCCGACGCGGCGGCAGGAAGCACACCTCCGGTCATTCCGACTGCCATGCCAAGCGCAAGCAGTCCCGCCAAAAGCTTCTTTTTCATTTAGTAGTCCTCCTTGATCTTTGTAGTGAGAAAAAGCGCAGCATCAGTATCAGTTAACGAGAATCTTTTCGTCCGCATGCCTTTGATGTTCCGCCTTTTCTCTGGTTTTTTGAATATAGCATGATTTTGTCATATATTCAAGTTATATTGCAGTTAAATTTGTCAACGATATAATTTGCTGTTACAGGTCACACCCTGACCAAATTTACGTTGTTTTTGCCGTTACAGGTGTGACCTGTAACGGCATCCGGCCAATTAAAATCGCTTCGCGATGGGCCGGATGCTTGCAGCCTCTACGCTTTTGCCCCTCGCCGGGTGGCATCCCACACTTCGTGCGGGATAAGCCCTGACCACGCAGCAAGTGCGTGGTCGGGTTGTGAACAGTAACAATTTGCTGCATTTTGTAATAGCCGCTGTTCCGGACGAATGCTCCAGAGGGCGGCTATGATTTTGACCGAATATTTTTTGCGGCCGACATCTTGAAAAAATGAAATTATGCATTATAATTAGGTAGGAATCTAATTAAATCAGGAGGCAATTTTTGTGGAAAAGACATTAATGCGAACGGTCAGGGATACGTACAGGCTCTGGACGGACTATATGAAATCAATTGCCATGGAGGCGGGCATTCCGGAATCGTATCGTCTGATATTACCTTTTTTGCTGTGGCATCCGGGCGCGAGCCAGAAGGAGCTGGCCCAATTCCGGGGTATTACGACAGCTTCGGTTAGTCAGATTGTGAAGGAGATGGAGCTGACCGGCTATCTGGAAAAGAGGACGGATCCGAGGGATCAGCGGTATGTGAATCTGTATCTGACCCCGAAGGGGGAGGACTGCGCCAGGGAGCTTCACGGGAAGCTTCGCAAGGCGGATGAGAAGATTACAGAGCTTCTTACACCCGAACGTGAGCGGGAGCTTATGGAGCGGATGCGGGAGCTTTCTGATATTATTGAGAAGGAGCTGCCGAAATGCTGAAATATCTGAAAAAATACTGGTTTTATTGCCTGCTCGCGCCGCTGTTTATGATGGGCGAGCTGTCGATGGATCTGCTGCAGCCGGACATGATGGCGACGATTGTGGACGACGGAGTGCTCGCGTCAAATATGGAGGTGATTCTGACGGAGGGCGTCCGCATGGTGCTGCTAGTGGTGTTTGGAGGGACCTGCGGGGTGCTGTGCGGTGTTTTTGCGAATATTGCCGCACAGGAGTTTGGCAATGATATCCGGAAAGCGCTGTTTTCGCGGATTATGGATTTTTCTTTTGAACAGACCGACCGTTTTACGACTGGATCGCTTGTGACGAGGATTACGAATGATGTGACGCAGGTGGAGCAGATGGTGATGATGTCTGTGCGTTCGCTGGTGCGGTGTGTGCTTATGTTTGTGGGAGGCATCTATATGCTGTACCGCCAGTCGCCGCGGTTTGCTTTGGTGGCAGCCTGCGGTCTGCCGTTTGTGGCGGTGATTGTGGTGGTTACGCTGAAAAAGGTTTCACCACTCTATACGGTTATTCAGCAGAAGCTTGACCGGGTGAATTCCTGCATGCAGGAAAACATTGCCGGAGCCAGGGTGGTAAAGGCCTACGTCAAGGAGGATTATGAGCTGGAGCACTTTTCCGGGGCGAATGATTCTCTCTGTGATACGAATCTTCAGGCGCAGACGATCCTCGCATTTCTGAATCCTTCTGTCAATATTATTCTGAATCTGTGCGTGGTCGGCGTCCTCTATGTCGGCGGCTATACGGTGCGGCAGGATGGCGGCATTACGCCGGGCCAGACGATGGCGGCACTCACGTATCTGTCGCTGATCCTGATGCGCATTGTATTTTTTGCGAATATTTTTCAGACCTTTACGCGTGCGTCCGCATCCTGGAGGCGTATCCGTGAGGTGCTGGACACTCCGGTGGTGCAGACGCAGGAAGATGGGAGTTTTGACGGTGTGCCTGCACAGGCGGAGGGCAGCTTTGGTCACGTAAATAAGCAAGGGGAAACTGCCGGGACAGTGTGCGTGACTGGTGGAGCGACGAACGGTGGAACGTCGGACGAGACAGCCCATGTATCCACCGCGTGTCAGAGCGGCGAAATCGAGTTCCGGGACGTCTCGTTCGCGTTTCCGGACGCGCCGGAGAATCTGGTGCTGGATCACATTTCCTTCCGCGCAAAACAGGGAGAGACCATTGCGGTCATCGGTTCGACCGGAAGCGGAAAGACCAGCCTGGTGCAGTTGATCCCGCGTTTTTATGACGCGACGGATGGCGAGGTTCTGGTGGATGGGCAGGACGTGCGCACGTACCCGATGCAGACGCTTCGGGATAAGATCGGGATTGTGCAGCAGAAGACGGAGCTTTTCTCCCGGAGCATCCGTGAAAATATTCTCTGGGGCAGTGAAGACAGATATGAGGAAATTGCGGTCGGAGCGGCTGCGGATGGAACCGATAATTCTTCCGCAGTCTGTGGTGTGCCGGAGACAGAAAGCGATGCGGGGCAGAAAGTTGTGAGTGCTGCTGCGGGTGAAAAGCACACTGTGTCTCAAAAGTCAGAGGCCGGAAAAGCACCGGATCCGACCGACTGGACTGCCCGGCAGACGCAGGCGGCCGGAGACAATCCAGATCCGGTCAGCCACGCGGCCAGGATTACGCAGGCGGAGGAATTCATCCTGCGCACACCGGACGGCTATGAGACGCAGGTGACCGAGGGCGGCCATTCGCTCTCCGGCGGGCAGAAGCAGAGGATCTCCATTGCCCGCGCGGTCATTAAAAATCCGGAAATCCTGATATTTGACGATTCTGGCAGTGCGTTGGATCTGAAAACCGAGGCAGCGCTTTATGAGGCTCTGAACCGGGAATTCGCGGATACGACACGGATCATTGTGACACAGCGGATTTTTTCCGTCAAGGATGCGGATCGGATTCTCGTGTTGGATAATGGGCGCATCTGTGCGAGCGGTACGCATGAGGAGCTGTTGCAGAATTCGGATGTATACCAGGAGATCTGCAGGTCTCAGCTGAAGAAGGGAGAGATCGAGGCATGATGACAGAAAGTGGAAAGAGGCAGTCATCGCCGGTGATGCCTTACAGGGGATTTGCTGGCAGATATATGGATGACATTCTGCCCGGCAGAGAGAAATTTTGTCGGAATGGCATTTTGCCCGGCGGAGAGAATTTTTGTCGGAATAATATTTTGCCTGGCAGAGAAAAATTTTCCGGAATAATATTTTGCCCGATGGAGAGAAATTTTGTCGGAATGGTATTTTGTCCGGCAGAGAGATATTTTGCCGGAAGGGAAAGGGGGTGTCAGTATAATGGCAGGAAATAATGGAACCGCAGGAAATACAGGAAATGCAGGTGCTGCGGGATCTGTGCCCAGGGTGGATCTGCGCCGCCGCATGCCGATGGGGCAGCAGGTGGAGAAACCGAAAAACATGGGGGAAACCCTCGGGCGGCTGGTGCGCTATTTTATTCAGTCAAAAAATCTGCTGATCGGGCTGATCATCGCGGTCGTGGCGGTGACCATTGCCTCGCTGATTGCACCCTCGCTCCAGGGACAGGTGATCGACGCGATCACGGAACGCTCCTGGCAGGAATTTCGTATACTGCTGATTTTACTGTTGATTACTTTTGTGGCCAACAGCCTGTTCAGCCTGGCGCAGACGCTGCTTGCCGCGCGTTTGAGCCAGAGTATTGTGCGCCACATGCGCTACGATCTGTTTCGCAAGATTGACCATCTGCCGATCGCTTATCTGGACCAGCACTCCAACGGCGATGTGATGAGCCGCATGACGAATGATATCGAAAATATTTCGAACACGGTATCGCAGAGCCTTGGCTCCCTGATCTCAGGTGTGCTGACGATTATCGGAACCGTAGCGATCATGTTCTGGTATTGTCCGCAGCTGACACTGATCACCATGGTGACAGTGATCCTTACGGTGTTGGTAACGACCTTTATGTCCAAAAAGATGCGCGTCGTTTATCGGAGACGCGCCAATGCGCTCGGATGGCTGAACGGGCATTCAGAGGAAATGATCTCCGGCTACCGCACGGTGCTCGCCTACAACCGGCAGGAGCGCACCAAAGAGGAATTCATCGAACTCTCTGACCGCCTGACAAAGGAAGGCATCCGCGCGGAAATCCTTGGCGGGAGCATGGGGCCGCTGATGAACGCGATTTCCAGCCTCGGATTTGTCATCGTGGCCGCTTGCGGGGGATATTTTGCCCTGAATGGGATGATCACCATCGGCGTGATCTCTGCGTTCATCATTTACGCAAAACAGTTTTCGCGGCCGATCAACGAGATCGCACAGCTTTACGGCTCCGTGCAGACCGCGGTGGCCGGCGCGGAGCGTGTTTTCGACCTGATGGACCAGCCGGATGAGGACAACAGCGGTACGGAGACCATCGAATAGATGGAGGGAAATATTTCCTTCCGCCACGTCGATTTTTCCTACCTGCCCGGCAAGCAGGTGCTGCATGATTTTAATCTGGAAGTAAAATCCGGGCAGAAGATCGCCCTGGTCGGCGCGACGGGCAGCGGAAAGACGACAGTCGTGAATCTGCTGATGCGCTTTTACCCGGTCGACTCGGGGGAAATTCTCATTGACGGGAAAAATATCATGGATCTGAAAAGGGACTGGCTGCGTCACAACACCGCCATCGTTTTACAGGACACGGTGCTTTTTTCCGATACGATCGAAAACAATATCCGTTACGGCAATCCGGATGCGGATGACGCTGCCCTTAAAAACGCTGCAGAGACGAGCAACTGTGCTTATTTCATCCGCCGCCTGAAGGCAGGCTATCAGACCGTCCTGAAGCAGGCCGGCGCCAGCCTTTCTCACGGCCAGAGACAGCTGTTGAACATCGCGCGCGCCCTCATCGCCGACCCGAAGATCCTGATCCTGGACGAGGCTACCTCTTCCGTGGACACCCACACCGAGCAGAGGATCCAGGACGCGCTGGTGAAGCTGATGAAAAACCGCACCAGCCTCATCATCGCGCACCGCCTTTCCACCATTCAGGACGCGGACGTGATCGTGGTCATGGACAAAGGCCGGGTGGTCGAGACCGGGACGCATAAGGAGCTGCTGGAAAAGCAGGGCGCCTACTATGGCCTCTACATGGCCCAGTTTGCCGGAAATAAGACATGAACCTTTCACACATCTTTTACGGATATAACTACAGATTTATCAAGGGCTATTGTCATTCGCCAAAGTCCCGGAAGCCGCTGAAACAAAGGGTTTTCAGGACTTTGAAAATTCATCAGAGTTTGTCATAGGCTGTGTAAAAAAGGGTAAAAAGGGATATACTGCGGTTTTCCTGTCATGGCGTTTTATGGTTTACTCTATCTCTAGCATATTCTTAATCTGGAGCGGTAAAGACTCCAGACTGGAAGTATCATCCATATACAAAAGATCGGTATATTTTTTCTTGTCATTCTGTCTTGAAAAAATATGAGTTACCTCATAAGCCTCGCCGCTTTTTGAGAAGCAGTCCCCATCACGCAAGGAGTGAACAACGAAACATTCGCTTTTTTCTACACCCTGTGAGTCTGTTTCCTTGTTCAGGCAAAGTGTAAAATTTAAATCTGTCGTGCCAAATTTATAGGTAGTCGTATCTGTCTGTATTTCTTCGAGTAGAAAACACTCCGTGCTGGCAAGCTGAGCAATATCACCAATATGCTGTACCTTCCGCTTGCATAGTTTAAAAGGATGCGCATGGCTGAACCAGATCTGGGAGGCTTCCAGCTTTCCGCTAACAGCATATTTGTAAAACTGCTGTGCTGAAAGCTTTGTATCCACACCAGTCAGGTGACGGAAATTTTCTGCTTTGTAGATTACTTCTATGTATCGATCCTCGAAAACATACATAAAACGTTTTCCGACAAGATTATTTTTGTATAATAAAGAAGCTTTTTTTATTGTATCTACGATATCAATTCTATCCTGGTTCATTTCCATCCTTTTTGATATCTCCTGTATAGTTAAGACAGAAAAAGCCGGACAATAAAAATCGTCCGGCTTAAAAATTTCATCAGCGGTTTTATGCTGGCTGTCAGCCGCGGCAACCTTCCGGATGCACATTCAGTCGCCGGAAATGAAAGTCCCCGGCGCGGACTCACCGTATCTCCCAGGTGTGGGCGCGATATCCTTCCGAATATCTAATCAGTCCTGGCATTTACCCTGCCCAGGCACAGTACAGCTTTTACGTGCCGCTACACGAGAAACATTTTCTGTTTCTATTTGTATTATATGTACATAAGGGCAAAATGTCAAATCCTTTTTATATATCAATCTCAGCATTAATCTCAAAGAAATGCAATATAATTTATTGCAAAGGCAAATTTACTGTAACGTAGATCTGCCAGTGCGCAAGGTGACGAATTGAAATTGCAAATAAAGGTAAAACGATCGTACTTCAAAGGCCGTTCCTCGCGGCGGGCTTTTTCTGCGTTAGTTCTACACTTTCACATACTTTTCACAAATATTTTACAGAAATCTTACATATGTTCTTTATATTCTTCCGTATGTAAATGCTTTCGAAAAACCTCTGTAAAAAGATTTTTAAGGAGGTTTTTCTGAAAAGAATCTTTGATTATTAATTTTCCCGAAAATAATACCTGAAAATGCGGCTTCGGATGGGCCAATGGGAGGTGATCTGCCATGGCGGAGATACAACACTCTTTTCAGAGATTTGAGAAAAAATTTCTTTTGACACCGGAACAGTATAAAACGATTCTGCCTGCTTTGCGAGAGCGGATGGATGAAGAAATCTATGGATTACATACGGTCTGCAGTGTTTATTATGATACGCCGACCTATGCGCTGGCTCGCGCGTCGATTGAGGCGCCGGTGTATAAGGAAAAATTCCGGCTGCGGAGCTATGGGGTACCCGGAAATGACGATTACATATATGCGGAGATCAAGAAAAAGTATCAGGGAATCGTTTATAAGCGCAGAGTAGAGGGGCGGCCCGGGGAAATCCAGGAGTTTCTGGATGAAAAAAGGGACCTGCCGCATGATGAGCAGATTCAGGGCGAAATTCATTATTTTATGCGCAGCTACCGGCCGGTGCCGAAGGTGTTTATTGCCTATGACCGGCGGGCGTTTCTGGGGAGAGAAAAGGACGAGCTGCGGATTACGTTTGACTGGAATATCCGCTGGAGAGAGAAGCATCTGGATTTGACATATGGAGATGAGGGCGATCCGGTGCTTGATGAGGAGCGGATCGTGATGGAGGTAAAGATTGCCCGGGCGATGCCGCTGTGGCTTTCGCGTTTGTTGAGTGAAAACCGGATTTACCCGAGCTCGTTTTCGAAGTACGGGATCTGCTATAAGAAATATATTGCGGCTGCACTCGGCGCGGAAATGTGTCAGGGTACATTCTTTATGATGCGCAGTGCTGGTAAGGAAGCTGCGCCCAAGGCCGCCCCGGCCCGCGCGGCGTATGTTCCGATTTGCGAAGCAAACCGAGAACCCCGGATAGGGCGAGAGAGCTTCCCCTGTCCGATTAAAAGGAGGAAAAAAACATGCTGGACAGTATTATGATGAGTCCGATTACGCTGCAGCCTCTGCTGATCTGCCTGGGTACGGCCATGGTCCTGGGCGTGCTGACTGCCCTGGTGTTTTCGTTTAAAAGCAGGAGCAGCGCGAGCTTTTCGCTGACACTGGCGCTGCTGCCTATGACGGTCTGCATGATTATCATGATGGTGAATGAAAATATCGGCACCGGCGTGGCGGTGGCCGGAGCCTTTGCGCTGATCCGTTTCCGGAGCGTACCGGGGACGGCGCGGGAGATCGCGGCTATTTTTACCACGATGGCGCTAGGGCTTTCGCTCGGCATGGGGTATGTCGGCGTGGCGTTTTTGTTTTTTGCCTTTGTGGCGGTATTGACGCTGCTGCTCACACAGCTGGATTTCGGCGGGGCATCAAGAACGGAGAAGCAGCTGAAAATCACCATTCCGGAGAATTTTAATTACGATGGTCTTTTTGACGATATTTTCCAGAAATATCAGGTGGATGTGACTCTGGAGAAAATCCGGACGACGAATATGGGAACGCTTTACGAGCTGACCTATCAGGCACGGTTTGCAAAAGAGCTGGTGCCGAAGGCGTTTATCGACGAGCTGCGGACGCGGAATGGGAACCTGAATATCGTGATCGGGGACTTTAGTGACAGGGAGACGCTCTGAGGATGAAAAATTGATTCGCCTCGCCCTTCGTACATACTCGCGTTGGGAGTACGGATAAATAATGGATTATGCCTGAAATGTGTCACCGATTTAGAACGAAAAGGGAGAGCAGAGAGGGGATTTGTATGGATGATAGAATGCAGAATTTGTGGAAAAAAACGAAAAACGGAAAAAACGCTGGAAAAATTGTGATAGTCCTGCTTTTGACGCTGGTATTTGCAATGGGATATTCACAGACCGGAGAGACGGCGGAAGAAGCGTTGGAGGTTTCTGCCGTGGAGAATGCTTTGGAGACTATTGCGTCGGAAAATGATACGGAAGATGCGGAATCCGGCGATGGAGAATCCGCAGCTGCGGAAAGCTACATAGACACAGCTAACGCAGTGCAGATCACACTTTCGGTTGACGGTACAACTATTTCCGGCGGAGGCAGCGGCGTGAGTGTGTCCGGGAGTGTGGTCACGATCAGTGCGGGCGGCACCTATCAGATTACGGGAAGCCTGACGGATGGGCAAATTTATGTTGAAGCGGACGGCGATGACGTTGTGGTGCTTCTGCTTTCCGGGGCGGAGATTTCGAATACGGAGGAAGCCGCCATTTATGTGGAAAACGCGGGTCTGACGGTTCTTTATCTGGCCGAGGATACGGAAAATCAGGTCGTGAGCGGAGAAGACACCGGGAGCCTGGCTTCAGAGGGAGAGACGGACGATGCGGCCGAGGGCGGCGCAATCTGGGCGAAGGATGACCTGCTGATCGGCGGAAGCGGTTCGCTTACGGCGACAGGATTTCTTAACAATGGGATTCAGACTTCGAATAATCTCACGATTGAGAGCGGGACGATTACTGTGGACGCTGTAAACAATGGGATCAAGGGAAAGGATTCCGTAACGATCCTGGGCGGATCGATTGTGGTGACCTCCGGCGGGGACGGGATCAAATCTGACGATACGACCGGCGAGGGATATGGCGTAATTGAGATCAGCGGCGGCGAGATCCAGATCGAGAGTGGAGGCGACGGGATCCAGGCGGAGACGGTGCTGACGATTTCTGATGGGGAAATTCGGATTACAGCCGGGGGCGGGAGCGGAGATACCGCCGTCGCGTCTTCGGACGGATGGGGTTTTAACGGTTTTTTTGAAGGCTGGGATATGGAGGACGAGGACTTGGAGAGCACCAAGGGCATCAAAGCCGGCAGCGAGCTTTCCATATCTGGAGGCACGATTTCCGTGGACGCTTATGATGACGCCCTGCATTCGAATGGAACGATGAGGATATCCGGCGGCAGTATTACGGTTTCCACGGGCGATGACGGCGTCCATGCGGATACAGAGCTGACCGTGTCAGATGGCAGTATTACCGTCACGCAGTCCGTTGAAGGGCTGGAGGCAAATCAGATCACGATATCCGGCGGCGATATTTCCGTGACTGCGTCAGACGATGGCATCAATGCCAACGGCGGCAGCAGCAGCTGGGGCTGGGGCATGGGAATGGGTCAGGTGACGGGCCAGGATACTTCAGATGAAAGTCAGAGCGACACAGAAGAGATGCCGCTTCTGCTGATCACAGGCGGCACGCTCTGGATCAACGCCCAGGGCGACGGCCTGGATTCCAACGGTAATCTGACGATCGAGGACGGCACGATTGTGGTGGACGACCCCTCTGACAGCATGAACGGTGCAATTGATTCCGGCTCCGAAAACGGCGGCGTCTGCACGATCAGCGGCGGCACAGTACTCGCGATCGGCTCATCCGGCATGGCGGAGACCTTTTCGAGCAGCTCAGAGCAGTATTCGTTTATGCTCACCCTTTCTGCAAATTACGCGGTGGGCAGCACCATCACAATCAGCGGCGAGGATGGATACGTCCTATTCGAACATACATCGGAGCGGACATTTTCCTCCGTTATCTTCAGCTCGCCGGAGCTGGAAGAGGGCGGCACCTATCAGGTTACCATAGACGGCGACACGACCGAGGTCACGCTCACATCCGTGGCCGGGAGCTATACCCTGTCCGGCAGCAGCGGCGGGTATGGCAGCTATGGAAATGTCGGGGGCTTTGGCGGCCAGATGGCGGGCGGCAGAGGAGGGGTATAATGTCTGCGTTCTGACATAGCACATGGTCGCGTAAGAAAATGTACAATGTTTCAGGAAGGGGAGGGAAGATTCTCTCCTCTATCCCTTTTTCAGAATTTGCTTCGCGTTTGACTTTGTGAATTCACTCATCTGATATCTGCGTATTCTTTTTTGGGCGATGACAGGGATAAGAAAACCATTATTTGCCAGAGCCGCACAGCGGTTGATCACTGTTTTATTTGAAACGCCCAGCTGGCGGCTCACTTCTATGGGTGTAAATTCGTATATATGATTTTGAATAAGAAATTTCAGAAATTCCTTTTCCTTTACAGTCAAATACGAAAGCCCTTCGTACAGGCTGTTTTCATCAGACTCTTTTGACAGCTCGCATATCTTGTTGGAATAAAGCTCCATCATTTGAAGAAAATAATGAATCCATATTTCCGGGTGCGGTGGGTTGTCGCGCCCGGAGTAATATAATGCAGGCAATCTCATCTGCAGAGACTGGTAATATTCATCCGGGTTATATGCGAAATATTCTTCCAGTGAGCCGATACCATAAAAACCATAGCCGTAATAATCCAGGATATAGCCGGACATCAGGCGGGCAGTTCTTCCGTTCCCATCCTCGAAAGGATGAATGGTAACCAACTGATAATGGACGACCGCTGCTACGATCAGAGGGTGATCCTCTGTATGATTCACATAGTCTTCCAGTTCGTCAAGCAGCTGTGGAATGTCGCTATACTCCGGGGGAATATATTCCGGAATACCGCTTTCCGAATCATAAACCGCAAACAGAACGCCGGGAGGCATTGCTCCTCTTAGCCCGATTTTTTCTTTTGATGCGCCTGCTTCCACCAGAGCCTGAACCTCAAGAATTAATTTTTTGGAAAAAGACTCTCTGCGTTTAAGCTTTTCTTCCAGAAAACTGAGGGCCAGAAAGTAATTCCGAATTTCCTGTTCCGGTTTCAGAAAATGTCTGTGTGGATCGCTCTCAATCGCTTCATTGGCCTGTGCTTCGGTGAGAGGATTTCCTTCTATCTTGTTTGAAGCGTAGGAACTCTTTTTTTTGGAATTCTTTCGCAGGCGGTTTCTTGTTACAGGAGTCAGATTTGTTTTGCTGAGCGAAAAACGGTTCTCATCAATAATGGAAATTTTTTTGAGAATTTCATTTGTCAGTACAACCTTGATCATATGCAAACTCTCCATATATATAAGATAAGTTCATTTTAATACATCGGGGAGGGAAATTCCACTAAAATTTCACTATTTTTACACTATTTTTCGCTGCGTCCGGGCAGCGCTTTACGACTTTGGCATAGGGCTGAGTAAGTGGAAAATTATAAAGATGAAAAGCCGGCGCAACCAGATTTAAAGAAAAAGTCCGACAGGCTTTTTAAAGATCTGGGGACGGATACAACCTCTGCAATCAGAATCTTTTTGACACAGGCTGTTGCATATAATGGATTTCCTTTCGAAATCAAAAGAAATCCGGCGGATGTGAGTCCGTATACAGCTTTGTCAGAGGATGAAATGCCGGAAAGGCTGGATAAGGCAGGTGAAATTCTGAAAGAGAACCTCATATAGAAAAATTTTGTCGCTCAAAAAATGGATTGAGTTTTGGACGGCTTTCCTGTATACTGCGTACGTGAGAACAGCGAGCAGTTGCAATTAAATCGCCTTCGGCGGCGAAACGAAGTGTAGAAGTGTAGAAGGCAGGTGCGCAGATAATAAAGTAAAAGGAGGTCTATGTAAATGAAGGAGAAGAATACTCGTTCGCGCAATGAGCAAATGCTGAACGATCCGGTGGAGCGGATCATTCCAAAGCTTGCAGGGCCGACGATTTTATCAATGCTGATTACTTCCATCTATAATATGGCTGACACTTTTTTTGTAAGCCAGCTGGGCACATCCGCTTCCGGGGCGGTTGGGATCATTTACTCGGCAATGGCGCTGATTCAGGCCTTCGCGTTTATGATTGGAATGGGAGCGGGCAATAATATATCCCGGCTGCTCGGAAAAGGCAGGGAAGAAGAGGCAAGAAGGTACGCGTCGGTCGCCTGGTTTACCGGATTGGGACTCGGGTGTGTGGTATCTGTGCTTGGCATGACGCTGATGGAACCCATTGTCATGCTGCTTGGCTCTACGGAGACGATCGCCCCTTACGCGGTGGACTACGCCCGGTATATTTTTCTGGCGGCGCCTTTTATGATCTGCTCACTGATTATGAACAACCTGCTTCGCTTTCAGGGGCTGGCTGTCTATTCCATGGCAGGAATTACCACCGGCGGCATTTTAAATATGATCCTGGATCCGATCCTCATTTTCGGGGCAGGTATGGGTACGATGGGAGCCGGGGTTGCGACCGGTTTTTCCCAGTTTGTCAGTTTTTGTATTCTCCTGTTTATGTGTAATACGCATAAGGACGCGATTCGCATCACACCACGCAATTTCAGACCGTCTCTGAAGATGTATGGGAGTATTTTATATACGGGTGCACCCTCCCTCGCGAGACAGGGAATCGCCAGCATCTCTTCTGTGATGTTAAATTCGATTGCCGGAGGCTATGGTGATGCGGCGGTCGCGGCGATGTCGATCGTTTCTCGTTTCACGATGTTTATTAATTCCGTCATCATCGGCTTCGGGCAGGGCTTCCAGCCTGTCTGCGCGTTTAACTTTGGCGCAAAAAAATATGACCGTGTCAGGGAGTCGTTCTGGTTCTGCGTGAAAGTCATGACGATCACGCTGCTTGTACTCTGTGGGGTTTCCCTGCTGTTCTCCGGCCATATCATTGCACTTTTCCGCCGGGATGACGCGGAAGTCATCGCGATTGGCACGTTTGCGCTGCGTGCGCAGCTCATCACGATGCCGCTCTGGGGCTATTACATCATGTGCAACATGTTTTCTCAGTCGATTGGCTATGGCTTTCGCTCATCCATTATTTCCTGTGCGAGGCAGGGACTTTTCCTGATCCCCGTGCTGGCCGTACTTCCGCGCTTCTTCGGCCTGCGGGGCCTGCAGCTCTCCCAGCCGGTTTCCGATATACTCGCATTTATACTGGCGTTTGTGCTGGTAAGCGGGATCTTTAAAGAATTCGATAAAGAAAGACACTGACGGAACACAAGATGTTGAAATTCATGCACAAGATGTAAAGAATTCCGGAAGGACAGGTGGTAAACTAAAATGGTATGCTTTTATGAGAACAGGAATCCGCAGGATAGAGAGGCCGTTCGGATGGACAACAGCCTGACAGGGAGTGAGATATAGTTCTATGAATGAAGAGACAAAGATGATTCCCCGCATTTTAAGGGACGTCACAGACGGGGTTCTGGTTCTGGACAGCCAGGGCACCATTCTTTTTTTGAACCCAAACGGGAGCCGGATGCTCGAATTTGGCCCGGATGCGGTGAGCCAGAAATACGCGGCGGTGATGCTGCAGAAAAATCAGAGAGGGAATGACAGCTTTCATCAGTTTCTCCTGGACTCGCTGCATGATAGTGAGAATACGCATAAGGGGGAGATTATCTACACGAGAACGGACGGGACGAAGATCAATCTTCGGATGACGACTTCCTTTCTGTTTGATGAGAGCGGCGAAGTGTACCAGGGCGTGGTGGTCCAGTTTGCGGATATTACAGAGGTCGTGCGGCTGCGGAAAAAGCAGGAGGAGTCCTCTACGGTCTTTGTGGCAGGTATTGTCTATGTATGCTTCTGGGTTTTCATTTACACCGTCTGGGATCAGATGGGAAGACCGATCTCGGAACATATCCTGACACAGGTGGTTCAGCTGATGGGTGTGTTTGTGTTTTTGTTTATTTTGAAAAACACCAGCTTTATCATGAAGGATATGGGTCTTGGCACAAAGAATCTTTTGCCGGCCATACGGACAGACGCGATCATATCCGCCATCGGACTGGGGCTGCTGATACTGCTAAAGCTGGTTCTGATGCAGGTGGTTCCGGATCTTTTTGACGCAGACGCTCCTTTTTTCAGTATGTCAATCGGATGGAACGAGCTCGTCTACCCATTTGTCGTCGTCCTGCAGGAGTTTCTGACCAGAAGCGTGATGCATGAGAACCTTCGGCGTGTGATTGCCGGAAAAAATAAAGAATGGGTAGCTATTTTTGTCTCCACGATTCTGTTTGGCGTGCTGCATATCCATATGGGCATTGTGTATATGGTCGGAGCCATGATTCTTCTGGGCGCTCTGGGTATGCTCTATCGGAAGCAGGGTACGATCTGGGGACTTTGCATCCCTCATTATGTGCTGGGGACGGCATTGTCGGTTCTTGGCTTTGCGTGACGGAAAATTTTGCAGATACGAAGCAATTGCGGTGGATAGGGACAGAAAGGGAAACTTGAATGAGTACGAATAACAGAATCGGCTATACGCAGGTGGTATGGGAAATCACCAGGCTTCTGCAGGAGGCGGAATCCCTGGAGGACGCGCTCCGGACGAGCCTGGAAGAGGTAGTAAAGGCGGTCGGAGCCGAGGCGGGAACGGTATGGGCGTACAATGTGAGCGGGGATAAGCGGATCTATCCGTCTTTCTGGATTGGCGGAGGAGATCTGACCGGACTCAGCCTTGCACCGGGAGAGGGAATCGCGGGCACGGTTGTGGCGGAGGGAAAGACTACGGTGGTCCGGGACTGCCAGAAGGACGCCCGTTGGGCCGGCCGGTTTGACGAGGAGACAGGATTTGTGACCAGAAGCATGGTCTGCGTTCCGCTGGTGAATAAATATCAAGTGATCGGCTGCATCCAGATTATCAACAAGAAGGACGGTTCCCTGTACAATGATGATGACGTCAGCCTCTGCGAGGATCTGGCGATGCTGACCGCGATCGCGGTGGACGGACGCGGACTGAATCTCGGATTTACTGAGGGGAAAAAGGCGATTATTTCTCTGCGCGATGTCAAAAAGACCTTTGGAGATGGAGAAAATCAGATTCAGGTTTTGAAGGGAGTCAATCTGGACGTCCGCGAAGGGGAATTTCTGGTCATTCTGGGCGAATCCGGATGTGGAAAATCGACGATGCTGAATATCGTGGGCGGAATGGATCAGCTGACGAGCGGTACGTTTTTGTTTGACGGGAAGGATTATTCCCATGCGGATGAGAAAACCCTGACCATGTACCGCAGACATTCGGTGGGCTTTATTTTCCAGGCATACAATCTCATGCCGACGCTGACAGCGGAGGAGAATCTGGATTTTATCGGCGAACTGTGTGATGACCATCTGGGGGCGGAGGAAGCGCTGGAAAGTGTGGGCCTGTCACAGAGGAAAGAAGATTATCCCGCGCAGATGTCCGGAGGCCAGCAGCAGCGGGTATCCATCGCCAGGGCACTGGTGAAAAAGCCCCGGATTATTCTGGCCGACGAGCCGACTGCCGCGCTGGATTACGAGACCAGTATAGAAGTCCTTACCGTGCTGGAAAAGGTAATTCAGTCGGGAACGACCCTTCTGATGGTCACCCATAATGAAGAAATTGCGAAAATGGCTAACCGTGTGATTTGCATGAAGGGCGGTGTGGTCGCCGAGGTGGTCATGAACAGACATCCGGCGAGCGCGAAGGAGCTGGTGTGGTAATGGTGTGCCTCTCCGCAGGTGTAAAATTTCAGGATCCACTCATGTCAGCGGTATGACCGTGACAGAAGGCATCAGGTTTGCTCCCGGTATTTCGTAGTCCACGCCCTATCGCGAAGCGATTACGAAGGGGGTTGGCATCTTTGTCCCATATAAACACAGTATACCAGATCAGAAAAAAGAAAAGAGAAAATTCAGATATTACTATTATTGCGGAGACAGCGTTGTATTGATTCAGGCCACCAATAGCAAAGGAAACATGTATTGAAGTGAGCCATGAAATTATACAAATTTAAAACAAACAATACAAATACTATTGACATTATAACGATTGTGTGATATGATTCCTCAATCAGCGTTATTTTTGAACCTGCAAATTATGAAAGGGGGGGGCGTTTCGGTGAGAGAATATGGAAAACAGAATCACACCAAAGAGAAAAATAAGCTGTACGAGGAACAGGAGAGCTACCGCGCAGAGGAAGACCAGCTTCATGACCCGGCAGCGCAGTACGCATACAGACGGCAGGGAGAATATACTGTGGATGATTACTACGCACTTCCGGATGAGCAGAGGGTAGAGCTGATTGACGGGGTGATTTACGACATGGCGGCACCCGGATTTGGGCACCAGACCGTTGCACTTCATATCACAAAGCAGCTGGATGAATTTATTGATTCGCGTGGTGATTCCTGCCTGCCGTTTATGTCTCCGGTGGATGTGCAGCTGGACTGTGATGAGCGGACGATGGTGCAGCCGGATGTCGTGGTTCTCTGTGATACGAATAAGCTGAAGAAACGGTGTATTTATGGTGCGCCGGATCTGGTGATGGAGGTGCTTTCTCCCTCCACAAAAAGGAAGGATGAAACCACAAAACTGGAAAAGTACAGGAAAGCAGGTGTACGGGAATACTGGATGATCGATTTCAGGCAGGAAAGAGTCGTGGTTTATGATTTTGAACACAAAAGCCATCCGGCCATTTATGGAATGAACCAGTCGATTCCGGTACAGATTTTTCAGGGGGACTGTCAGATCCGGTTTGAGAAAATACTCGAAAAAGTCCATAAGCTGCAGACATATGGAGCTTCCTGAGTAGATTCTAACCCGGATAAACCGGAATAGAAATTTTGCCATTTTGCGCTAAAAAACGTTGATAAGCGGCCTAACCCGGATAAATCGGAACCGAAATTTTGCCATTTTGCGCAAGAATTTGTTTTTAAGTGCCTGAGAATTTACCTGTGTCCATATTGCCTCGTGGGTACAGACACTTGATGACGAAATAGGGGAAGGACAGGGATAATCAAGAAATTAGTCAAAGAAAGATATGAAGTCAATTGCGCCTGGCTTTGCGTGAATAAATGGCAGTGGCCTCATGAGGAAAGGCTTCCCACTGCATGGATCAGCATGGACAACTCCTCGCCGTCTTCGCTGACAGCGGTTACGCGCAGCAGACTGCCTTCCAGCTCAATCGTGAAATCAGAAAGCTCCACCAGCGCTGTCCCCATGGACGCAGTCGGTGTAGTCTCCTCGCGCACGAAAAGCTCGCAGAGCGAACCGTCATAATAGTAAATATAAGTACAGGCCGCTGTTTCGGCACTGTCGTCAGAGCGCAGGGCGAGCGCCGGAATCTCTTCTACGGACGAGAAGGAGATCAGTCCTTCCGAATCATACTGGCGAACCTTTTCCGCAACGTAAGCGACCGCGGTGCGCGAGGTATAATTTTCCTCCAGGCTGGATACGCTGTTCTGATAGACCAGCGCGCCGGTGCCCGCCAGGATCAGCGCAAACAGCGCAAAGGTAATCAACAGAAGAAAGGTAAACAGAAAATCTGTGCTGTGCTGTTTTTTGCGGTACATATTTTACACCTCAAATCTGGAAAAATCGCCGGCAATCTACGTCAGCGGAATCACCGTGACGGAGGGCATCAGATTTGCTCCCAGTATTTCATAGTCTACGACATATTTTTCAGAATCCCAGCTGATCCCATAATGCTCACACAGATAATCCAGGCTCTCCGGATAAGCGCCCTCCGCCGCGTAGCACTGCACCGCGCTGCGCGTGATGGCGGTCTGCAGGCTTTTGGCCTGCTCTGTACTCGCTGCCTGACTGAGTTCACCAGCCCCATACACCAGAAGAAATGCCGCGCAAACGAAGATTGTTGCGGTCGTCAGGATCTGGCGGAGCAGAGAATGGGATTTTTTTTCTTTCACAAAACGATTCATGGAACACCTGTCTTTCCATTACATGTCCCATATCCGCGAAGCGGATGTGGGACGAAGGCCAGGCCCATCGCGCAGCGATTTAAAATGGCCTGGCTTTCAAATTATCCAATGTTTGACATGACGCCGAGCAGGGGAAGCATGACGGATACCAGAATCAGGCCGGTCAGGATAGAGAGTACGGCTGTGAGGGCCGGCTCGAGCGCACCCACGGCTGATTGAATGCGGGCGTCCGCATCCTCCTGGCAGCGGGCGGAGATCTCTTCGAGCGCGGTCTCGGCCGAGCCGGTACGGAATCCAATAGAAGCCATTCGCGCATTCAGTCCGGTAAAAACGCCTGATTCGCGCAGGGCTTCGCCGAAATCCAGCCCCTCGTCCATTTTCTGAGACGCCAGCTCGAGCCTCTGGCGGGCTTTCGGGTCGTCAGTAAGGCCGGCTGCAAGGGAGAAGCCCTCGCCCATGTCCAGTCCGCTGTGGAGAGCCAGCGACAGGGTGTGAGAAAAACGAGAGCAAGTCAGCAGGTCTTTGACTGTCCGCATGAATGGCAGCCGGTTCAGGATGCCAAGCAGCGTCGAGCGCAGCTTTTCTGTCCGAAGCGATATCAGCACCAGGACTACGGCTGCGACAAACAGGATCAGGACAACGGCGGATGCGCGCTGCAGTGCATTACCGATCCGGAATACAACCGAGGTAACCCCGGAAATTTCCATACCGAGCTGCTCAAAGACATCCTCGAAAACGGGCATGACCTGGGACATCAGGACGGCCAGCACTGCAAAAAGCATGGCGAGCAGAATCAGCGGCCAGGTGAGCGCCTCCTGGATGCTGTCGGTCAGGGCACACTGTCCTTTATAATAGGAAGAAAGAGACCGCATGACCTCTTCGAGCTCGCCGGAACGTTCCCCGATCTCGGTCATTCGAATAAAATATTCCGGAAAACAGCCGCTGCTGCGCAGAGCTTCGGTCAGATCACCGGTTTCCTCAAGGGAAGCATAGACCTCGCTGAGAATTTCCTGCCCCTCGCCCGGAAGGGTATCTTCCTTTAAAATGGATACCCCTTCCAGCGTGGAGATGCCGGAGTGCAGAATCCTCGCGAGCTGCCCGGACAAAAACGCGAGCTCGCCGTTATTTAACACCTGTCTCATAAAAACCCTTTCCGTATTTTATCGCACATACAGTACCGTATAATTGCTGCTGTCGCTCATATACTCGGCGGCGGCCGTCTCATCGCTGGTGGAGGAGCCAAGCGTCGGATCCAGCAGCGTCCAGTTGTCGCCGCTGAACTGGATGGCGTTTTCCACCCATCCCCTGGACTCAATGTATACGTCAATCCAGGCGTGGCGCACATCCTCCACATAACCAATCACAAGACGCGCGGGGATAGACACAGACCGCAGCATGGCGGAGGTCAGGGCAGCGTAGTCGAAGCAGATGCCCTTGCCTGTATCGAGAGTCTCATCAATATCCGGAAGATATCCGGTCTCTACGGTCGCCGCCTTTTCATCATCATAGACGATGTGGCTGGTGACATAGGAGTAAATATTGGTCAGGGCATCCAGATCCGACTCGGCGTCCTTTGTAAGCTCCGCCGCCAGACGGACGGCCTCGCTGTCCTCTGTAAAATTTACATATTGGTTCGGATAGAGAAACGGAAGAAACTCACTCTCCAGCTCCACACCCAGTGCGTAGCTGAAAATAGCCGCATACTGGTCGCCGCCGATGTTTTCATAGCCGACGACGGCGTAGGTGCCGTCCCCCGCTGTCAGCGGAAAGGCAGTGACCTCGTCGGCAGTCTCAATAAAATATTTGTAATTGACGCCGTCCGGACCGGATATCTGAATGTTTACTTTTGCGCCATCTTCCTTCAGCACGCAGGTGAAATACCCCTGGCTGGTATGGGAAAAATCCACATCCAGAAGGTCACAGCTTACATCTGCCGTCTCAAACTCCGGAATGAGGACGGTGGTCTTTCCCATTTCATAGTGAAGATCGGTCGAAGAGGAAGAGCTGCCCTCCGCCCCGCCGGACGCGCAGCCGGAGCAAAGCAGCCCGCAGATGAGCAGTACAGCGATCAGGCGGCTGTATTGTTTCATTAATATAAGCCCTCCTTACATGTCCCATATTAACACAGTATACCAGATCAGAAAAAAAAGAAAAGAGAAATTTCAGATATTACCATTATTCGTGGAGACAGCTGAAGTGAAAAAAGGATTGACATTGGAAAAAATTCGTAGTATTGTGAAGAGGGTAAAAAGGATATTCCGATAAGGGCAAACCTGTCGAAAGGCGGGGACGCAAAGCCAGGGGTCTAAGGTCAGAGAAACACGGACTATGACAGCCGGTTGCCGCTTTTCAGCATCAATCATTCGAAATGTTTTTTTGGCGACCGCAGATTATAGGACTAATCGGGCGGTTTTTGTTTGGAAAAGTACTTTTAGAAATTTATCGCCGAGAGGGTATATAAGAACCTGAGGAGGGAATGCGTATGAAGGGTGAGCAGGTAAAAGAATTATTTAAAAAGACATCCGTAAGGGTAACGGGAATCGTACTTGCGGCAGCGATTGCAGTGGGAAGCATCTGGGCAGCGAATTATCAGGCGACATCAATTCCTGAGCTGGTCACGTTTATTGATACAGATGAGGTGGTGACGGTCTCGGAGGACGAGGTGCCGCTGGCCGAATCCACCACAAAGGTGACGACTTCTACCAAGACGACAAAGAAGACGACGATCGCGACGGCAAAGAAGAAAGCGAAAAAGACTTATTCAAAAACCGGCAAGGCTAAGACGAAGACGACAACGAAGACTTCCACATCGAAGACTTCTACAGCTACGAAAAAGACAACGACAAAGACTACTGTAAAGACGCAGACCACGAGCAAATACACGAAGGGTTCGAAGAAGTATAAGAAGATCACTACCACGAAGACAACCGTGAAAAAGACGGTTGTGACGACGCCGATATCAAGTAGTTCGTCGAGTTCCTCTACTTCGTCAGGCTCCGGTACGACGGCTACAACGATCGAAGCGCTCGCGCCGAAGGTGGACAGCCGGGTCGTGACTGCGTGGAATAAGCTGGGCTTCAGCTTTGTGATTAACTCCAGCGTTTCTTATTCGGGACTGTTCGACGCGAAGTCGCAGACGATCACGCTGAAGACGACGGGCGATACCGTATACCATGAGCTGGGACATTTCGTGGCGTTTGTAGCGGGCAATGTAGATACATCATCTTCGTTTGTTACCATCTACAATGCGGAGAAGGATCTGGTTACTTCCTATAATAAGACTTATGTGACACAGAGCAGCTCCGAGTATTTTGCGGAATCCTTCAAAGAATATACGTTGGATCCGACGACACTGAAGGCTTCCAGGCCGCAGACCTACGCGGCGATTGTGGCGGCTTTGGATAAGATTACCACAGCCCAGATCACAAAGATTGCTACTACGTATGCATCCATATGGAGCTAAGCCGGACTGAGAATTCTGACCAGGAATGGTTTAAAAGGATTAAGAAGCATAAAAAATCGGGCAGGAGACGGATTGAAGACTCCTGCCCGATTTTTTCATGCGCAGGGCTGTGCATGGAACTTTCGGCTATTGCCGAACGCAGCCCGCGCGGCGGATGTGGAAATTTGCGGCTTGCGTCGCATGTCATAAGGAATCTTCCGGTTTCGTCGGCAGCTTCGCTGCCTCAGCGTTGTCTGCAATTTTTTCCGGCGTTGTCTCTATGCTGTCCACAATTTCTTCCTGCGCTGCTTCTGTACCAGCCTCATTTTCCTTCGGCGCAGCGCCCATGGTCTGGTCGACATCCCAGAAATCCGGGTCATCGCTGCCTTCTTCCTTTGGCACGTATTTGTCAAAAATTTTGGAAAGAAAGCTGGTATTGCAGTAGGACATGATTGCGAAGCCCCCGAGAATCCAGAACAGCAGCGCCCAGGTCATGGTCGTACTGTTGAAAAAGGTAATGATGATGGCCGCTGCCACGATGGCGATCATGGCAAGTGTGCGCGGGAAATCCGCGATGGCCATGATAAAAGCATTCCGGAAGGTATTCTTTACGGTGTTGTCAAAGCGCGCAAGGATCGCAAACTGATAGAGGAATATCATCACACAGGCGATGCAGATCATAATGATAACGGCGCGCAATATAGTATAGAAGATTCCGGTCGTGTCCCGCAGAATAAGAATGTCACAGGCCAGGATTGCCACGACGAAAAGCGTAATCAGCCACATGGCCGTCGCCTGCTTAAAATTCTGCCGGAAGGACTTAAAAAAACTTCTGGTGGTGTAGCCCTCTTCTCCGCTGTGCATTTTCAGCGTTACGTAATTCAAACCGGTCAGGGAAGCCCCGATCGTAAAAATGGGGATGCTGCAGAGCAGGAAAAGAAGATTCAGAATCATCAGATCCGCAAGCTTGCTCAGAGCCTGCCAGAAGGGGTTTTCCATGTTAAATAAACTACTCAATTGTATCACTCTCTCTCTTTCATGATTATTTTGGATTGACAGGAGATCTGCGGGTTTCTCTGTGTTTTACGCACATTGTCATGTAATAAGCAGACGCGCAATGTCAGAGAAATCTATGAACAGATCGTCATAGATACCAACTTTTGATATAGTTGTTAAGCATGGTGATCAATTCTGTGGAAATGGTCTGGTGGTCATCGGCAGGATCTGCCATATCATACGGAATTCCGTCAAAGACCTCCACTCGGATGTCTTCCGGCAATGCTTCATATTCTTCTAATGTTATAGCCTTCGGCTGTAGCTGTAACGCGGGCATGTTAACACCTCCCTTCTGTGGTACGATGGTTTCGCAGGGTTTTAGTATCTGTCCCATCGCGAAGAGGTTTATAGTAAATGACGCAGGTCGTTTTACTTTGCGCCCGGCTCTCTTTTTTGGGAACCGGGCTCCCGACAGAAAAGAGTATAGTCGATTCAACGGAAAAAATCAATGAATATCGAGCTTTTTTCACGATTCACAAATTGACAACCGTGTATCAGGTGGGCTATAATGAACAAATGTGTGACTGTCTTTCTTTTTTATAGAATAGATCGCTGACTGGCCGCACAAGAATACATTTACGCGGATCTGGTCGGGTGCAAGCTGCCGGGAGCATCATTACACAGCGACGCAGAGTGACGCAGGAGGACGCAGAGTTATGCTTTATAATAAGGTAGAGACGAATCGGAATTATGTAGAATCCGAGAAAAAGATTGGCGCGTTCTGGAAAGAAAAAGGGACGTTTCAGAAAAGTATGGAGATTCGTGAGGGGCAGCCGACTTATACGTTTTATGACGGGCCGCCCACTGCGAACGGCAAGCCTCATATCGGCCATGTGCTGACGCGCGTGATTAAGGATATGATTCCACGGTATCATACGATGAAGGGCGAGATGGTTCCAAGGAAGGCCGGATGGGATACCCACGGCCTGCCTGTGGAGCTGGAAGTGGAACGCTCACTTGGCCTTGATGGCAAGGAGCAGATCGAAGAGTACGGCATGGAGCCGTTTATTGAGCATTGCAAGGAGAGCGTCTGGAAGTACAAGGGGATGTGGGAGGATTTCTCCCAGACGGTCGGCTTCTGGGCGGATATGGATGATCCTTACGTGACCTACCACGACGACTTTATCGAGTCGGAATGGTGGGCATTAAAGGAGATCTGGAATAAGGGACTTTTGTATAAGGGACACAAGATCGTCCCATACTGCCCGCGCTGCGGGACGCCGCTTTCGAGCCACGAGGTCGCGCAGGGCTACAAGGACGTGAAAGAGCGCTCGGCGATTGCACGGTTCCAGGTGAAGAATGCGCCGGAATTTTTGCGCGCGGACGCTGCGAAAGGAAGTGCCGCAGGCTGTGCGGACGAGGTGAAAGGCGGCGAGGCAGGCTGTGCAGACGAGGTGAAAGGCAGTGCGGCAGGCTGTGCAGGCAGTGCGGACGCGGCGCAGAGGATTTACATTCTGGCATGGACGACGACGCCCTGGACGCTCGCGTCGAATGTGGCGCTGTGCGTGAACCCGCGCGAGACCTATGTAATGGTCCGGATGAAGGACGCGCCGGAGGATTCCGGGAAGGCGGCGAAGGAAGCCGGCTATATTTACATTCTGGCTCAGGCGCTTTGCGATACGGTACTCGGTGAGGGGACGTACGAGGTTCTTGGGAGCTATGTGGGCAAGGATCTGGAATATATTGAATATGAGGCTCTCTATCCGGCAAAGCTGAATAAGAAGGGCTACTACGTGGTCTGTGACGACTACGTGACGATGTCAGACGGTACCGGCGTGGTCCACATCGCCCCGGCGTTCGGCGAGGACGACAATAAGGTTGGGAAAAAATATGACCTCCCGTTCCTTCAGCTGGTCGACGACCGCGGCATGATGACGGAGGAGACGAAATGGGCGGGGCATTCCTGTGTGCTGCGCAAGGATCTGGAAAACGAGCCCGGCGTAAACATGGATGTCATCAAAGACCTGGACGAAAGGGGGCTGCTCTACGCGGCGCCGAAGTTTGAGCACAGCTACCCGCATTGCTGGCGGTGCGACACGCCCCTGATCTACTACGCGCGGGAGTCCTGGTTTATCCGGATGACAGCGGTTCGCGACGACCTGATCCGCAATAACAACACGGTAAACTGGATTCCGGAGAGCATTGGCAAGGGCCGTTTCGGCGACTGGCTGGAAAACGTGCAGGACTGGGGTATTTCGCGGAATCGTTACTGGGGCACTCCGCTGAATATCTGGGAGTGCGAGTGCGGCCACATGCATTCGATCGGCAGCAAGGAGGAGTTATTCCGGCTGTGGAGAGAGTGGGAAGCCACGGAAGAGGCTGATGACACGGCAGATGGGAAGAGGGCGGCGTTTGGCCGGACAGACGGCGATGGCGCTCAGGGCGCCGGTGCAGACGGCAGCTCTGATTGCGCGAACAGCGCGCTCCCGGAGGAACGGGAGAGCCACGCCATGCAAAATTGCCCTTCGGATAATGGCGTGGCCTACGTCTCAGATTCACTTCGTGAATCGAGACAGGACATCGAGCTTCATCGCCCCTACATCGACGCGGTAAAGATCCGCTGCCCGAAGTGCGGGAAGACCATGCGCCGTGTGCCGGAGGTGATCGACTGCTGGTTTGATTCCGGTGCGATGCCGTTTGCGCAGTATCATTATCCGTTTGAAAATAAAGACTATTTTGAGGCGCATTTCCCCGCGCAGTTTATCTCGGAGGCGGTGGATCAGACGAGAGGCTGGTTCTATTCGCTGATGGCGATCTCGACCCTGCTTTTCAACAAAGCGCCGTTTGAGAATGTCATCGTCCTCGGCCATGTGCAGGATGAGAACGGCCAGAAGATGAGCAAGTCGAAGGGAAACGCGGTGGATCCGTTTGAGGCGCTCGCGCAGTATGGGGCGGATTCCATCCGCTGGTATTTCTATATCAACAGCGCACCCTGGCTTCCGAACCGTTTCCACGGCAAGGCCGTGATGGAAGGACAGCGAAAGTTCCTGGGGACATTGTGGAACACCTATGCGTTCTATGTGCTGTACGCGAACATTGATAATTTTAATCCGATGGACTATCTGGCGGATGTATCGGCTGCAAAAAGCACGGATCCCGTTGCTGCAGACAGCGCGAACAATGCAGATCCCGCCGCGGTATCTGCCGGTGACGCATCCGAAAAGGCTGCCCTTTATCTGAAAGCCCGGTATCAGGAGCTTTCCGTGATGGACAAATGGCTGCTCTCCAAGATGTACACGATGGTAAAATCTGTGGATGAGAACCTTGGCGCCTACCGGATTCCGGAGGCGGGCCGCGCCCTGCAGGATTTTGTGGATGACATGAGCAACTGGTATGTCCGCAGGAGCCGCGAGCGTTTCTGGGCGAAGGGCATGGAGCAGGACAAGATTGACGCATATATGACGTTGTTTACCGCACTTATAAATACCTGTAAGGCGGCGGCTCCGATGATTCCGTTTATCACGGAGGAAATCTATCAGAATATTGTGGTGAACATTGACCCGTCCGCCCTGGAGAGCATCCATCTGTGCCTGTTCCCGGAGGCCGATGAGGCGATGATGGATCCGGAGCTGGAGAAAAACATGGACGAGGTGCTGAAGGTAGTGGTGATGGGCCGCGCCTGCCGCAACACCGCGAATATTAAGAACCGCCAGCCGGTGGCCGCGATGTTTGTGAAAGCGCCGAAGAGTGTTTCCGCTCAGACCGGCACAGACAGCCCGGAAAATATTTCCGGCAAAAACAGCGCAGGGGCACAGCCACCGGCGGGTCAGATGCCGCAGTATTTTGTAGATATCATCCGCGATGAGCTGAATGTAAAGCAGGTGTATTTCACCGATGATGTCAGCCAGTTTACTTCTTACACGTTTAAGCCGCAGATGCGCACAGTCGGGCCGAAATATGGCAAGCTGCTTGGGAAGATCCGCCAGATTCTGCCGGAGCTGGACGGCAACCAGGCGATGAAGGAGCTGAAGGCGAACGGCACCCTGAAGCTTGAGATTGACGGCACAGAAGTGCTTCTTTCCGAGGAAGACCTGCTGATCGACGCGGCGCAGGCGGAAGGATACGTCTCCGAGAACAGCGGCGAGTTCACAGTGGTGCTTGATACGACCCTGACGCCGGAGCTGGTCGAGGAAGGCTTCGTGCGTGAGCTGATCAGTAAAATCCAGACAATGCGCAAGGAGGCCGGCTTTGAGGTGATGGATAAGATCCGCGTGTCCGTGACCGACAATGAGAGGCTCACCGATGTGATGCAGAAGTCTGAAAAAGAGATTCTCTCCGAGGTCATGGCTGTGGAAGCGGTGTATGGCTCATCGGTCGGCTACAGCAAGGAATGGAGCATTAACGGAGAGACGGCGACGCTGGGCGTGGAGAAAATCGACGCATAAAAATTCATCGCGAGGCAGCGATTTGACATAGATCTGACGGAAACTGAGGTATTCCGCTGCGGGGAACGCACGAGCTGAATCCGCCGCGGAATGCCGGAAGACGGAAAAGAGAGGATTATCGTTATGAGCAAATTAATGGACAAAGAATTATTCAAGGAGCGCGTCAAGGACAATGTCCGCACGCTTTACCGCAAGACAATCAAAGAAGCGACACAGCAGCAGCTGTTCCAGGCCGTGTCCTACGCGGTGAAGGACGAGATTATCAATAACTGGCTGGCTTCCCAGAAGCAGTATGAGATCGACGACCCGAAGATGGTCTACTATATGTCAATGGAGTTCCTGATGGGGCGCGCGCTGGGCAACAACCTCATCAACCTGACTGCATATAAAGAGGTGAAGGAAGCGCTGGACGAGATGGGCTTTGACCTGAACGTGATTGAGGATCAGGAGCCGGACGCGGCGCTTGGCAACGGCGGCCTGGGACGTCTGGCGGCCTGTTTCCTGGATTCGCTCTCAACCCTGGGCTATATGGCGTACGGCTGCGGCATCCGTTATCACTACGGGATGTTCAAGCAGAAGATCGAGGACGGCTACCAGAAGGAGGTGCCGGACAACTGGCTCAAGGATGGCAACCCGTTTGAGCTGCGCCGCCCGGAGTACGCGAAGATCGTGAAATTCGGCGGCTATGTGCGCGTGGATTATGATGAGAAGACTCATAGAAACTATTTCACACAGGAGGGCTATCAGTCGGTCCGTGCCGTGCCGTATGACATTCCGATCCTCGGCTATAACAACAATATCGTAAATACCCTGCGTGTCTGGGATGCGGAGGCGGTCACTGACTTCCAGCTGGATTCCTTTGACAAGGGCGACTATCAGAAGGCTGAGGAGCAGGAGAACCTGGCGAGGAACCTGGTCGATGTGCTTTATCCGAATGATAACCATTACGCGGGAAAGGAGCTCCGCCTGAAACAGCAGTACTTCTTTATTTCCGCAAGCGTCCAGACAGCGATTGCAAAATACAAGAGGAGCCACGATGATATTCGGAAGTTCTATGAAAAGGTGACGTTCCAGCTCAACGATACCCATCCGACTGTGGCGGTCGCGGAGCTGATGCGCATCCTGCTTGACGAGGAAGGACTGGAGTGGGAGGAAGCATGGGAGGTCACGACAAAGACCTGTGCGTACACGAACCATACGATCATGTCCGAGGCCCTGGAGAAATGGCCGATCGAGCTGTTCTCCCGCCTGCTTCCGCGCATCTATCAGATCGTGGAGGAGATCAACCGCCGCTTTGTAAATGAAATTCAGCACCGCTATCCGGGCAATCAGGAGAAGATCCGCAAGATGGCGATCATCTATGATGGACAGGTCAAGATGGCTCATCTGGCGATCGCGGCCGGCTATTCTGTCAACGGCGTGGCAGAGCTTCACACCGAAATCCTGAAGAACCAGGAGCTGAAGGATTTTTACGAGATGATGCCGGAGAAATTTAACAACAAGACAAACGGTATCACACAGAGAAGATTCCTGCTTCACGCGAACCCGCTGCTCGCGGACTGGGTGACCGACCACATCGGCGATGAGTGGATCACGGATCTTCCTCAGATCGAGAAGATGAAGGCCTTTGTGGATGACGCGAAGGCGCAGCAGGAATTCATGAACATCAAATATCAGAACAAGGTGCGCCTTGCGAAATATATTAAGGATCACAATGGCATTGAGGTGGATCCGCGCTCGATTTTCGATGTGCAGGTAAAGCGTCTGCATGAATACAAGCGCCAGCTGCTGAACATCCTCCATGTGATGTACCTGTACGACCAGATCAAGGACCATCCGGAGATGCCGTTCTACCCGAGGACCTTTATTTTCGGCGCCAAGGCGGCCGCCGGCTATCGCCGCGCGAAGCTGACGATCAAGCTGATCAACAACGTCGCGGACATCATTAACAACGATAAGTCCATCAACGGAAAGCTGAAGGTCGTATTTATCGAGGATTACCGCGTATCGAACGGTGAGCTGATCTTTGCGGCGGCGGATGTGTCTGAGCAGATTTCCACCGCCAGCAAGGAAGCTTCCGGTACCGGCAACATGAAGTTCATGCTGAACGGCGCCCCGACTCTCGGCACGATGGACGGCGCGAACGTAGAGATCGTCCGCGAAGTTGGCGAGGAGAACGCGTTCATCTTCGGCTTGTCCGCAGATGAGGTCATCCGCTTCGAGAACGAGGGCGGCTATCATCCGACCGATTATTTCAACAACGACCAGGATATCCGCCGTGTGCTGATGCAGCTGATCAACGGCGAGTTCTCACACAACAACCCGGAGCTGTTCCGCGACATCTACGATTCCCTGCTGAACACTAACAGCTCGGACCGCGCGGACACCTACTTCATCCTCGCGGACTTCAAGTCCTATGCGGAAGCGCAGAGGAGGGTCGAGGAAGCGTACCGTGACACGACCCGCTGGGCGCGGATGGCGATGATGAACATGGCCTGCAGCGGCAAATTTACGTCAGACCGTACCATCCAGCAGTATGTGGACGAGATCTGGCATCTCGACAAGGTGGAAGTCAAGGTGGATCCCACGTCGTTTGAGATGTGATGATATCTTTTTACTGTTCGAGTCCGGTAATATCAGGGCAGTCCGTCAGGCGGGCTGCCCGATTTCTTTTCATAAGTTTTATGTAACCAGATATCTCTACTGGAATAAACCGAGGCCGAAATCTGAATTGCAATGGAAAAGGAAAGCTTGTAAAATACAAAAGGTATGAAAACGCAACTGTGAATGATCAATGAAGGAGGACATTATGGATACAATCAAAAGCATTAAGACAAGAAAAAGTGTTCGTGAATTTACGCCGCGGACAATCTCAGAAGAAGACATTCATACGATTCTTACAGCCGGTATGAGTGGCCCGAGCTGCGTTAACGCGCGCCCCTGGTCTTTCATCGTGGTAACGGATAAGAAAAAGCTGAATCAGATGGCGGACGCGAATGGCGGGCCGGCTGCACCTCTTCGAAATGCCGCGATGGGGATTCTCGTGTGCGGCGATTTGAGTCGTGCTTTTCGCCCGGCGCCGGATTACTGGGTAATTGACGGTGCGATTGCCATACAGAATATGATACTGGCGGCGCATGATCTGGGAATTGGGAGCGTGTGGCTCGGGACCTGGCCGCAGATGGATCGTGTAAAAAAACAGGCAGAGCTGTTCGGCCTGCCGGAACATATCGTTCCCCATTCTCTTGTCGCTTTTGGATATCCGCGGCTGGAGGATCTGGAAGAACGTGAGCTGTACGAAGAAGAAAAAGTACATTTTGAGAAGTGGTGAGATGGATCGTTACAGGTCTACATAGGCCTGTAACTCTTTATAGAAAGCGGAGGTGGTGCTGTTCGATTCATAATTCGTGACGATGGTTGTGTCTGCGGTCTGAATGACGATGCACTGGCTGACCGATGTGGAGACGCTCAGGTAATAAGTACCCCACGCATCGTTCTCCCAGGTTCCATAATACTGTGTGCCGGAATCTTCTCCCTGGGTACAGGTGCCATAGTCCGCGTTGCTGACAAGCTCCAGGTGGAGGACATCCGCGAAATTCAGTGAATACTGCGTGTCATCGGGAGCTATGACGGTAAATGTCGTTTCCGTTATTTTGTAGGTGTTGGCGGTCGTGTTTCCTGAGCGAAAGGTAATAAAGAGCAGTATCGCGATAATGATCAGCAGGTTTATGTAGAAATTTCTTTTCTGTTGCTTTTTTTCGTTTTTGGTTTCCGTGGAATCTGACATAGGATGTTCCTTTCTGTGGGTGTCTGTGATTCGGTATATTGTAAAGAAAATGATTCCGTACATTGGTCGGATTGGATCAACCGATAGCCGGACTGATTACCTGAGTTTTTTTATAGCACACATCACTGGTGAATGCAAGGGCTTTTGGATGATGAAAAGTGTCGACATCGTCAGACTTTAGAGAACAGGAGTGATAGAAGATGGCTTTACTTACAGCAAAAACAACATATGGGGAGGTGCGGGGAGTCCCATCCGCTAAAAACCCATCCAACACAGTGTTCCGGGGCATTCCCTTTGCGGCTCCGCCGGTGGGCACCCTGCGGTTCGCGCCTCCGGCGCTGCCGGATCCGTGGGAAGGTGAGCGGTTTTGCGCGGATTTTGGATCGGCTCCCATCCAGGGGAAGAGGCATCCCGGGCAGACGTTTCCTTTTGAAACGTCTGAAGATTGCCTGTACCTGAATGTGTATACACTGGCGAAGCAGCCAGGGGAGAATCTGCCCGTTCTGTTCTGGATCTTTGGAGGAGGCTTCCAGAACGGCAGTGCGAGTGACCCGGAATTTGACGGGAACCGCTTTAATGATCTCGGCGCAATCCTGGTTACCGCTAATTACCGCTGCGGCGCGCTCGGCTTTTTTGCGCTGCCGGAGCTTACGAATCAAAATGGCTTTTCGGGAAATGTCGGTCTGCTGGATCAGATCGCCGCACTGAAATGGGTGCGGGATAATATTGAGTCCTTTGGAGGCGATCCGACCCGGGTGACGATCTTTGGACAGTCTGCGGGCGGCATGTCGGTGCGGATGCTGCTTACGTCCCCGATCACGAAGGGGCTTTTCAGCCGGGCGATCGTGGAGTCGGGCGGCGGACTGAACGAGGGCGACCTGGTGCGGACCAGGGAAGATTTTACAGGCATTTGCCAGCGCTCGGCGGCGCATCAGGGGTGGAGCTTTCAGGATCTGATGTCCCTGGACGCGCAAATACTCGCGGACGGACTGGCAGGGGCGGCAAAGGAAATCAGTACAACAGAGGAGTTTGGTTATTTTCAGCCGTTTCTCGATGGTTATACATTGAATGAGGTACCTGGGAAGAGCATTTTTGAGGGGGATTATCCGGACATCCCCATCATCTGTGGTACGGTTGCCGGGGATGCTATGATGTTCTGCCGAAAGGCATTGAAGCAAGTGAGCGGCCGGATTGATTATCTGAGAGGCTTTTCTTTTTCACCGGGGGAAGCGTGGGCACAGCACCAGATCGAGAGCGGGAGGACGCCGATTTATACTTATTACCTGGATCGGAAGCAGCCAGCGGCTTCGAATGAAGGGTTAACGCATGGTCTGCCTCCTTTTGGAGGAGAGACACGGCACGGCAGTGAGATCGGCTATGTGTTTGGAACACTTGGCGTAAGAAATCATGGATATACGGAGTATGACTATCAGCTTTCTGACGCGGTCAGCCGCTACTGGGCCGCGTTTGCTGCCACGGGTGTTCCCGCTGTAGAGGGGCTGCCCAAATGGCCGCTGCACACAGAGGAGGCTCCGGTGACCATGCATTTCGGTGATGCCGGATTTGTGGCGGAGACGATCCTGGGCACCGATGGAGAGAAGCGTGTGATTGACTATACGATTGCCCATCCGGGCATGTTGGAGACAGTGGAGGGATTATAATGCAGACATTAAAAGGACGTACCTGTATTTTTGCCGGGGGATCCGGCGGGGACGGAGTGGATACCGTCAAGGCGCTCTGCGCGGCCGGAATGAATGTGATTCTGATGACGCATATGCCGGAGCAGGCGCAGGCGCTCGTGGATGAGATCGCGGCGGGCGATTACATGGGGATCTGTATTGCGACGACAGAGGGAATGGCCGGCTCCGCGGACGGGAACGACGTCTACGCGAAGATTGCCGAAACCTATGGGTCCATTGATGTGGTGATCACGAATACCGGCGCGGACGGCGTGAAGGATGACATGGAAACGCTGGACTTCGCGCAGATCGCAAAGGATATTGAGAATCTGGCCGGGGGCAGCTTTAAAATGATGCAGCGCGCCCTGCCCTATCTGAAAAAAAGCAGAGCCCCGCGCGTGATTTTTATGACTACGGTTGAGGGCTGTAACGGCGGCACACATGAGAGCTTTTCCAATGCGGTGGCAAAGGGCGCGGTTCGGTCACTGATCCTGAACAGCGCGGCGCGTCTGGCTAAATACGGGATCACTGTAAATGGCATATCCAAGGGCGCGATTCCGCGGACCGTCGGTCACATGGATGAGGGAGCGCCGAAGCCGGAAGAGATCCTTGATAAAATTCCGCTTGGCAGAATTGGCTCGCCGGAGGATCTGGCCGGCGCAATCTGCTTTTTCGCGAGTGAGGAGAGCAGCTTTATTACCGGGGAGATCCTGGAATTGTCGGGCGGGCTGCAGCTGGGATAACGCTTTTATAAGCTTGTGGCGAGACCGTCATTCTCGTGCTGAAAAAGAGTATCGCGATGCTCCCGGACATAAGAGATGAAGGCTGTTGCCGCAGGAGAGAGCGCGTGCTTTTTCAGGTAATACAAAGAGAGCTCGATGGGATAGCGCGGCTCCAGGGGAAGGATCGCCATGGTCTCACCTGCCAGAAACTGTGCGGTATAGTATGTCATTACAGTGATTCCGATATTGTAGCGGATCAGATCCAGGATATTTGTATAGTTTGAAAGGAACATCGTATTTGTGGGGGAGAACCCGGAATCGTTGAAAAGCCGCTCCTGCGCGCCGGATGGTCCGCGGGAGCCGCCTAACAGAATAAACTGTTCATTTTTCAGCTGATTAAGGGAGACGGTTTTCCTTTCGGCCAGAGGGTGTTTTCTGGAGAGGACGATACAGGAATAGTCATCTACCAGAGGGGTCTGCTCTACCTGGGATTCCGGCAGATCACAGAATCGCATGAACGCCAATTCACAGCGGTCTCGCAGGAGGGCTTCGGTCAGCTCGCCCTCACGGCCGGTGGAAATCTCCAGGTGGACAGCCGGATATTGCTCCTGGTAATTTGTAAAAAGAGATGTGAGGTTGTAGTGCGGCATCATGGAGATGGATCCGATCCGCAGATGACCGGAGCGGTTGCGTCTGATATCCTCCAGTATATCGGTATAGTGCTGCTGTACGGCGGCGATCTGGCGCGCGTCCCGCAGGAAGAGCTGTCCATATTCTGTGATCTGGAATTTTTTGGTGGTGCGGATGATCAGGGTCTCGCCGAGCTCCTTTTCCATGCTTTTGATGTGCTTGGAAAGGGCGGACTGTGTGAGATTCAGCTTTGAAGCTGTCTCAGAGAAGCTGCCGGTATTTGCCAGGGTGGTAAATTCATTAAAATAATTAATATCCATAGGGTACTCCTTCCTGAAACCCGCAAAAGATATGATACGGGCGAAGACGCGTCAGTACGGAGAAATCCGCAGTATCTACCTTTTTGTTTCCTTGATAATACTACGGATTATAACACACATTTCCCGGGGGATTCAATACCGGAATCCTGGGGCTCAGGGTTGTTTCACGAACATTTTTTACCACGATTCCTTGCCTGGTGCAAATGAA
>JAJQBS010000118.1 GCA_021203145.1 Lachnospiraceae bacterium | reverse complement strand
ACAAGGGGTTTTCACGCCCTTGTGATAATAAAAAAACTTTTAACTCACCAGTACTTATAGGAATCCAGCGTAAAATCCACCGGAAGCAGGCCGACGGAGCCGGACGCTACCGCGCTGCTGGCGCTGAACGAAATCGCGAGCTGGTTCAGGATCGGAATCAGGCAGGTCAAAGCAAGAAAGACAAGAATCGTATAGTTAAAAAACAGAAAAACTTTTCTTCCAAATGACTTTTTCAAACTTTCACCCCTTTTCAGAACACACGATAATCTGTAAATTTATACGCCAACAGGTATGACATTGCCAGCACAATGAAGGAAACCACGGATTTAAACAGCCCAATAGCAGTCGATACACTGTACTGCGCATTCAACATGCCCATCCGGTAGACCATCGTATCCAGGATATCACCGGTGCTGTACACCTGCGGGCTGTACAGGTTAAAGATCTGGTCAAATCCCGCGTTAAAAATATTACCGATGGACAGAATCGCCATCAGCATGACCGTCGGCAGCAGGCCGGGAAGCGTTACATGGAGCGTCTGCTTCCACCGCCCGGCTCCATCAATCATGGAAGCCTCATAAAGGGAAGGATCAATTCCCGTCAGCGCGGCCAGATATACAATCGTCCCAAAGCCAAACTCCTTCCAGGTTTCCGTCAGCACCATTGTATACGGAAACCAGTTTGAATCTCCCAGAAAATAGATCGGTTCAAGCCCCAGCGCAGTGAACAGATTGCCAATGATTCCGCTGGACGGGGATAAGATATCCACTAATATGCCGGCCAGTATCACCCAGCTCAGAAAATGAGGAAAATAAACAATCGTCTGCAGCGTGCGCTTAAATTTCACAGCAGTCACTTCGTTTAACATCAAAGCGACAATCACCGGGACCACGATTCCCATAATAATTTTCATCACGGCAATATAAAAAGTATTCCAGATCACCTGCCAGATATCCGGAAGACTGAATACATACCGGAAATTTTCCAGTCCAATCCATTGCGACCCAAAAAAGCCTTTGTTAGGATTGAACTTTTCGAACGCCATGACATTCCCCACCAGAGGAATATAATTATAGATAATCAGCAGTACTAATGCCGGAAGCAGCATCAGATGCAGATGCAGATATCGAAAATGTTTTTTAGACCTGGTTTGATTTTTTAACATTCTTTCGCTCCTTTATAAATAAGTGGGGAACTTCGTTCCCCACATCATTTCTCTGCGCCTTATTTTCCACAGGTTTTCTGCTGCCCTACTGCTCAGCATACCAGGCATTTACTTCCTCCGTAATGGTCTCGCCGCCGAGCTTATACCAGTTCGCCACGAATTCATCAAACAGATCCAGGTCTCCTTCCAGGATAATCGTCGTATAATCCTGCAGCATCTGTTTGTCAAGGGTAGACTGTTTTTCCGTCATGGTTTCGGTCGGCGCGGCGTAATAGGCTTCCTCTACATAATTTCCTTCCTCCCAGTAGGTATTCATTACACCGAGAGCACCTCCCGGGCCCCACATCTTCAGCTGATGCCAGTTGTTGTTTCCGTAGTTTCCGGCTAAAGCCTCCAGGCACATCTGATAGTATCCGTCCTCTTCCGCGTTGAGCGTATCTTCATCCGCCTCGCCATTCATTACCGCTGTGACCTTTAACGCCGCAGTAATATTTTTCATGGGCGGTTCCACCGCGATCACCGTGTACTGATACGGGCCGTATCCTTCCGGAGTAATGTTATAAATATCCGGCTCCGCACTCTCCCCATAGTTCTTCTCAAGCTGCAGGTTCAGCAGGCGGATCACCGCTTCCGGGTTCTCGCAGTCCTTGCTGATGACATAATAAGAGGAAGTCCCCATAGGAAGTGAAGCCTTTCCGGCGGTCTCTCCATCCAGAGAAGGAATCGCTACCGGCACCCACTCATATGTCGGATCGGCTACCTTCGCGTCATTGATCCAGGCCATATTCCAGTAATTTCCGAACATCATTCCGATTTTGCCCGCTGCGACATCTTCACACACCTTGCTGGAATCCTTCACACCAAACTCCGGATCGATATATCCGTTTTCATACATCTCATTCAAAACACCAAGCGCCGTTTTCACCTCGTCTGAAATGCCGCCATATTCCAGTGTGCCATCATTATTTACCCAGATCGTCGGGTAAGCGTTATAGGCATTGAAGAATCCTAAAAGATCCGCAAAGCCGGTGCCGTAAAGATCCTTCGTCACCGCCAGGCCGTAGGTGTCATCCACGCCGTTTCCGTCCGGATCTTGTGTTGAAAACGCCTCCGCTATGGCCAGCATATCGTCTACTGTCTCCGGGAGCTCCAGCCCCAGATTCTCCAGCCAGTCTGTACGCACCCAGAGCACCTCTCCGGACAGCAGCCCGGCGCCTACAGCAGGAATCGCGTACAGCCTGTCGTCAAATGTCGCCGACGCAAGTCCGGTTCCGCCGTCCGATTCAAGAACCTCCTTCGTATAGTCGGCCAGGTAGTCCGCCGCTATATCCGTGATGTCCATAATCTGTTCGTTGTCATACATCAGCTTCAGCTGTGTAGCACTTACACACATGACATCCGGAATATCGTTCGACGTAATCGCGATATTCACCTTCTGATCATACTGATCCGAGCTTGTGGACCACAGCCAGTTCACCTTGATGTTCAGCTCTTCCTCATACAGTCTTGTCCACACATTGTCGTCCAGGGACTCGCCCTCTGGAAATTCAATTCCGGCCCCCAGATTCTTTACCGAAGTAATCTCCACCGTTTCCTCATAGCGCCCAAACGGATCCGTATCACTATCTGACGCTTCCGCTCTGCACACCGCCGGTCCGGTTTCACAGATACCGATCGCCATAATCAAAGCCGCGGCAACTATTTTCTTTCTTCTTTTCATATTTATTCCTCCCATTCTTAGGTTTGTGTATTTTATACAATTAAATTATAGTTCCGCCGCAATTGTTTGTATATAATTCGTTTTTTACGTTTATTATCCATTTTTTACCTGTTTGATTTGCACAATCGGATAAAGGAACGCTTCCCCCCCCCCTCAAAGCCTGTCACAAAATGACCGCATGCCCGTCGCGCCAGCTCTGAGGAGTGACGCCTTTCATTTTCTTAAATACTCTGGTAAAGCTTGGCACGCTTTCATATCCGCAGCGATTTGCCACCTCGCTGATCTTCAGATTTGTATTCTGCAGCATATCGCACGCCGCCTCCATGCGCATCTCCAGAATTGCCTCCGAAAGAGTCCGACCCGCCAGCTCCTTGTATCTTCTTGATAAATAAGAAGCGTTCAGATGTACCTTTTCAGATAAGGCGCACAGGGTCAAATCCTCCCCGATATGTCCTCTCATATACTTCTCAAGCCTTCTTACAAAGGACAGATTCACGTTCGCCCCGTTTTCCGTGATATCCTTCTGGTCTCTCTCCTCGAAAAAATCCGCGCCCGCCATGGCGATTCTCCAGTCCGATGTCAGGCAGTCAGAAACAATGTTATACAGGTGTTCAAAGGTCTCAGGCAGCCGTTCCCATTTTGCCGGCTCCTCCTGGAACACAAAAGATATCCGCAGATTCGATATTTTCTCAATCGTTCGCTTTATATTTTCGGCCATACCTTTTATAACGGCCCTGGCATATTCCAGCTCGCCGGTTTTTGCGGGCTGTAACACCCACAGGATCACATGCTTATCCATCCATATGATTTCACTTAGAACCGCGTACCCGGTTTTTTCTTTCAGGATCATATCCGCGGCCATGGATAATTCATCTGTCCGCTCCTGCTCAATCCGCCCCGCCAGAAGCATCACATCCTCCGCCGGATTCAGCCGGATAGCCGTCTCATCAAACAACCGCGCGCGCTCCTCCTGCCGCAGATCCTTTTTCCACAGCATGCCCTGGAGCGTATTCATCCGCAGTATTTTATCGTAAATCCGTTTCCCTTCTTTTGCCTTTTCCAGAGTTTTTCGAATATCCGTATCGTGCTCAATCGCCTGAATGCACTCGCCGATCGCGCCCAGCAATACTTCGTCTCCCTCATTTTTCAGAATATAGTGGGCAACCTTATGCCGAATGGCCTGCCGCGCATATTCAAAATCCTCATATCCCGTCTGAAAAATCACATGGCACAGAGGCCATCTCCGGCAGATTATCCCGGCCAGATCCACCCCTGACATCCCCGGCATGGAAATATCGGAAATCACAATATCAAAAGAATACTCATTTAAAAGACGCAGTGCTTCCCGACCCGAATAAGCTTTGTAGATATCCAGCTCATAGCGTTCCGTTTCCTCCAGCATGCGGGCAAGGCTGTCCGTAATCATCTCTTCATCATCCACCACTAACAACCGGTACATCCTTTTTTCCTTTCTGCTGTATGTCCTCCATGGGCAGCACCAGGGTACAGCAAGTGCCTTCCCCTTCAGAAGATACAATCCGGATCCCGAACTCTTTTCCGAATTTTATGCGGATTCTCTGATGAATATTGCTTAATCCGTTCTCAACCAACTCGCCCGTCTGCTCCATTTTTTCCCGAAGCGTTTCCAGCTCTTCCTCTGTCATTCCGATTCCGTTATCCTCTACGTGTATGTACAGCCGCCCTTCCTTAAGCTCATACCAGATCCTGAGAAGCCCGCCTTTTTCTATGTCGCACAGACCATGCGCGAACGAATTTTCCAGAACCGGCTGCAGGATCAGCCGCGGGACTTTAAGCGCGGCGCATTGCGCCGGAAGCTCTTCAAACTGCACCTTTATGCGTCTGCCGAATCGCATCTCCTGGATCTGGGCGTACCGCATGGCATGCTTCACCTCTTCCTCAAGCCTCATCTCCGCCTGAGCACTTTTCGTGATGTATCTGTAATAATCCGACAGATATTTTGAAAAGGCAACGATGTCATCATAATCTTCATCTCTGGCCATACGGTATATACTGAAAAAACTGTTATACAGAAAATGAGGATTAATCTGTGCCTGCAGGTGCCGCAGCTCCGCCTGTTTCACCAGAATTTTCTGCCGGTAATTGATCTCAATAATATGCTGCATGGACTCCGCCATCCGGTTGAACGCCGCGAACACATATCCAAATTCATCCTCCCGCCCATCTGCCGGGATCCTTACGGACAATTCTTCCCGCTCCATCTCCCTCAACGAATCAACCAGTATCTGAATCGGACGGTTGATCAGCAGGTGGAGCGCCACCACAAGGAAAGCAAACAGGTCCAGCAGAAGAAACAGAAATACCACAAAAATCTCCCTGTAGACATTAAGTTCTCTGTAAATTTCTTCATCCGGAATATAGGTAAACAAATCCAGGCGCAGATACGACGATGCAGTAAAAAGGATGCTGTACCTTTTCCCGCTCGCGGCGTCTCTCATTTTCTTTATCGCTGTACCCTCCACGGCCTCCGATTTGAGCTCCGTCTCCGTTAAGTCCAGTTTTTCTCCTGTGCTCAGGCTGTACTGGCTGTTTTGAGCCGCCAGCATCACTCCGCCTCCGACATATTCACACAGCACCTCCAGTTCATTTTCCAGCTCCTGTTCCGAGATCAGAAGTACCAGTGTATAAAGAGAAGAACCGTTTGCCTGCACCCAGTTTATGGGATATGACGCTGTCATATAGATAGAGCCCTCCTTACCATAGATCAGAGTATCCCAGAGGTTCTCCTGTTCTCTCCAGAACGCGTCTTCCCATTCATCCGACAGCACGACTCCCTCCTGAGAGGATATCACTCTGCCTAAACCAGGAATATCCAGGATCGCCTCTTCAATATAAGGGGAGCTCTTCTGCAGAATATCTAGCCGATCCAGTATGTCCAGCATTCCCTGCACCTTTTCAGATGTTGATAAGATACCCCACGCGTTGATCGTATAGTAGAGGATCTCCTCGTTCAGACACTCGTACTGCAGAGTCTGTATCCGGTCGATCTCTTCTTCAAAAGTGTCCATAACATTAGAAGTTCCGGTATACAGAGCCTCCGATATTTCACTCGTGATAATGCGGTATCCGGTCATATAAATACCCAGATAAAGAAAGAAAAACAGGATCAGAACCAGAAGAAAAGCCAGGATCACTCTCAGGAAGATCGGTCTTTTGCACAAATCCTTTTTCCGCGTCATTCTGATCCTCCTTCGGTAGATACCCGACTTTTCTGCAATGTCAGGACTTCACCCTGACTGTTTTGATTTCAAAAGCCCGGAAGGAAAGCTCCATCTCGCCGTTTTCGAATGGAATTTCTTCCAGTATGTTTTCCATCATGTCGCACACATACGCTTTTTTCCCGAGCCCGGTAAAGATTCTGGTGGTCGTCGCCGCTTTTTTGCTCTCATAGAAGCGCAGGATTATGTCTCCGCTTCCATCCTGGGTGGGCTTCATGGTATCCAGGATAATATTGTCCTTCTCTGTCGAAAGATAGCTGCGCTTCGCAAGGCTTCCCTCCGCCAGTCCGGGCCGGACGTTCAGCTCATAGCCCTGTCTGACCACATCGCTCTTCATGAAGCTGCCCTCCCACGCGGTAAAAGAATAGGTAAAATGGTGCTTTCTGTTGTCCGCCCGCATTTCCGGCCCCGCGGATGCGCGCAGGAGTGTGAGCTCCATGGAATTGCCGTTCATGCTGATCCCATATTTGCAGTCATTCAATACTGCCGCTCCGTGGACGGAGTCCGCCAGCGCGCTGTAGCGATGGTTGCAAACCTCAAACCGATCCCGGTCGTACTGTCTTGAGCGGTGCGTTGGGCGGTTCACATAACCAAACTGAATTTCGTTGATGCCGTTCTCTGCATATACCTCGACCGGGAATGCGGCTTTCAGCAGACGGTGCAGCTCTTTCCAGTCAATGTCTGTCTCAAACTCCAGGCGGGCGGACTCTGCCTCAAGCCGGATTCGCTGTGTATAGGCAGACTCACTGATCTGCCCTGTCACCTCCAGGACCGCTTCTAGCCCCTGCTTTTCAATCCGGACGCATACGTCATGGGCGGCTTCAATTTCCTGTTCCGTGTAATTCGAGTCAATATCCCAGGCGTCGAAGAGGCGGGGAACATCCTTGTAGAGGTGCAGACGGTTTAACGGCTCCGCCGCGAACTCTCTTCCGGACGACTTCAGAATAAAGCTGACCACCTCGCCCTTTCGGTTGATCCGGGCAGTCAGGTATTTATTTTCCACCACAAAACCGTCCTCGGCCTCACGACAGAATGCCATGGGGTATTTCTCACAGCTTACCGCCTCTGGTGCATTCGCCGCAAGGTCTTCCGCACAGCCCGTCATCTCTGACATACTTGCAGCAGGGTGTTCCGCACAGCTTGCCGCCTCTGGTGCATTCGCTGCGGCGGACATATTCTCCTCGGACAGCACGACCGGCATGCCCTGCGGTACCAGCGTCAGGACGCCGCAGGGAGGGAGTGTCACAAGCGCCTCAACAACGTAATTTTCATTTTTAGAATGCTCCGCATCGGGCACAGCGGATATTTGTATCGGTACGGCTTCTCCCTCTGATGTGGCCGCTCCCCCTGCGAAGCGCGCCGGGAGCTTTACCAGTGCGGTCCGCGGAAAGCTCAGGGAGTTAAACAATGTAACAGCCCCGTCCCCGTCAGGCTCTGTCAGCGCGCTCATCGCTTTTTCATTCATCCGGCATGCCGCAGCAATCACGCCCTCTACTGCCTTCTCTGCTTCCCGGTAAACCTTACCAATCGAAGAGCCCGGCAGGATATCGTGGAACTGATGCAGCAGAAGCTCTTTCCACAGGGCGTCGGCCTGCTCAAAGTCATACGCGAACCCATTTTCTCCGGCGATGCTGCTCCACATCTCCATCTCCCGCAGAGCCAGCTCCGCGCGTCTGTTGTTCTGCTTTACCTTTGCCTGAGAGGTATAGGTGCCCCTGTGCGCGGCAAAATACAATTCCCCCACATACGTATTCTCAGGCGCCCCCTGCATTTCCTGGATATCTGAGAAAAACTCTTTCGGTCCCGCAAACTTTACCTTTGGGCAGCCTTCCAGATTCTCTTCCCTCTTTACATACTCCACAAAATCGCGTGACGGTCCACCGCCTCCGTCGCCATATCCATAGGGCACCAGAAACGCTTCCAGATCCTGCGCCTGTGCACGGTTTTTCCAGATTTCATTCATCTGCTTCGGATCCGTCTGATACGTATAGCTGGTTGGCAGGAAAGATACAATCCTCGTGCCATCCATGCCCTCCCAGTTAAAATAATGGTATGGGAATCTTTCTCCGTCATTATAAGACCAGAAAATTTTCTGTGTCACCAAGTATTTCATATTGCAGCCCTTCAGGATCTGTGGCAGAGCGGCGGAATACCCGAAGGAGTCCGGAAGCCAGAGAATCTCACTGTCGACACCGAATTCTTCCTTATAATAAAGGCGTCCCAACAGCAGCTGACGGATGAGTGCCTCGCCACCCGAAAGATTCGTGTCAGGCTCAACCCACATACCGCCCTCCGCGATCCACTGGCCGCGTTTTACCGCCTCCTTGATCCGCGCGAACAGCTCCGGATAATACTTCTTGCACATCTCATAGGAGGCCGGCTGACTCTGGATATACTTATACTCCGGATATTCGTCCATCAGACGCAGCTGCGCGGCAAATGTCCTCGCAGTCTTACGATGTGTTTCCGCCATGGGCCACAGCCAGGCGAGATCCAGATGAGAATTCCCCACAGCGTAAAACACCGGAGCCGTGGAGCCATTAACAGCCTCCAGGGCAGGCTGCAGCACCTTCCTCGCCTCCTGGTAAGAAGCGATCCGCCGCTCCTTCTCCTGTTCAAACTCAGCCACCAGAGTAAACTGCTCCAATGCTTTCGCGATCTTTGCGGCACGAAGCGACGTCTCATCCTGTGCCTCCAGAAGACTGTACAATGTCGCCGCATCCATATACAGCTGATACGCGTCCTCATTCCATATGCCATAGGTGCAGACTCCGAGCGTCCTTCTTGCGCCTTCCTTTAGCGGATCCTGAAAAGCTCCCGGAAGAACAGGTCCCGTCCCGCATGAATCTGTATTCGGAAAATAATGCCCCGCGTAGGTTTCCATTAAAATATCATAAGTCTCTCCCGGCTTCCCGCAGAAAGAAATCGTATTATCCTCCATAAAATGATGCGGCTGTGCAACCCAGTCCGCGCGGTAGGTTCCAAATTCCCGCCCATTGACAAAAATAGTGGATTCTCCATCCGGATTCAGATTCAGAACAATCCGCTTCCCCTCCGCCGCGTCCGGCAAAACAAAGCTGCTTTTCAACCAGCAGTACTCCCAGGTATGCCCCCAGGTAAAACCCGGGCTTACCGGCGTAAATTCTCCCCGCAGCGCTTCTTCCTGCGGCAGATGCTCCATCGTGCAAAACGTGCTCCAGGATATCTCCCCCAGAGGCTCATACAAATCCTCCCGCAGGGTGCGGATCCAGTGTCTGACCCTGTCTCTCCATTCCGAATTCATTGTTTTCATATCTGCGTTCCTTTTTTTATAAATATAGTTGATGACGGCAGCTCCTTCACCGAAACTGCCGTAGTGCTTTTCCCTATCATATGTCCATACTTGCGAAGCGAGTATGGACGCAGGCAATGTCCTGACTTGCGCAGCAAATCGAGAACGGTACCGCGCCTTGCGCGAAGCGCAATTTTAAATGCACGGCTTTCTTTGTATCATATATCATAGATGCTCCTCACCCGGATCCCCTCCGGCTCTCCCGACAATATCTTTACTGTCCTCTCATCTCCATGCAGATCGAAATAATTGTCGGAGAGGACAAAGTCGTCATTTTCATTGCTGATCTCCACGGATCTGGCGAAAGCGCTCGCTCTCACAGTGATTTCATCCCCGTTTAAAGACCATTCCAGCTTCGGATTCAGGAACTCAAAATACTTCGGCATAAGAAACAGGACACTGCCTCCTGAGAGCCATTTTTCCTCCAGATACAATTCATATCTGACATACTCCGTAAACGGATCCAGCTCAGGCAGTTCCCAGCCTGGAAGAAAGCTGGCCGTAAGCGCAGGCACCTCCAGATGTTCTGTCTCATTTCGCAGGATCCTGCCGTCGTTTTTTCGAACCTGCCATCTGATCTCTGCCTCCTGCGCCTGCATGGTCTCATTGGACACGTTGAACCGCACGGATTTGCGGTAGGAATGAGCCTCCGCATTGATATTCCGCTCCTGGGTCATCATGCTCTCATCCTCACAGGAAAGCAGCACCGGAGCAAAAAAACGTCTGGCATAATAGTGCAACGCCTTCCATCTTCCATAATAGTCGATGGAGGACCAGGAAGCCCCCGGCCAGATATCATTCAGCTGCCAGTACACCGCTCCCATACAGCGCCCTCTGTACCTGCGGAAATGCTCCACCGCGCTGCGGATGGCCTCTGCCTGCATGAGCTGGGAAGCGTACAAAGTAGTCTCAAAGCTTTGGGGACAGCGAAATTCCTGCTGCAAATAAAACATGATCTTCCCGTTGGCATTACAATTTCTCTGGTGCTTCTCCATCACATAAGAAAAAAGATTCCTGTCCTTTGGCAGTGTAAAGCTCTCCACCGTCTTTCTGCCTGGCAGGGACTGGAATCCGAATTCGGATGCGTACCGGAAATAAAATTTTCGGAACTCTGTTATCGGCTTCCCACCATGCCATACATCCCAGTAATGCACATCCCCTCTGTTTTCATCATTAGGGTTGTCAAACCCTCCCCCGCTGGAAGGACTGGCCGGCCAGTAAAAAGTATCCGGATCGTATTGCTTCAACAGCCTGGGAATGATGTATTCATACATCTTAAAATAATCGCTCATCTGCTTTGGAGAATTTCCCCAACCGCCCCCGGACACAAACATCTCCATCTCATTGTTGCCACACCACAGCGCCAGACAGGCGTGATTGCGGATTCGTTTGATATTATCAATGAATTCTGCCCGGATATTCTCCTCAAAAGCGTCCGTCAGCTCATACACTGCGCAGGCGAACATGAAGTCCTGCCAGACCATCAGCCCAAGCTCATCACAGACGTCAAGGAAATCATCCTCCGGATAATAGCCTCCTCCCCAGACCCGGATGATGTTAAAATTTGCCGCGGCGCAGTTCTCTAAAAGCTTTCTGGAACGCTCCGGCGTGATTCTTCCGAAGATATTGTCCTGAGGAATATAGTCTGCCCCCATGGCAAATACCGCGACGCCGTTTACCTCATGCGCAAAGCTCTCCCCGTACTCGTCTTTTCTGCGCTGTATCCCCATCTTCCGCAGCCCGATTCGCTGAGAAAGGCGGTGGATTTCCTTCCCGTCCTTTTTTAAGATTACTTCGAAACGGTAGAGCGGCTGCTCCCCGTATCCCCGCGGCCACCAGAGCCTGGGGTTTTCTAATTCTATCATTGCAGACGTATTCCCATACGCCGGAACCTTCTGGTCCAGAGCCTTCCCGGCCACCGCGCCGTCATCCGGGGCGTAAAGGATAAAATCCAGGGAATATCTCGTCTCCCTCCCTGCCGCAGCATCCAGGAAGTGTTCCGCCGCATATTCTACCTCCACCTCCGGGCACAGGGTGACTCTGCCCTTCTCATGGCGCTGCCGGACATAGACGCCGGTCATCCTGGCGCCTTCCACATACAACAAGGAAACCGGCCTGTGGATTCCGGCGTCCGGAATCCTGGGACCCCAGTCCCAGCCAAACATGGAATGTGCTTTTCTGAGATGGGCAAAGCCATCCATGGCATCGATGCATCCCACGGCCCGCACTTTTTCCTGCTCCTCTTTGATGTATTTCAGGGCAGAGTGAAACAAAACCTCCAGATGATTTTCCTCCTCCAGAAGCTCTGTCACATCAAATTCGTAAATCCGGTGCATATTCTCCGCCGTTCCTGCCAGGATCCCGTTCAGCCGGATTTCTGCCAGAGTATCCAGGCATTCAAAACGCAGAAGAATCCGATCCGCCCCTTCCCTGTCCGGCGCCGTGAAATCACAGCAGTAACGAAAATCATTGTCTATGATTTCCAGCGCCTTTAACTCATTATCCCTCCAGTAGGGATCCTCCAGCCTGCCGCACGCAATCAGATCCGCGTAAACAGACCCCGGCACTCTGGCGGGAACCCATTTTGTCTCCCCCGCTATCTGCATTCGCCAGTTATTTTCTAAATAGATCGTTTTCATATGTCTTCCCTATACACTCCGTCGGGGATCTCAGGTAATCTCGCAGGCCTGATCCTTCTTCATCAATATGTGCCCGGGCCTCTATTTCATACCTTCTCTCAGGTAATCTCATAGACCTGATCCTTTTCCATCAATATCCGTCCAGGCTTCGTTTTCATACCTTCTCCCAGGTAATCTCGTAGGTCAGTCCTTTCTCCATCCGCAGTCCGCATATCTCTCCGACGCCAAGCTTCCTGCCGTTTACAAAAATATCTCCCTCGCCTTTTTCAAAGTGGAGCTTTAGCTCCTGCGTCATTCCCGCTTCCACCGTGACCCGTTTCAATCGGTATTCTTCCAGTTCCATGGAAATCCTGTGACCACCCTCGATCACCATCCGGCGGCAGGATGCGCTTTTCCATTCATCCGGGATTCCATACGCAAAGTACACATCATCCCCGGAACGATGGACGAACATTTCACTCATCGCCGCTGCCAGAATAAATCCGGCTTCCAGGGTAAAGGTGTCCGAGGGCTCGCCGGCATTGGTATCCGCCACCCGCAGGATGCCGCAGCGGTTAACATCCCCATTTGCACAGAAGGTATTACGGGAGCGGAAAGCCTGACAGTAAAGCTCCAGCAGCATGGCCGCCATATTTCCTCTTCCGCAGCGTGAAGCGAATATGGAAAGATACGGGAAAGACCAGGACGCATATCCCGTATATCCCTGGTCAATCACCGCGTCGAGCGAACGGTCCGCGCAGTCGCTGTGCGTATCCGTGCCAAGCGGGAATACCGGGAAAAGCTGGCAAAAATGCCTGTGGGATTCAAACACCTCTTCTCCCGGGAACAGCGGATATCCTTTTTCCTCACTGGCGACGGGAACCAGACCGCAGTCAAACGCTTCAAACGTCCCTCCGTCCTTTCCCAGTATTTTTGCATACTTTGCCATATGGGCAAGCACATAGTGGAGGGTGGAGATGACGATAGTGGAATCATCCCGGATCATCATAGAGCCTTTAAAGACCTCCGGCGAATTGGTAAAAGGAATGTGCCAGAAGCTGTCCTCCTTCCGGTACGCGATCCCCTGATACAGGTGGATGACCCGCTCCAGGAAAGGATAGATCGAAGACGCCAGCCGTTCCTCGTCTCTGGTAAACTCGTAATACCAGATAAAATCTGCGGCCACAAACAATTCCGGTCCCAGCAGGCAGTTCCAGAAGCACCATTCTCCGCCCGCGCCATAACCTCCCGGCGCCATCATTACCGGACAATGGATGGCATCCTTTATTCCAAAGAGTTTCTCTGCCCGTTCCATAAGCCTGGGCATAATGTCGGCGTAATAATCAATATAAGCAGAGCCTAATTCCATATGGTTGTGCTTATATACCGGCCAGTAGCACGCCTGGACGTTCATATCATTGTGCAGGTCACCGCACCAGGCCGGCATCCTGGTATCATTATTCCAGACACCCTGCAGTGTCACCGGAAGGACGCCAGGCCGCTCATTGCAGTAAATTTTGTACATTTCTGCCTCATAGGCCTGCTGCAGGCGTTCATTGGGCACCCGGACATCAGAGCGGGACCAGTATTCCTCCCAGGATGCCTGATGGGCTTTCAGAAAATCTCCTTCCTCCGCCTGATAACGAACCAGCAGCGCCCTGTTCTCCTCCATCATCCGGTCTGCGGCGGCAGGATAATCCGCCTTCGGCAGCGCCTGCAGGGTCACGTAGACGGTCTTCTCCTTATTCAGGACGCTGAGTGCCGCCAGCCCCTCTCCCGAATAGGGCTGCAGCACATGGACGATTTCCCCGTCCTGCTTTCTCTCATACCTGGGGTACCCCCAGCTCTCCAAAACGGAAAGATTACCCCTTGTGGTATCCCATCCCGCAGCCCTGACCTCCTTCAGTTCCCCAACCGTCTCGATCTTCAGCAAGTTCACATTGGAGTCCAGATAGATGTGGCAGTCTGTCCTGCCGCCATCCTTCAGGGTAAAAGAAACCTCCGCGACGGCAGTTCCGTAGTCCAGCTCCCCGTAAAAGTCCACAATCTCATCCTGCAGCACCAGAGACAGGCTCAGACCCGGGAGCCTGGTGCGATAATAATCGATTCCTTTTGCCTTTCCCTGAAAATAAGTCCCATCATGGAACGATTCCGGATTCGCCACAAAATCCCCAAAAGTACCTCCGGGTCTGTCCTCCCTTCCATCGCGCATTTCCCACAGCATCATGTGGTCTACCGCGAAGCAGGCCTCCCTGTCCTTTACGTAGAGCAGCGCGCCCATACAGCCATTTCCCCAGAACAGCCCCTCGTTGAACCGCCTGGGCACCCTATCCAATATCAGTGTTTTTCTTTTCATGGTCATCTCTCCTGCCGCTTTCCCGGGCATTCATAATAAATGTACCTCTGTTCACACCATGCCGCATGTTCTCCTCCGGGGATGGGTGAAAACATAGAGTGTTTGAACCCTGTTCATCCCTCGCACAGTCTGATCCGGAACATCCGGCTGTCAAAATCGCCCCAGAGCCCGGTCTCCAGTCCTGCCCCCATCAGGGTGCTGCCATGGAGCTTCCCGTCCATGCCTTCCACCGCATACAACCCCTCCGGATCCAGTCCTTCCAGATACAGCCTTGGTTCCGGGGCGTCAAAGGCAAACCCCTGATGAAACGCAAATGCTACAATTTCTTTTCCATTCTCGCTGATATACTCTACCGCGTGCAGCGGGCTCTCCCGCAGCGAAGACAGCCGGTACTGCCTCCCAAACTGTACGGTCTCACGGATTTCCTTGTACAGGGCAATATAGTCCGCAAATTCCGCCAGCTCTCCCTCTGAAAAGCGGCTGATATCCGCCCCGATCCCCAGCATCCCCATCATGGCAGAGTGGAACCGATAAGAATAAGGCCTTTCATACTTCCTTCGATCGCCGCAAGAGGCGTCCGTCACCCAGGCCGTCATAATGCGCGGTGCGTAAAAATAAGAAAATCCCTCCTGAATGGACAGCCTGCTGTACGCATCCGTGTTATCGCTTGGCCAGCATTGATGGGCATAGCGCAGGATCCCCAGATCGACCCGGGATCCGCCGCCGGAGCAGGTCTCAAACTCCACATTTGGAAAGTGCTTCCCCAACTCCTCCCAGATCTCATACAGAGCCTTCACATGACGATACCAGAGCTCCTTATCACTGGCCGTATTCCCGGCACTTACATCCAACAGGGTCTTATTCATGTCCCATTTTATAAACGTAATGTCCCGGTTCTCCCCCCAGCAGCTTTGTCATGAAATCCAGGATAAAGCGCTGAACCTCCGGTTTCGAAATGTTGAGGGTATACTGGTTCCGGGCCATTCTGGGCTCCCTGTTTTCGAAACGGTAGACCCAGTCCGGATGGCTCCTGTACAGGTCACTGTCCGGGTTCACCGACTCCGGTTCCACCCAGATGCCGAAATCCATCCCCAGACCCTTCACACAGGTGATCAGCTCTCCCAGACCCTGGGGGAATTTTTCCCGGTTGACATACCAGTCCCCCAGGCCGGCTCTGTCGCTGTGCCTCTGCCCGAACCACCCGTCATCGACCACAAACAGCTCCACGCCCATGCCTGCGGCCCGCCTTGCCAGCTCCTTCTGACTCTCCACCCGGACGTCGAAGCCCGTGGCTTCCCAGGAATTATACAGCACTCTCCCGGGCTTTGCGGCCGGCAGAATCTGTTTATTCTCAAAAGCATGCAGATTTCTGCTCATGGCGCCGTACCCGCCTGTGGTGAAGCCCACCGTCAGCACAGGCGTCCGGATGCTCCCGCCCTTTTCCAGTGTACAGGAAAAGTCAAAATTGCTGATTCCGCCGGTCACCTTCACGTTCTGGAAGGGTGCTTTCTCAAATGTGATCTGCCAGTTCCCGCTGTAGCCCAGCAGCCCGAACCAGACCTTCCCCGCCTTTTCCGTGGCAGTGCCGTCATCCAGCGCAAAAGCCGGGTTAAAGTGAGGCCCTGTGTTGCCGGTGCGGGACTGGATGGTAAATGCGCCGTCTGTCAGGTACTGGTCATTGACATGGAATTCTGCCGCCCACCTGCCGCTTACATAGCGGACCCGGTATCCCGCCTGCGGCGGAATAGATACAGAGCCGGATTTCAGGTTCTCTATCACCACCGTATCCCCCTCGTTCGTCAGGCGCATGGAGCGGCCGATGATATCATACTCCGGATACACCTCATAAATCACCTCAGCTATGAGGGGCGTGTCCAGATTCCGAAAACGCAGGGTTAATATTTCTTTCAGGGTTTCCCCGGAATGTCCTTCTTCCGCGGAGGCTCCCTCTGTATGGATGGTATAATCCAGGAATTTCATATTCAATTGTCTGGTGGTCGGATACGCCACCTTCAGACAGCTCTCCAGAACGCTGTAGCTGTCCCAGAAGCCATATTCCTCCCGGTTCCTGTCCGGGTCAGGATCAAAGCTGCTGCTCCCCTTCTTCCCGGTCAGAGGGCCAAGCTCTTCCCCATGCAGCTTCTCTCCCCAGTACAGGCCGACGGGGATATCCCCGCCGGTAAATACGTAGGAGGAATGCTTCATTTCAAGGATAAAAAGATTATTTATATACTTAATCATGTCCTGTCACCGATTTTACCCTTTCTATATATATAGTAAACGATGTAAGTCGTTTTATTTTACTTCCCAGGCCTGAGCCACCTGCAAACCCATACGCATAGTCGCAGCAATTCCGGCAAAGCAGCTTCCCGGCCAGGCTCCGTTATCTACGAATCCGCACGCGTAATCCGCAGCAATTTCGGCTCTGCCACATCCAGATGAATTTCATATCCGTCCGTGATCCGGATCGTCTCTTTTGACCACAGGTCATACATGTCATATTCTCCCGCCGGATCCAGCCCGATCCGTTCCAGATCCACCGATATTTCCTTTTCCTCCTCGCTGCTGAAATTGAAGACCGCCAGGTACAGCACATCCTCCTCTTCCTCATAGCTGACAAAGGTATCGCACGCCTCATCCTTCGTATTGCCCTCTACCGGGCGGAAAGCAACTCCCCGTTTTGCTATCTCATTAATTTCCTCGTTCGTGAGCATCTCCACGGCGCGGCTCCTGGCCTCCTCGATCCGGAAATCGTCGCTGTCGATCAGGAGCGTGCCGGCTATGGCTGCCGAAATATAGCGGCTCAGCCCTTCGTTGTACAGGATCGCCTCCGTATGGTTGTAGCTGTTATAGGTGACGATATGGTCCGGGTCGGTAAACGTATAAATGGTGCCGTTCATCCACCAGCCATAGGTGAGGGAATTCAGCATGTATTCCGTGTTGTCAATGGTGCCGAATACATCACAGGAAATCCGCCTGCTGTGCGCATATTGGCTGGGGAACATGGGCGCAATCGAAAGGCTGAGGAAAATCTCCTGATTCTCCAGCTCCTCCGCCAGTATTTCGTTGATTTTCTGCATTCCATAGTTATAAGCCTGTGTGCCGGTTGTGATATCCTTATCATAAAAGGCGCCCTCCCTCGCTCCATGGCTCATAAAATCCATCTTTATATAGGCAAAGCCCCACTCCCGGAACCGGTTCAGCTGATACTCCAGGTACATGACAGTCCCCGGATGGGTGGGATCCAGGGAAAGGCCTCCGTCCACAGCCGGAAGGACGTCTCCATTTCCATCTCTTAATAGAATATCCTGCCAGCAATAAGCGCCTCCCGTCCCGGGAACCACGCCTGTCGAGGACGCGTCGCCCCAGAAGGTAAATGGCGTCATATAGATCCCGGGAATCTGTCCGTTGTCTTTCACATACTGCGCAGCGTCCTTCAGCTGCTGCTCCGTCAGGTTATCCCAGAAAGAGTCAAAATTGATATACACCATTCCGTCCTGGCTGAAGCTTTCATCCTGAAGATATTCCTTCACAAAATCCGAAGAATCTGTATAAATCTCGTAGCTTACCTTATCCGCCACTGCGGACCAGCTGTTCCAGCCTATGGGAATCCCTTTATCCCAGGAAAGAGGCGGGGTGATTACTGCGTTTGCCTCCCCATAAGCTTCCAGCCCATCCCGGTAATCCTCAAAATAGCCCAGGAATACCTTTGGGGAAGACACCTCGCTGCCGGAAACATATCCGTGGGGCAGGCTATCCCTGGTCTGGACAGAAGAAGCGCCCCCATAGACGGAAAATTCCACCGTGGCATTCAGTCCGCCCTGTCTTACCTTGATACCAGTCTTCCAGGTGTCATGGGTCACGGACCCTGCCACCAGCCCCTTCCTGGTCTCATTGTCATATACGGCCGTCACCTCGTAGCTCTCGGTCGCCGCCATCAGCGGGTCGGCGGAATACCGCACATAGGAATCGTTGTCATAGGGGGTAAAGAGGAAACGGACGTCCTCCCCCTCCACAGACAGTACATTCGTCTTATAATCTCCCTTACTTGCAAAAATCGGCGCGATGTAATTCGTAGATACCTCCTCCGCATCCAGACCGACAACTGCTTCGCAAAGAAAATACGATAAATTCTCATAGAAATAAAAATACTGTGTTAATTTACCATTTTCCCCAAGGTTTGCGATACACACGCAGATTCCCTGCCCAAAGCCATCCTCCGTCTCCGTTACCGTGACAGCATCCTGGGCGCTGCGGCTCATATCCCTGCTGGCCACCTCCGTGCCGTCCTCCAGCACCGCTTTTGCATATACCTCGGATAACAGCGGTTCCTCCTCTTCCCCGGAAAAAACCTGATAAGTTCCCGCGGCCATATCGTATTCCAACCGCATCAGTCCGTTCGTAACAACCAGACTGCCATCCTTTTGCTCCGCCAGAAGCGCGCCCTTCTGATAAAGCGCCTTGTCCCCCCAGGCTTCGGACACACCGGATTCCTCAGATACCGAAACCGGAATATCCTTTCCTGCCTCTTCCGCTTTGCCGGTACCGCCTGCTATGACGGCCGACAGTGCCATTCCAACTATACTCATAAATATAAACCTCTCTCTTCCCTTCATTTTCTTCTCCCTCGCCCCGGCGACATCCGGCAAAGCTCCGTCAGCCCACGATTCCTGCACGATCCAGGTTCTCCACCAGCTTTTTCTGCACAATGAAGTAAATCAGAACCAGCGGCGTCAGGAATGTGATGATGGAAGCCTGCTTCAGCGCCTCGAAAGCAAGCTCATTGGTATCCGCCGTGTCGAACCATGCCCTCGCCTGGTTGGTAATATACCAGTTATTGGCATCCTTAAATGTCTTGTCAATGATGACCGCAAAATACGGCCCGTCCGTATTGAAATAATTCGTATAATAAGTGTCCCCATAAGCCCATACAAAGGAGAGCACCGCCACCGTCAGGATCGTCGGCATGACATTGGGCAGCATGATCCGGAAATAGGTCCTGTAGAAACCCGCGCCGTCGATCAGGGACGCTTCTTCAATCTCCTTCGGCATTCCAAGGAAGGCCTGCCGGAAGATGAAAATAAACAGGCTCTGGTTGACACTGAATCCGAAAATAGCCAGCAGATACAGGGTAATCGGCTGGTTAATCAGGTCGATGTCGCTCCCCCTGATCAGGCTGATCAGCCCCAGCACGTCAAAATGCTTGAAATGCAGGTACTGGGTAATCAGAATGGACTGCCTGGGCACCAGGAATACGAAAATTACCAGGAAGAACACCAGATTCTTTCCCCAGAAATTTGTCCTGGCCAGAGCATATCCTTCCATTGCAGACATAAATACCTGTATAGCACAGATGGAAAGCGCATACGCAAGCATCTGCAGCAGGATCACCGGCTCTCCCCCCAGCACGGATCGGAACACAAATTCAAAGCTGTTCACGCCGAATACGCTGGGAATCCAGATGGAATTCGGTGCCCCTAGCTCCCGCAGGTCCGTAAAGACCATGGGAAGGAGCGCCAGGATCGGATACAGTATCGCAAAGCAAATCCCGATGATCAGGCTTGCCAGGAACAGGTTGGTGATTACCTTCCCGATTTTAATATTCCTGATGTCAATTTTACGCCTGCGCCTGGGCGCCTTTTTTTTCTTTTCTATCACTTTAGTCTTTATCAATGACATTCACCGCCTTTAAAAACAGCAACACAATCCCCAGTACCACCAGCACATTTGCCATATAGACAACGGAAAGCGCCGATCCCACTCCGATTTTACTCTTTGCAAACGCGAAGTTATATACCTCCTCCGCAATGGAAGAGTTCAGGAACAGATCTATCAGGGTATAAACCACCGCAAAGAGGAGCACATTGGAGAGCAAGGGCAGTGTAACCTTCCAGAAGGTATCATAGCTGTTTGCCCCCTCCATCTTGGCAACCTCATAAAGAGCCGGGTCAATGGACTGCAGCCCCGCCAGGAAGATCAGGGTCTGCACCCCCGTCTTTGTAAAGAGCTGGAAGATATTGTCCAGCACCGATGACAGGAACTGTATCACACTCTTCGGCAGGAATGTATATTCCAGCAATATCCCCGCTACTGCCTGCGTCCCGAACATCCCTCCGGTGGCCGCTTCGATAAGGGACCGCCCCGTGCTGTTCGCGGCCCACTCCTCGATGAGCGAAAGCCCCAGCACAATGGGCAGGAAGAAAATCACGCGCACGATTCCCCTGCCCGGGAATTTAGCATTCGCCAGGATTGCCAGAAACAGGCTGAAAATCACTATAAGGGGAAGATTCGTAATAATATTCGCATTTTCTGTCGCTAAAACCCTCTGTAATGGCTGGCTTTCCGTGCTGACCTCCGACCGGAACAGATCAATATAATTCTGTATGCCGTTGAATGTCAGCACGATTCCGCCCGAATCCCCTACATCCACTTTATTAAAAGAATAGAGGACCGTATCCTTGACCGGCACGGCAAAGAACATGACGAAGCCGATGAGCCAGGGCAACATAAATATGAGCCCATTCAGTTTCCTGCTTGTGCTGTACTTTAACTTTTTTCTGCCTCCTGCACCTTTCATACCAAAATCCTCCTAACCCGGACAAGCCGGAGCCAAAATTCTACCATCTTCCGCAAGATTTCATTCTTAAACTCCTGATGATATTCCGCAGCCGCCTGCCGCCTTACTGCAGGATCAGGTATCCCAGAGCCTCCAGCTCGCCGGCCTCGCAGGTTACCGAATACATGTTGTAATTCGTGATGACCCGCACCCCGTTCGCATAGGTTGTCTCGAATACCCCTTCCTCAAACGCTCTGTGTCCCACGATCTCCATACACTGAACCTGTTCGAAGGCTGCCTCATATTCCTCATACAGCTCTGTGATGTCATCCTTTAGCAGGGCGTACTCCCGGGAAAGGAACTCTCCATGATCCGTGTTTTTCAGGATGTCGACGCTCTGGGCAGTCACAGTGAATTTCAGGCTGCTCCCGGTTTCCAGGGCCTGCAGCAGGAAATATTTCTCGTTAATGCCGCTCTCATTCACATCGACCGTGGTGTAGTTGATCAGCCCGTTCATCACCAGCTGCCGGAACGGAATCTCCATGGCAAAGCCTCCGTACCCGCTGCTCTCCCTGGAGACGTTTACCGCATAGGTACCGTAGGCGATCTTGTCAATCTCCGGATTGTTCAGGGCCAGCGTCTTTTCTTCGGAAAGCTTCTCCAGATTTTCATCCAGGATCATCTGAGCCGTCTCCGGCGTGACCAGGTTCCGCTCGTTATAATCTGCATAATACCCATTTGCCAGATCTTCTACATACAGGCTGCTGTATTTCCCTGCCTCATTTAAGAAACCATCCACCACGGAGCTCAGATACCTGGGGCTTAACACATAATAGCTTATGCTGTCTTCTGTGAACATCCCCGTAGCCAGGGAATAGCCGAAGATTTCTATGGGCGAATCGTCAAAGTTATAAGAAGCATGACTCTTTGCAGAAAATCCGTTGCCGTCTGCGTAAATATTCGTAAAGTCTACCTGTAGAAACAGCTCCTGGCCGTTTTTTTCCGCCGTTTCCATCAGGGAGTCCAGCTCCGCCTCCGAACCGTTCGCGCCCACCAGATCCGCGCCATTCATGAGCTTATGATCCAGCCCACCTTCAAATACGCCCAGATAGGATACCGTCAGCGGATAGTCCTTCAGATCCTCCATAATCTCTTCCAGCTGGCTATAGCTGGTCATGGATATCGTCTTGCTGTAGGCAATGCCCAGGATGCGCTCCGTGACGGACAATGCCCCGGTGACCTCCAGGTATAGCCCTGCCTGCTCCTCATAATGAGCCTCCAGCCCATACTGCTCCATCAGGTACTCCCTATAGACGGACGCCAAATCATAGTAATCCGTATCTCCAGTAAAAAATTTGAACCGTATCCGGTAATTGATATCCATTTCGCCTGTGGTCTCCAGAAACAGGCCGCTGCTAGTGTCATAGGGACCCAGGATGCTCACCTGGTCATATTTTGCCACATCTACTCCTGTATAAACCCGGTTGTAGGCGCTGCCGCCTCCTCCCTCCTCCTTCGAGGCCAGTGTGGCGGTAATGGACGCCAGGTCTTCCCCCTCTTCTATGATTCCAAGGAATCCGCCGCTCCCCTTTGAGCCGCCTGCATAATACATGCCGAACACCGGCATATGCAGGGTTTCCGGATAAGAGGCCAGATAATAGTAATCATTGTAATAAGTATTGTCATATACCGCCCTGCTGTAGCTGCCGTAGCTGGAATTAAAGTGGTTCAGCGCAAGCAGCGCGCCGCAGCCATCCGGTACAAACACATACCCCTCCTCCGCTTCCTCGGGCTCCACCGCGCCAAAGCAGGAAAGAATGTCTATGTGGGTCAGCGTGTAGTATGGGTTTTCGTTTATGATTTCCCCGGTATTAATGCTGACAACCAGGTCATCTCCCGAAAGCACCACCTCCAGCGGGATGATAAAGCTTCCCGTCTCCTCGATATCCACACTGATATCAAATTCCGCATTGTCTTCCATCAGTTCCTCAGTGGTATAGCCCAGCAGCTTCACAAGCTGAACCATCTGCGACACCGTACTGATGGGCGGCGCCGTCGAAAGCTTGTTATAGTAACAATCCTCCGTATCACTGTAGCCGTATACCAGATCCAGGATGGACAGGTATTTGTCCGCCTCCTCCCGGGTAAGCGTCCCATCGGACACCAGATCCTCCAGCCCCTGAAGGAATCGTTCCTCATACCGCTTCGATGAGATCTTCTGGGGGATATATTCGTTGATACGGTAGGAATCCGTCTCCTTCAGGTTCAGGTTCATCCGAAACCCGTTCTCAATCTGCTCCAGTGTAAAGGTCTGATGATCCACACAGTAATCATAGGCATTCCAGGTCAGGAATGTGCCATCCTCCCCCACAAACGTGATCTGTATGGGAGATTTATCCTCCACACCTCCATCCAGCTTCAATGCCGAAAAGGAGCTTCCGGTAGCCTTATCCTCCACCCTGAAATCCAGCGTATCTGTGTCCAGGTAAAGCCTCCTGGTCTCGTTTTCCGCCGCCAGCACCTCGCCGCTCCCGGCCTGAAGCTCCCCTTTTGCTTCCTGTACCGCCACCTCCTGTTTCTCCGGCAGCGCCCCCGTCTTTATTTTCAGTGCCGGAAGCTTCGTCACAATCAGCCAGCCAAGCAGGCATACTGCCAATGCAATTATTAAAATGATCGTCCGCTTTTTCACCCTGTCACCACCTTTTCGAGATTTCCGCGGAAATTGTACTGATAAACCCGATCACGGTCTGCATCAGGGTAAAGTACAGAACCACCAGAAAGATAATAATAATTGCCGCAACCAGCGTCACCAGCAGGGTCAGGATATTCCTGGACACCGTGTACTCATGGATGGTACACAGCCCGGTAAAGATCAGGTAGCAGAACCATACCACGCCGATATAATTCAAAGCGGTGACGATAGGCCCTTCCTCCAGGATCACCACATTACTGAGCAGGGTTGTGGTAAAGTCAAACAGGATCAGCGGCACCAGAGAATAGCAGGTCATCATCCAGATATCCCGGATGTTGCCGCTGCCGTTCATTAGGCTGGTCGTGCTCCAGTTGCTCACGATGAACAGCACGATGGGCACCACCGCCAGCAGGAACAGCTGTACGCTCCTCATCTCGTGCAGCGGGAATGTATTAAAAATAAAACCCGTATATTGCGTATTGAAGATAGATACCAGGCCGTACAGGACAAGGAGCGCCGTTGCCAGAGCCATGCTTCCCTTTTTACGGAATTTCATCTCATAGAAGCCGACAAAAGGGTGAAATATCGTATAACGTAAATTTTTCAGTTCTTCCATCCACTTAGCCATGCCCTCATCCTTTCTTCCTGGAGTACCGGATTTCCGAATAGGCCAGCCCGAACGCAAGGATCAGGATCACTGCCACGATCCATACGAAATGGTTCTGTATCCAGATGCTCCTGCTGCCGTTATAGGCCTTGGAGTAAAATGTCCTGTCATTCCCCAGTTTAAAATAATATTTGGCATTCTCAAAGTCATCCTGCATCAGGTAGTACTTCCCGATATTGATGTAGGCAATGTCATAATTAGCATTCAGCTTGAGCGCCTCCCTGGCCAGCAGGGGCCGCTTCCTCCCACTCGCCGTTGTAATAGCTCTCGGTCGCGCCCAGGGCCGCCTGACCGAATTCCGTCATCTCATAGATATAGGCGCAGCGCAGCGACTTATCCGACACCACCAGCTTATCCCCGAACCAGCAGATAGCGGAGGGCGTCTTAAAATCACCCTGGAGGTCACCGGTTTTTCCAAAAATGTTGAGCAGCTGACCGTCAAAATCATACAGGAAAATCCTCCCCGTAGACTGATCCAGCAGCGCATAAACCCCATACTCATTGATCGCGACATCCACAAAGCTATTATCGATATTCAGATCGCCGATGACGGGCCAGTAGCCCTCCTGGCGCAGCACGTTCTCTCCCTTGGGGTTCAGGCGGAACGCCACCTCCTGGGCGGAGGTGTCCGACGTGGTAGCGTAGACAAAGCCGTCCGCGTCGATGTCCAGGTTGTTGAAGGTCGGCGCGTAGGTTTTCGACATTTTGGACTTCTGTTCATCACTGGATATCCTTTTCCAGAAATAGTCCCACAGGTTCACCACCGGCTCGTTCACCCCGAAATACCTGGAGAAGGTCCCGGACTGATTCAGCTCAATGATTTCCTCATACCCGGACTGCACCACGATATAGATCTTGTTCGCGCTGCTCACCGCTATCTTGGAAGGCTTAAACTGGGTCACGCCCACCATGTCGTCCGGCTTTGTGATGATCCTCTTCAGGTAATACCCGTCGCCATCCAGCACCACAATGCGCTCCGCCCCCGTGTCCGCGATGTAGATTTCATTCTCCTGCTCATGGAACCACACGCCCTCCGGGTTTGTCAGCATCACCTGATTCCCGTCATCGTCCAGGACAATCTTGTTGTCCTCGTTCCGCAGCAGCTTCACGGAAGTCACAAACTGGAAATCCGCATCAAATACATTCATACGGGATTCTGTAGTATCAATAAGGAAAATGCGGTCTCCCCCCGCCGCCACGTCATCCACCCCCGACAGTGTGACATTCATACAGTCCCCGTCTATGGTGTATGCCAGTTCAAATGCCGGTATGCTCTTTTGCACTTCTCCCCAGTAATCATACGTATAACAATTGTCCTCCGCATTCCTGGCGTATACCGTCTGCATGGGAAGCGTCAGAAGGACAGTCGCCAGCAATATCGGGACTCCGATTCTTTTTGCCATTTCTACCACCTATTCCTTCAATCCGGAGGTTGCCATGGTTTCCACTACATTGCTCTGGGAAACCACGAAAACCGTGATGGGCACCAGCATCATGATCAGGGTGACCGCCGACGCCACGCCGGTCCTGGAGATTCCTCCCGATACCACCTGGGAGAGCATGTAACTCACGGGCTTCAGCCGCTCGGAATACAGGAATGTCCCACCCGTATTGCTCCAGAAGGACTGGAACGAGAGCACGATCAGCGTGATCCAGGCCGGTTTGGCCAGAGGCATGATGATTTTGAAAAAGATACCGTACTCGCTCATCCCGTCCACCTTCGCCGCCTCGATCAGTTCATCCGGTACCTGTACGATAAAGTTCTGCATCAGATAGAGCCCGAATGTCCCCGCCACCACCGGCAGGATCACCGCCCAGTAGGTGTTGACCATGTTCAGCCTGGTCATGATGATATAGTTGGGTATGGCGGTCACCGAACCGTTGAACATCAGGGAATACACGATGATATTAGACATCACCTTTGAACCCGGAAATTTATATTTCGCCAGTGGAAACGCGGCCATGGAACCGATCAGCACCGTCGCTCCCGTACCCACTACCGTAATGAAGACGGTATTGAACAGGTACCTGGAAAAAATAACGTTCAGGTCCGCGATGACGACGGACAGGTCAAAAAAGTTGTTCAGCGTCGGGTTCTGTACCCAAAGCCTCGGCGGGAAGAGAAAAATCTCGCTGATGGGCTTAAACGCCGCGTTTACAATGTACAGAAGAGGCCAGATACTGACAAAACCGATGCCTCCCAGCAGCAGAGTCAGGAGGATGTCCATAGCAAGGCTGCGGTTTTTTCTCTTAAATTTGAATTTTCTCCACCATTTACGCGGAGCCGCCAGTAATTTTCCCATACTCATCCAACCTTTCTAAGCAATTTTTGAATAATGATGTTGATGAAGAGCATCATAAAAAACAGGATCGTCGCAATGGCGCAGGCATATCCCATCTCCAGGCGCAGGGTACCGTAGTCGTACAGGTGTGTCAGGATGGTATGACCCGCGTAATTTACTGACGGGAATCCCACCAGATCAATGGAGATGCTCGATACGGACAGGGATGTGGTAATCTGCATCACGGCGCCGAACATCAGCTGGGGCTTCATCTGCGGCAGCGTGATGTACCACAGCTCCTGCCAGCGGTTTTTCACTCCGTCCATCTGGCATGCCTCATACAGCGACCTGTCCACGTTCTGCAGGCCTGCGATAAAGGCCAGGAAGCTGACCCCTATGCTCATCCACAGCTGTACCACAATCAGGATCGGCATGATATATTCTTCGGTCTGGAACCACAGGATGGGCTCCTGTATCAGCCCCAGCTGCAGCAGCAGCGCATTGGCGTAGCCGTAGGTATCCGAAGAGAAAATCAGCTTCCAGATCAGGTAAGCCCCTCCTGAAATGGACGGCGCGTAAAATACCAGCGTCATCACTGCCCTCACCTTGGGCGGCAGCTCATTGATCAGCCATGCCAGCACAAAGCAGAGCACATAGCTTACAGGCCCGGTAATGATCGCGAACAGGAGCGTATTCTTCACCGCTGTCAGAAATACCGAGTCAAACGCGATGAGGTTGATATAATTGTCGAACCCCACGAATTTCGGCGTCTCGAACAGGTTGAAGGACGTAAAGCTCAACCCTATGGAAATCAGCACCGGGATCAGTGTGAACACCACAAACAGGATAAAAAACGGCAGTATCAGAAGATATTTCTGTTTGTGAAGCCTCCATATCTCCTTTAATGTGCGGGACTTCGTAATGGTTTCCTCCGGCTGGCGCCGGACGCGGCCCGCACGGCGGGCGTCAGCCGGAAGGCCGCCTCCCGCCCGATTTATTCTATCTTTCTTTTTCTCGTCCATTTCCGACTCCCTATTCCGTATCCAGCTGGAACTCCGTCCGCTTTTTCGTCAGCTCCGAATTGATATCCTTGATATTCAGGTATAGTGTCTCCCTGGGATTCGCTCCATCCGTCACAACGGCGTCAAAGGTATATTCCAGCATGCGGCTCGTCATATAATGTCCAGGAACCGGCGGGATTCCTTTCGTATTTGCAAACTGTTCCTCTATCTTCTCCAGATCCGCCGTGGCCCAGGGCAGACGCTCCAGCACTTCGATGTTCGCTGTCGCGTACCTGGCGGAGCTTCCCAGAATGGACTCAAGAGAATTCGCGTATTGAAGCTGTACCTCTGTACTCATCCACCATTTCATGAATGTCCACGCCTTGTCCTCCCGATCCCTCTCCTGAGCCGTCTTCAGCATGATGCACTGGGTGGTAGAGCACACCACCGTGTTGTCCACCGTGCCGTCCTCCTGCACAGTACCCGGCATCGGCGCGAAGGACCACAGGTTTTTAATCTCGGGCGCCAGAAGCTGGAACTGGTTGTATACCGTGTAATCCGCAATTCCGATGGGCACCTCCCCGGTACGGAACCGGTTGGCGAAATCAATGGAAACCGGCAGCCCGTAGGCGGTAAAGAAATCCGTCAGCTCCTTAAAGGCCTCCATGGCTACCTCATCAGACAGCCCGCTGGCAATCCCATAGCTCTTTCCTTCACCCTGATACAGATCTCCGCCCTTCTGTACGATCATGGTAGACAGTATGGACTGGACTTCCCCTGTCCCGGGTATATGAGCGTCGTAATTGTTCATCTGCAGTATCGGTATCAGTTCCCGGTATTCATCCCATGTCGTGGGCGGCTCAAGCCCCAGGGATTCAAAGATGTCCGTCCGGTAGAACATCATGTAAAATGTCTGTGTCTCCGGCAGGCCGAAAATCTGCTCCTGATATGTCACGCTCTCCAGTGCGCTGGGATAATAGACCTCCACAACCTCATCGTACCCTTCCAGGGTAGACAGATCTACCAGGGCGTTCCGCATGGCAAAGTCCATCATCTTCTCCTGATCCACGCTCAGAACAACGTCCGGTCCTGTCCCCGCAAGGGTAGCGGGCACCAGCACGTCCAGCGGCACTAGCTCCAGCTCCACGTTGATGCCATATTCCGGCGTAAACTGCTCATCTATCAGATTCTGGAGCACCTGCGCCTGGTCGCGTCCGGTAGCAAGCCATACCTTCACCGTTTTCGTCTCTCCCGTCTCATCGGTGGTCTCATCCGTGGACTCATCAGTGGACACCTTCGTGTCATCCGTGAAAAAGGTGGCGAAGAAACGGATTGTATCATACCAGACTTGTTTAAAGAAGTTTGCGGAAGCGGGCTTCAATGTGGACTCATCTTCATAAAACGCAAAAGCGTCCAGCTCCAGTGGCATTTCCGCGACATCCACCAGCCAGGTGGCAAGGGAAGTGATGTTCGATTTGAAGCTGCTCAGCTCCCCGCTCTGGGCAATCTGCTCCGGATCCTCCAGGAGTCTCTCCAGCTGGATTACCATCTGCTCCACCAGGCTCGCATTCTCCCCCTTCTCACCGGTGATGGCGATCACATCCTCCAGAACTCCCCGCAGCCTTTCGGCCTCGGTCTGTGCTACCTCCACAAATTCCGGCAGCTTGGAGACAATCTCGTAGTCTATGTACTGATCCGGCACAGTGCCTGTAATCTGCACAACCTTGCGGTAGATCTCGTTCAGCGCCGTGACGCTCTCGCTGACCTGGGTATAGGCTTCGCCGAAGTCCCCCAGCACCACCTCCAGGGAAATCACGTTCACCCCTTCTTTGAGATAGAACAGGTAGGGACCTGACTCCGTCCCCTCCCCCAGCACATAGTTTTTCATTTCCGTGCTGTACTCGAAGGGAAGCGCCTCAGCCTCCTTAAAAGGCACCTCGCCGTTAATCCGCAGCTTTCTGTAGGAAGTAACGCCGCGGTTCGAGCTCTGTCTGCCCTTAAATACCAGGTGATACAGTCCCTCCTCCGGCACCTCCACCTCCCACTCAATGGTCTCCCCTGAGTACTTCCAGTTATCGCCCCCGATCGTATTGTATACAATATTGTAGGGATGATAAGGCATCAGCTCCGGGTCGGTTACATTGTTTTTGATGATGATGGACGAAGAGGAACGGCGAACCTCCAGGGTGGCATCCATGATCCGTTCTGCCTGACAGTAGACTGCATCCCCGCTGTACTCTTCATACTTCTCGGACAGCTCGGCAATGACTTCCGCATAAGACGCCACACTGTCCTGACTCTCGAACGTGATCGCTAATATCTCCATTGGCTCCTTGGTGGATTCAAAGGTCAGGCTGTGCTTCCCTTTCTCCAGATATACCTTGTAAGGCTCCGAGCTGCGCCGCTGAGAATCCTCCACGTATACCGTCCGCTCCTCATAGATCTCCATGGCGGAAGGACGTATCTCATCGTCCCCTTTTACGACAATCTCCGTCACGGAGTCCGTGAACATTCTGGAAAACGTGATCTGCTGCATGCCGTCGTAGCAGATCTCATCGTCCAGATAGATCACACGGTTTATTTCGGAACCGGTACCCGGCAGGGGACAGTAGGTGACACAGATGTTATAAAAACCTTCCTCCTCCACTTCGAACTGCCAGGTGATGCTTCCCTTCTCCGAAGTGGCTACGCCATTTCCGTCCCACTCGGCCGTCATGTCATCCTTCGTGGTGAAGCTGCTCACATCCACGGTAACCACTGCTTCGGACATTACCCCCTGGTATCCCTTTTCATCCAGATACTCCTGGTAGGAGGATTCATAGAATTCACTTCCGGAGCTGCTGTATACGACGCCCTCCTCCGTATCCCGGGAGAAGACGAGCGTACACAGCAGAACTGCCACGACAATGATTACTGCTATTACTGCTGTTTTCCTTCTTTTCTTTCTGATTACTGTCATCACAACTCCTTCTGATCATTCGTTATCCTTTTGCACGGCATATGCTTCCGGCCTCATTTATAAAACTTGCTTCCGACGGAACAGCTTCTCTGTGTCCGCCGGAAGCACTTTGCTTAAAACCCGTACTGCTTATCCCTGCTGTTACTCAACTGTTACTGCAATTGTTTCCTTCGTCTCATTCCCCGCATAGTCTGTCAGGGTTATCTCCACATTGTATTCCCCTGGCGTGGTAGTATCCAGTTCTGACAGGTCAGCCACAAGATTGCCCGAAATGTCAAGGCCGTCCGCATCTGTCGCTTCCTCCACGAAATCGTCCTTCCAGCTGATGTCAGAAGCATTTTCATCGACACTGACGGTTCTGTATTCCTCCTTGATCACAAGGGTGGGAGCCGTCGTATTATCGGCATTGTAGATGATGACATTCAATGTCGCCTCGCCCTCATTGCCGGACGCATCCGAGATCGTATAAACCAGCTTGCCGTCATAGCTGCCCACTGTGTCGAAATCAATCTCGCTGTAATCTACCGATGCATCGGCCATATCCAGGTCTCCGTCGATATTGTCGCTCGCCGTCATGTATACCGTCCAGTCAACCCCGGCAGGATCCGTGCCCGCCGCAAATATCAGCGTGTCGCTATCCACCTGTTCAAACGTCGGCTCTACATTGTCATTCACCTCCGTGCCGCTTAGAATCGCTTCATAGCTTACCATCAGGTCATCAATAACCCCTGCCTCGGCTTCCACCTGCACTTCATAGCTGGAAGCGCCATTCACCCCGAAGAGAGAATACCCTAAGATATCGTGGGACCAGTACTCATAAATGCCCGCGTTTTTGCTGTATTCATTTACCAGGGCATTGTCGCCATCTACCAGGTAACGGAAGGCCGTCAGGATGTTTTCGCCGTACTCCTCATTAGTGACGTCCAGATTCAGACTTATCGCCACGTTCATCGCGGAGGATTCGGAATAATAATAATCCATTGCCTTATCGGAATCTGCCAGCTTCTTATAATAAGACTGGGTATACTCCTTGAACACCTTTATAACCAGTTCCGTTCTTTCCTCGCTCAATCCCTTAGGAATGGCGTAGCAGTCAGTAGCATCATTCACCTGGCGGTAATTGGGGTCATCCGCCTCCATGGAATCCGGCCTTGGGAAAGGAACCACGCCCATTGCCTCCCCGCGGTCTGCAAACTGCTCTACCATGTCGCCGGCCAGCCACTGGGGAAGATTCGTAAATACGGTATGTCCCCACTGGAAACGCCAGGTATCCATGTAGCCGTCGATCTCTGCGTCATCGCTCGGGTCGTCATTGCTCAGGCTCTCACTGTACAGCAGGTCCTTCTGGATCAGGCGATCGATAAAGGAAACCGCCTCCTTTGTCTCGTCGCTGGCAATGCCCAGACCGCTGTCCCCATAGACTTCCCCGCCATTTGAATAGATGGCCTGCAAAGAAGCCGAACGGTAATCCGTCTGATAGGCGTGATAGCCTTCCCACTGCTGCTTCCAGTAATCATCGATCTTCTGCAGATAATCCTCAAACACGCTCCATGTCCATGTGCCTTCTACAAAATAGTCCGCCGGGTATTTGGTTTTGCCATCGACCTTCAGCGCATCTACCTGCTCGATCATGGTGATGTTATAGCAGAGAAGCTCATTGCTGCCAAAACGCATCACGTTGTTCAGGAAATAATTGTGCCCATATACCTCGCCCCAGTAGATCCACGCATCATCCTCATCCTCAAACAGGTAAGCATAATCATCCAGGGTCTGCAGCACATTCTGGGCCAGGACCTGTCCCTGTGTCCCGTTGGTCAGTCTCACGATGTCCGCTATGGGGTCGCCTGCCAGTACGCTCTGCAGGATGCACTCCGTCAGGTCAGAGGGGTATTGCACAAACTCAATAACGCAATTGTACTTTTCCAGCACCTGCTGTTCCGCGTAAAGCCTGGCTTCCATCTCCTCCGCGCCCATGACCGGCTCACCCGTCACCGGGTCGACGTAGGTGGTGTCCATCTCCTGGATCCAGTTATGTCCCCATTTAATAACGGTGGGCTCGCCATCAAGAGAGTATTCTTCTTCTTCCTCCTCCTGGGCGCTGCTCTCCTCCGCGTCTGTGCTTTCATTTTCCTCTGCGTCCGTGTCCTCTGCGTCCACGCTTTCACTTTCCTCTGCATTCGTGCTTTCGCTTTCCTCAGCGACCGCGCTTTCGCTCCCCTCTGCCTCCTCGCTTTGCCCGACAGTGGCCTGCGCCGTCTCTGTGGCTTCTTTGTCGCTGCTGCTGCCGCAGCCTGTCAGCATACCGGCAGTCATTGTCAGGCACAGCAGTGTACTTAAAAACTTCCTTTTCATCCTGTTCTGATTCTCCCTTCTTTTAATTTTTACATTTTTTCCATAATCCATGGAATTACATTTTTAAAGCGCTTTCTTTCACGTGATTTTAAATTTCAGGGCGAAAAACACCCTTCCTGTATATGGAAATTTGCAATTTTTGATAAATCGCCAAATCTCCACTCCCGGATAAAACACTTCTTTTTTTTCAATTTTTCAATTATAGAGAAGTCTTTTCTGACATATTGGGACGTTTCCCGTCTGTCCGCAATTTTATTTTCTGGATCCAGATTCGCCTGCCGCCTGCTTTTTTTTGACATTATGTTACACTAATATAGAGGGCAAAGCATTTAGAAACAGGCATTTTTGTGTAAAATATCTTGATTTTTTTGTTCTATTGTTGTTATATTGTATAGTATAGAGGATTCTTATCCTCCCGTAAATGGATTTTTGCTAAACATATATGGAAAAATGCTAGGTGTTTCAAAAAATATATGAGGTATTAAAAATGGATAAACATATTGCAGACCATGACGGACCGCGTCTGGAACATACAGATCTTTATATCTATCAGTGCGGGGCGGAGAGATGCCAACCCGGACATTTTCACGGTCCCGCAGTGAGGGATCATTTTCTGATCCACTACATACATAAAGGAAAGGGGATTTTCCGGGTGGGCGATACCACCTGGCATCTAAAGGAGGGAAACGGCTTCCTGATTTGCCCTGATATCCTTACCTATTACCAGACAGACACGGAGGATCCCTGGTGGTATTCCTGGGTTGGCTTCCATGGCCTGAAGGCAGAGACCTATCTGACAGAGGCGGGCCTGACAGCGGAGCACCCCATCTTCGAATATACGGAGGATGGTTATATCGGGGACTGCTTCCACGAAATGGCCGACGCTTATTTCCTGAAGTATGGCAATATGCGGCGAATGGCCTATCTGTATCTGTTTTTACATAAGCTCATGCAGATCAATACCAGGGAGCTCTACTATAACTCCAAAGAAAGCCGCCATGATGCCTACATAAACGATGCTCTGCAGTTTGTAGAAACAAATTATTCCAGAAAAATTACCGTAGATATGATCTCCAACTATGTGGGCCTGAACAGGAGCTACTTAAATTCCATCTTTAAAGAAGCCCTGGGAAAAACCCTCCAGCAGTACCTGATGGAATTCCGCGTCAGGAAAGCCTGCGAACTGCTGGAAAACAGCTCCCTCCAGGTGGGCGATATTTCCCATTCAGTGGGCTATTCCGACCAGCTGCTCTTTTCCAAGGTTTTCAAACGCATGAAGGGAGTCACTCCTACAGAGTACAGGAAGAGCCTGCAGCAGTAACCCCTGCCTTGCGTTCCCTGACAGAACTCTGAAATGCGTCCGGTCAGATTACCAGCTCCAGATGCTCCAGCGCCCCCTGGTAATCTGCCTGCTCGCTAAGAATTTCCTTCAGCAGCCTGGCAGCTTTTTCCAATTCATACAGCCCGATGCTTCCGAGTGCGCGAAGGTAATTGCAGTAAAGGCGGTTTCTCTTTTCCAGGTCTTCCTGATAAATCTCAATCTCCGGAAGCGATACGGCAAAGAAATCATACTCTACCTGGTCAAATAAATGTGCTTCCCCATAGGCGATCAGGCGGTGAAACGCCTTTTTTGCCGTTGCCTCTTTTCCCAGTGCGCGGTTTGCCAACCCCTGATAAAAAATATAATCCGACGGCTGATCATTGTAATACAGCACTGGCTCCGGTTCCTGCGGTCCTCCCGCCGCCAGCTCCAGATACACCTCCGCTTTTTCTGTGTTTCCCATCATCCGGTAGGCCATCCCCATATAGTAATGCGCCTGATTGTCCGGCACATTCGGCAGTTTGCCCTCTCCCAGTATTGTTGGATAGGTCAGGGAGGCTTCCAGGTCCGCCAGTGCCTTTTCCGGCCGCCCCTCCTTCAGATGAGCGAGCGCGAGATGGATTAACGCGTATCGGTACTGTGTGCTCACCTTGCCTTCCCCGCCCTCCCAGGGATGAAACTGGTGTGATAAAATGGCGTCCAATGCTTCCTGATATCTTCCGGCGCAGTTTTTCAGCATGATATTGCGCAGATACAGGTCGTCCCGTTTCCTGAGAATACTTTGATGCGATTCCATCGTCTCCAGCCGCTCCTGTATGGAAAGGTTCGCTTTTGCGGCAAGCTGATCATACTCCAGCCACATGCGCGGATAGGTCTCATCCAGCTCACACGCGTGTCTCATTGAACGCATGGCTTTTTCCGTATCCTTCTGCCTGTTATAATAAGCGATGGAAAGATTCCGGTGAACCATTGCGAAGCTGTCCTTCTGCCCTGCCGCAATTTCCCAGTGCCTTATTGCGTCTGTGTACTGCTTCCTGTCATAATACAGATTGCCCAGATAATAATGAGACATAGGCGCAGCCCACCGCGAAGCACAATATTCTAAAATCTCGATCTCCTCAATCCGATTTGGGAAGCAGCAGTCGGGATTGGCTTCCTCTGCCCTCATACAGAGCTCCCTCGCGCACTCTTCATCGCCCATCCTTCCGAATACGAATCCCTGATAATACAGACACAGTGGATTCTGTTCAGGGGAAGACTGCAAAATATCCAGGGCTTCCTCATACAGTCCTGCCTTTATGTAAAGCAGCGACACTTCCAGATAATTATGTGCTTCCCGGCGCATCTTCTTTTTCCATTCTGCTTTTGATGATGCGAGTCCCGTTTCCCCATCGTTTTCAAGCAATGCCATTTCATACAGACACCCCATATGGAGCGGGTCGATCTGCAGGCTTTCTTTTAAAAATGCTTCCGAAGAACTCCCAAGCTTCCGCAGCATAGCTGCCCTGAGCATACGCGCATTCATATTGTGCCAGCTGCGCAGCATGGATTTTTCCGCGAAATCCACGGCTTCCTCATATCTGCTCTCCCGCGACGCCAGGCATCCCAGCCAGTAAAATCCCGCGCTCTGTGTCTCCGCACTCCAGGTTGATTTAAAAAATGCGTCATAAGCCTTTTTCTCCTGGCCGCTCAGCGCGTATGCCAGGCCGAGATTAAAATAGCATTCCCCGGAATAAGGATTCGGATTTTTCCAGGTCTGTTTTTTTACCGCTCTCTGAAAATAAGGGATACTCTCACGGATTTTCCCCCGTTTTAGAAGAAGAAGCCCATATCCGTTGTTCAGGCGGATATCTGTCGGGTCGCGTCTCAGCCCTTCCTGATAATAGTCCGCCGGTTCCCGTGTCGCGTGGCGGTACTGCTCCAGATGCGTCGCCGCCAGATACAGCTCCTCCAGAGACTTCAGTTCCGCCGGTTTTTTCAGAGGCTCCGCCGGCTGCGGGATCGGCTCAAGCTTCTTTTTATAGGGCGTGTACGCCGCAAGCAGCCGGTTCTTCCAGCGAACCTCTATCCGATAGTCCGCAGCATCGCATGCATCGACACCCAGGCTCACACCATCTCCCGCTTCGCTGTCCTGACACGCACCATCGCATGCTTCGCCGGCCTGACATGCACCATCGTATGTTTCGCCGGCCTGACGTGCATTGTTTCCTTCATCTGTGCCGCGTTTTGCCGCCGGCACCACCTGCCCGCTGCAGTCGTCAGGCGTCGGCAGGAATGGAAGCGGAGGCTCCCTGTGAGATGGCATTTCTACATATCCCGTCACACAGGTCTCGGGACTCAGGTCAACCACCTTCCTGCACAGCACCTCCGCAGCATCGGCCGGAGCAGACTGTAAAGCATCTCCCTTATTTGCGGCGCTTTCTGCTTTATAAATCACAACCTCTGCTCCCGGATATTCCCCTGTCGCGTAAATCTTCCAGCACAATGTCCGCTCACCTTCCCATGTCAGGCTGACTACGGCGTCCTTTGTCGCGTTTCCGACTCTGCCGACTCCCTTATAAGGCATGAAATACTGCACGAAGGTCTTTTCCTCCTGCGGCTTCAGCCAGCTAAAGTCCGGCTGATTGTCCGTGAAAACACCGGTCATCAGCTCGATATAGGGACCATCCGTCTCTGTCAGATTCCAGTCCCACATACGCCCAAAATCGCCGCAGCCCCAGGTCCACTGCTTTTTTCCGGGAGAAATGTGATGGTCGGCCACATGCAGTAGCCCCGCCTCCCTGCTTTCATCATAATTGCCGATGAAATCAAAATCAGAATGTGCCACCATGTAGGAGGTCGGAACCTTCACATTTTTATAGCGGGAAATATCTACCCCGGCTGAATAGTCCCATTTATAATACTCCCCGGTCGCGATCGGAAATGTCGACACGGCACGTTTCCCATGATCCATCACAGCATAAACATCCGGCGGAAATACGGAAAAGGTATGGTCATTTACCGGAACCGCCGGATTTGCCCACCACAAAAAGGTCTGCGGCAGGTCGGTTCCATTGTAAAGCTGCCCGCGGATTTCTATATAGGCCTTCCCGGGATACAGAGAAATCTCAGCCATCCCCTTCGTGCCATACATTTTATCCGTCTCGCTAAGATAAACCGTACAGGATCCGTCTTCCTTCTCCTCAATCATATGATCCACAGGCGAAAAGGTAGATGGACGATGGTGCTGCGGCCAGTTGAACTCAATCCCGCCGGAAATCCATGGCCCGGCCAGTCCAACCAGCGCCGGCCGGATCACATGGTTGTAATAAACAAAATCGTAGCCATTCGTCTTATCATACGCCCGGTGAATTCTCCCTCCCAGCTCCGGCAGAACCATCACCTTTAAATATTCATTTTCCAGAAATACCGCGTGATACTCCACATCCGTTTTCTCATCCGAAACCGTTTCCGTCACCGGAAGCGGATACACTTTCCCCGTGCTTCCCTGGTAAGCTCTCTTTTCAATAAAAAGAGGACTTTTTTCCGGTTCCCCCGCCCGATAGGTCGGGATCACCACAGTCTCCTCCCAGATTTTTACAGAAGCATTTGTCCTCATGCCGTTTTCCCTCCGTTAATTTCCATATATTACAGTCTCTTTAAAAACCACTGCACAAAGCAGATAAAGCAGGGAACTGTCGGCTAACAACTTATGCATCTTGCACCGCCTGATACGCGAATCGCAGGTTCTGAAAGCCCCGCCGCAGCCCGGTTTTACTTTTTGCTTCGAATTGCATTGATAACCGGATTTTAGCATAAGACGATCACATGAGAAAATGGCATATTCTGATTAATCATGGACTATCTTCCACATATGTGTTATACTTATGCCATGGAAAATTTCAGTGAATGGAAAAAAGACGGATTTAAAGGTGAGCGCATGATTGTCCTGCCCACAGAATCCTTCCAGGAATATGTCGAACATCCGCAGGTCAGACGTCTCTATCTGACGGATGTCGGATTCTTTCCAAACGCAGCACACCATTACCGGGAGAGAAAGGCCGGTATTGAGGAATATATCTTCTTTTACTGCACGGAAGGAAGCGGAACAATCCAGATTGGCAGCAAACAGTATATTCTACATGAAAACGACGCTTTCTGTATCCCCAGATACGCGCCGCACTGTTACTATGCCCATCCGGAAGACCCATGGAGTATTTTATGGGTTCATTTCAAGGGGACAGATGTCTGCTATTTCCCGCTGGAGGACCGCAATATTGTACATTTTTCCACAGAACACGCCGCGAACCGCATGCATTTCCTGTTTGATCTGCTCTTCCGCGTTCTGGATGGAAATTATACGCTCGGAAACTTTATCTATATCTCTCAGGTACTCTCCCTGATCCTCGCGGAAACCTATGACCGGGAAAAGAAAGGGGCCGCTTACGAGCAAAACAGGCACATTTCGGATGTCATCCGCTACATGTACCGCCATATTGGGGAAAATCTGACCCTTGAGCAGATCAGCCGGGAATTCGATCTGTCTCCGAGCTACCTGAACGCAATCTTTCAAAAATATACGCAGCACGCCCCCATGAATTTCTTTATCAATCTGAAAATGAAACAGGCCTGCCGGCTTCTGCGTACAACCGATCTGTACGTTTATGAAGTCGCCCAGTCACTGGGTTATACAGATCAGTACTATTTTTCAAGAATATTTAAAAATACCGTTGGAATATCGCCAAAGCAATATAAGAACAGCGACTATTTCCATTATAAAGAATAACTGCTAAAGTGTTTGCGCCCTGGTTATCTCGCTTTTTCAGATTTGGAAAAAGAAAGTTTCCCGGAAAGCTTTCCGTCGCGATTGCTCATGGAATCGTGAAACGAAAATTTGCACAAAATTCAGTCCTGATTTTTTTGCAAATTATACGAAATTAAGAGAAAGGGGAAAAAGATGCTTGCACATTTTCATCATTCGTGTTACTATCATCTCACATTCGGAAACGTTCCCGAAAGCGTTACCGACAGCGTTACCGGAACCGTCTCCGATTGAAAGCATTACAGTCACACACGGTGAATGCGATGCTATCGCACAGAGCGGCGGGCGTTTCCACCGGCAGTTACAATCATTCTTATTTTGAAAGGAAGGGTAATCTATGAAAAACATGAAGAAGTACTTCGCGGCAGCGATGTCCGCGGCAATGGTAGCAGGCCTCGCGGTCGTTCCCACACAGGCGGCAGATACGGGCAGCGTCTATATGCTGAACTTCAAGCCGGAGAC
>JAJQBS010000123.1 GCA_021203145.1 Lachnospiraceae bacterium | reverse complement strand
ATTTATAAAAGACATAATCTCCGATCGTGGTAACTTTGCTGCCGCAGGTAAAGCTCGTCAGCGCTGTGCATCGGAAAAAGGCCTGATCGCCGATCGATGTGATGGTACTGGGGATTGAGATACTAGTAAGGCTTGTACAATATTCAAACGTATAATTCGGAATTTCGGTCAGTCCGCTTCCCAGTGTCACGCTCGTAAGGCTGGAGCAGTCGTAAAATACCATGGTTCCCATGGAGGTCACCGTAGAGGGGATCGAAACGGCAGTCAGCGCGGAACAGCCTTCGAACGCAGATTCTCCTATGGTAGTCACACCAGACGAAATCGTCACCGATGTCAGGTACTCGCAATAATAGAAAGCATAGTCGCTAATGGTCGTCACGGTAGACGGAACTGTGTAGGAGGTATCCGTTTTTTCGCAAGGGTAGAGGAGCAGCGTAGTCTTCGCCTTATTAAAGAGTACTCCACTCGATGAAGAATAAACGGTATTGCCGCTCGCAACGGTAATCGCCGAGAGCGAGTAGCAGTCGCTGAACGCGAGGTCATCAATGGATGTCACTGAAGAAGGAATGGTAACAGCCGTCAGGCTGGTGCAGTAATTGAACGCATCCGCCTCAATCGTCGTCACACTGGACGGAATTGTCACAGAGGTCAGGCTGATACAGCAGGCAAATGTCATTTCATCAATCACTGTCAGGGACGAAGACAGCGTCAGACTCGACAGGCTCGTGCAGTATGTAAACGCATATACATCAATCGTCGTCACACTATTTGGAATCGCCACCGATGTCAGGCTGGTACACTCATAAAAAGAGCATCCGCCAATGTAGGTCACGCCGCTCGGGATCGTCACTGAGGTCATTGCCGTGCAGTGATAGAACGCATAATCCCCGATCGAAGTCACGCCACTCTCGATGACAACCGATGTAATAGACGTACAGTAGCTGTACCACGGTGCAAAAGAAGATGATGCTGCAGAGTAATCTGCCATATCCCCGCTGCCGCTGATGGTCAGCACTCCATCCGAAAGCACCCAGGTCAGATCGTCCGCGCTGTCCGCGCCGCAGGTGCCGGAATAACTGGCGGTCTCTTCTGAGGAATCATCCTCAACCGCAGCCGAATCTGCCGCCTCGGTTTCTGTCTCTGTTTCTGTCTCGGTCTCCGTTTCGGCCTCGGCTTCTGTTCCTGTACAGGTCTCCGCCTCCGTTTCTGTTTCCGTCTCGGTCTCGGCCTCTGTTTCCGTCTCTGCCTCTGTCTCCGTTTCAGTTTCCGTCTCAGTCTCATCCGCAGTCACTGCCTGAGACGCCACACCGTCTTCCATAGATGCGGTCGAGGTCTGCGTGGAATCAGATGCATCCTCTGCCACGGAGGAATCAGAAGAATCTGCCGCTTCATCCATCCCCTCTTCCTCTGTCTGAGCACTCTCTACGTCCGTATCATCCTCCGCAGCCAGGGCAGCCTCGACGTCCGTCTCATCCTCCGACGCCAGGGCAATCCCTGTATCCGTCTCATCCCCGGTCTGATAATCTGTTTCCTCGCAGGCAGCAGTGGTGCTGGCAGAAGATGTCTCTGCCTCCGCGCACAGTGCAGGGCTTGTCTGTAGGAAAACCAGCATCATCACTGTCAGAACAGCCGTTATCATTTTAAACTTTTTCTTCATAGCAATTCATTCCCTTTCTGAGTCAAAACCCCCGGGCACAGATTATTATTTCTTCCATGTAAAATAATTAACAATCAGATCCATTCACATCTGTTGCCCTGAAAATATTCCTCAGTAATTTCTTAATTTTATCTTAACATGATCAGGGGTGAAATGCAATAAAAAATGCGCGAATTATTATATAAATATTAAATTCATGAAAAGAAATTGTAACATTCTTTTTGAGATCGTAACAATGAGTAAGGACCTTTTTCTTGACAATCCAGAGATTTCTGGTACACTCAGGAAATGGCATGCTCCTCCTTTTTTATCCCACTTATGAAAATGAGGCGACCGTCATATCCGTCTGTTCGAAACCATCCAGACGTAAAACAAAACTAAGGAGAAGACAAAAATGAAAAGTCAGACAAACCAGTCAGGGAATATTCTGTTCCTGACGCATGCGGCCGTCATCGCCGCTCTTTATGTTGTGCTCACTTATCTCGCGAACGCTCTCGGTCTCGCGAATGGAAACATCCAGGTGCGGTTTTCCGAAGCCCTCACCACCCTGCCCTATTTCACACCAGCTGCCGTCCCGGGTCTCTATATCGGCTGTCTGCTCGCCAATATCCTGACCGGCTGCGCCCTGCCAGACATTATTTTCGGGCCGGTCGCCACGCTCCTGGGCGCCCTTGGTACTTATCTGCTTAAGAGCCGCAGCAAATGGCTTGCACCGGTTCCGCCCATCGTGGCCAATGCGGTTGTTGTGCCGCTCGTGCTGTTATATGGCTACGGCATCCGGCCGCTGTGGTTCTCCTTTGTGACCGTCACAGCCGGCGAGGTGATTTCCTGCGGTATTTTCGGGATGATCCTGCTCTTCGCTCTGATAAAATACAGAAGACAGCTGTTTCCGGATGTCTGAATGCTAAACGGATAGGGGATTTCCCCTATCCACCCCTTTTTATGATTCTCCTCCAGAATTTTTTTCTCAGGATAATCGCTCCCAGAAGGTCTCCGCCTTTTCCCGCACAGTCCGCAGGGTGCATTTTTCGGGATGCTCCCACTCACGGGGAAACATGTCGCGGTAGCGGGTCTGCGCAAAGCGCTCGTCCAGCAGGAGGATGATTCCCGCGTCCTGCTCTGTACGGATGACGCGCCCGGCAGACTGCAGAACGCGGTTCATGCCAGGACACAGGTACGCATAGAAAAATCCATCCTCCCCGCGCCGGTCGTAAAAGCGTTTGAGCAGCTCGCGCTCGGTGCAGATCTGCGGGAGCCCGGCTCCTACGATGATCGCGCCGATCAGGCGGTCTTCCCGCAGGTCAATTCCCTCGCCGAAAATCCCTCCCATTACGCAGAAACCGGCGAGACCCTGCGGATGCCGGTGTTCGAATTTCTCCAGGAAGGCTTCCCGCTCTTCCTCGCTCATGCGGCTGACCTGGCGCGCCACTTCGACCGTTTCGCCCTGTTCTGTGCAGAGCCATTCCAGCTGATCCGCTACGTCGTCCATCATCTGGTAGGAAGAAAAAAAAGACCATATAATTTCCCCGTCTGGCCCGCAGAACCTCCAGAATATATTCCGCCATTTTGCGGTATTCCCGCTCGCTTCGGTTCCTGTACCGGCTGCTCGTGTCCGTGCCGATCAGCACAAGCCGCCTGGCGGGATCGAAAATCGGGTTGGCATAAATCGCGTAATTGTCTTTTTCTGTACTCAAAAGGCTTTTATAATAATGAATCGGCAAAAAGGTGGCCGAAAAAAAGATGGTGCTGACTCCTTTGTCCAGGCATTCCTGCAGGCTTTCAGAAATGTCCACGCAATACGCCCGCAGCAGAAAATGGTCTTTCGCGAGACGCTCTGTGTAGACAACATAATTATCATCCAGATGGTCGCAGACCTCCAGAAAGCTTCGTATCTGAAAGTATAAATTGAGTGTTTTCTCATTCAGCTCTGCATCCAGGGAGTCTTCCATAAAACTCTCCATCAGGCCCAGCAGGTTTAGCAGGTAGACAGGAAAGGAGCCGATCCCGCCCTGAGCGCTTTCCGTAATCTGTGCCGGAGAGCCTGACCGGAACGCAGGGCTTTGACCTTGTCTCTGATCCTGCACACCCAGAGTCATCACGCAGACAGCACTCTCTTCCATCTCCTGCTGCCTTTTTTGCAGCCAGACAATGCAATGCTTTGCTGCTCTCGAAAGAGCTCGGGCGGTGCGGAGGAGTTCTCCGGGACGATGATGTCTGGAGAGAATTCGCGGTTCATCTCCCGCATCTCCTTCCTCGGTTTCGGATCGTGCATCGAATTCAGTCTCTGTGCCGAATCCGATCTGTGTGTCAGAGCCGATCTGTACATTTGATTCGTTCTGCGTATCGGATCGAGTCTGTATATTGTATCCGGCCTGCACTTCCGATTCCGTCTGAGCATGGAATCCGATCTGCGCGTCAGACTCGGAGCATGCCGGCAAATTCTGTCTTTTGGTTCTGCCAAAGCCCTGAAATTCCTTTCTCAGCGTGAGAAACTCTTCCATATATAAAGACGCGGAGAACATCTCCCGCCCACGCTCGACCAGGTTGTGCGCCTCGTCAATCAGAAATAAATAATCGCCCTTTACGCCCTCGCCGAAAAATCGTTTCAGCCGGGCCCGCGGGTCGAAAATATAGTTGTAATCGCAGATCACGCCGTCCGTCCAGAGGGCGGCGTCCAGGCCCATCTCAAACGGACAGACCTGCCATTTTTTTGCCTGCGCCTCCAGGGTCGGCCGATCCAGAGCCTCGGCCTCCGAGATCAACTCAAAGACTGCGTCATTGACCCGGTCATAGTGTCCCTTCGCATAGGGACAGGCTTCCGGGTTGCACGCAGTCTCCTCCAGAAAACAGATTTTTTCCTTCGCGGTCAGCGTTACAGTCTTCATGCGAAGGCCATTCTTCCGCAAAATGGCAAAGCTCTCTTCCGCGACTGTCCGCGTAATCGTTTTCGCGGTCGCGTAAAAAATCCTCTCCGCCCTGCCCTCGCCGACTGCTTTTACGGCAGGATAGATGGTAGAAAGGGTCTTCCCCGTCCCGGTCGGCGCCTGGATAAACAGCTTTTTGCCGCGCACAATCGTGCGGTAAACCGAGGACGCCACATCCTTCTGTCCCGGACGCCAGGGATAGGGGAACGCGAGATCATGGATCGAGTCCTGCCGGATCTGCCGCCATTCAATCTGAAGCTTCGCCCATTTCCGATATTGCCCGACCAGCTTCATAAACCAGTCTTCCAAATCATCCATCGCGTAAATCTGGCGGAAACGGCGGATCTGTTCGTCCGTTCCCAGGCTGCAGTAGGTCATCTGAACCCCGATTTGGGTAAGTCCTTTCCGGCTGCCATAGATATATGCATAGCATTTTGTCTGCGCCAGATGCAGCATAAGCGGGCGCTCCAGGCTCATGACGTCCCGGTAGATGCCCTTGATCTCATCAATATAGACCATATCAGGATTTTCCGTAAAGATTCCATCCGCGCGGCCTTCCACAGTCAGCACGAGTTCCTTCGCAAATGCCCTTTTTGTCACCGCTTCTTCGGAATCTCCATCTCCATTTACCCGACATTCCGCCGATGAGTCCCCGGGACCGCCCTCTGTGCGTCTTCCATCCGCCTGAGCCTCATCCGCCGTTTCCCTGCGGCTCGCTCCGTCTTCTGTTTGCGGGTCGTCATCCGCACAGCAAAATAAAGCCTCCGGCCATGTGATCTCGACAGACAGGGGCACCTCCGCCTGATAGCAGCTCCCCATCTGTCCCTGGATCTTTCTGTGGATACGGCTGCCTTCCTGCATGGCATCCTTTTCGCCAAAAGCTCCTCTCCGATTGTCGATATCCCCCGCACGCAGGATGAATTCTACAAGATTTCGCACAGAAATCCTGATTCTCCAATATTCTTCCATAAATCTCTCTGTCCGCGGCGCAGATGACCGGCATGCCGCACCGCATACATCCCATTACCCGACTGTGAACTTTTTCAAGGTCTGCTCCAGCTGAGGATCCGCCACCTCGTAAGCCACAAGGAGCTCCCTGGTGAGATCCAGGCTCATCACTCCCATGATTGATTTCGCGTCAATCAATGTTTCTCCGAATAAAATATTGACGTCAAAGCTACAGCGATCCGCCGCTTTGACAAACTCCCTCACATCATCCACAGTCCTTAACTGAATCCTTCTCTGATACATCAACCCATTTCCCCCTTCTTCTGCCTCAACATGATGTCACAATAATACCTGCTCCAAAGAAACCAAAATGCAAAACCCATATCCCGGTTCCTGTCTGAATTCTTGTCTGAATCCCTGTTTATTGTCTCGCAAAACACGCGTAAAATCAAGCACAAAATGCACAAAATGAAAAAAACCGAGACAGAGCCGATCCTGAAAATCTGCTCTGTCACGGCTTTCTGGCTGTCTATGCGATCCCAAATGAGTCTGCTGTTGTAAACCACTCTGCTGCCTTAAGTCATTTTGCCGGCTTAAATCACTTCGCTGCCTTAAGTCACTTTGCTGCTTAAATCACTCTGCAGCCCTAAATCATTTTGCGAATCCCCCTTGCCGTCTGTGCAGCCCTTTTGGCCCTGGCACTGATCGTCCTTAATAATTCAGGAAGTCCTTCAGGCGTTTGCTTCTGGACGGGTGGCGCAGCTTGCGCAGGGCTTTCGCCTCAATCTGCCGGATGCGCTCCCTGGTGACATTGAACTCCTTGCCGACCTCCTCGAGTGTCCTGGCCCGGCCGTCCTCCAGGCCGAAGCGCAGCTTGATCACCTGGCGTTCCCGCTCGGTCAGGGACTCCAACGCTGTGGAAAGCTCCTCACGCAGCATGGAAAACGCAGCGGAATCTGCCGGCGAAAGTGCTGTATCGTCCTCTATAAAGTCTCCGAGGTGGGAATCGTCCTCCTCCCCGATCGGGGTGTCGAGCGATACCGGATCTCTGGATATTTTCAGTACCTCGCGCACACGGCTGACCGGCACGCCGAGCCGGTCGGCTACCTCCTCCGGGGTCGGCTCGCGCCCAAGCTCCTGCAGGAGCGTGCGCGTCATGCGCAGTGTCTTGTTGATCGTCTCGACCATATGTACCGGAACCCGGATTGTCCGTCCCGTGTCCGCGATGCCCCGCGTGATCGCCTGGCGAATCCACCAGGTCGCGTAGGTGCTGAATTTGTAGCCCTTAGTATAGTCAAATTTGTCCACAGCCTTCATCAGGCCCATATTGCCCTCCTGGATCAGATCCAGAAACGGCATGCCTCTGCCTACGTATTTTTTGGCAATGCTCACGACGAGTCGGAGATTCGCTTCGGTCAGCTTTTTTTTGGCTTCTTCATCGCCCTGCTCTACTCTTTTGGCCAGCTCGATCTCCTCATCCCCGGAAAGAAGGGGAACATTACCGATTTCCTTCAGATACATGCGGACCGGATCCTCTGTACTGACGCCCTCCAGCACATCCGCGTCGCTGATCAGCTCGATCTCCTCATGCTCAGAGATCAGGATGTCGTCCTCAGGCTCCAGAAGGAGCTCTTCTCCGGTATCCTCGGGAGCTTCATCGGGCATCTTGCCCTGTACAACATCGATATGATGCTTTTCGAGGTATTCAAGAATCATATCCATTTTGTCCTCTGTGAGCTCCACTCCCGGAAAGGCGCTCATGATCTCATCATACTGGAGCGTATTCTTCCTGGCTGCCGCAAGTGTCTTCAGATTTTCAAGTGCTTTCAGAAACTGTTCCTGTGCTTCATTCATAAAACAATCTCCTTTCGCCTTTTACAATACCATTTTTGTCAATCCGTGTCAACGCAAAGCAGAAAATTGTAAAAATTTATCTTATTCTGTCAGGACCGGCGCCCCGACCGTGCGCAGACTGATCACGGGGCCGCCCGTGTGTTCAATATATTCACGGGTAATCCGGACGCTTCCGATGCTGTCGTCTTTCGGAATTTCATACATGATATCGAGCATGAATTCTTCAATAATCGCCCGCAAAGCCCGGGCGCCGGTCTTCCGTTTGAGCGCCTTTTCCGCGATTGCCTCGAGGGCGCCGTCGTCCATGGTCAGCTCCACCTCGTCCAGAGCCAGCAGCTTCTGGTACTGTCGGATAATCGCATTGCGCGGCTCATTCAGGATACGCACCAGCATCTCCTTTGTCAGCGACTGCAGTGGACAGATGATCGGCAGCCGTCCCAGGAATTCCGGGATCATGCCAAATTTCCGCAGATCCTCCACCTCGACCTTTGTGAGAAGATCCGGATCTTCATCATATTTATCCTTCAGATCGGAGAAAAATCCGATCGCGGCCTGTTTATTGAGCCGCTCCTTGATGATTTCCTCCAGCCCCGGAAACGCCCCGCCGCAGATGAACAGAATGTTGCTGGTATCCACCGTCGCCATCGGAACCATCGCGTTCTTGCTCGCGGAGCCTACCGGCACCTCCACCTCACTGCCCTCAAGCAGCTTCAGCATACCCTGCTGCACCGCCTCGCCGCTGACGTCGCGCTGGTTCGTGTTTCTCTTGCGCGCGATCTTGTCGATCTCGTCAATAAAAATAATCCCCTGCTCCGCACGGGCCACATCGTTGTCGGCTGCGGAGAGCAGACGAGTCACTACACTCTCTATATCATCGCCAATATAGCCCGCCTCTGTCAGAGAGGTCGCGTCCGCAATCGCGAGCGGCACGTCCAGGAGTCTGGCAAGTGTTTTTACCAGATAGGTCTTGCCGCAGCCGGTCGGGCCCAAAAGCAGCATATTCGATTTTTCAATCTCAACGTCATCAAAGGTAATCATGGAACGCTCTGATAAATCCGTCCCTGTCAGAATATTTCCCTCTTCCTCCTGTGCCTCGGCCGCTTTCTGCTTTTTCTCACAGTCCGCGATCCGCTTATAGTGGTTGTATACAGCGACGGAGATTACTTTTTTCGCATGCTCCTGCCCTACCACGTACTCATCCAGGCTCGCCTTGATCTTATGCGGAGCCGGAATATGCGCAATATCAAGCTCCTTCTGGGGCTTCTTTTCCTTCGGCTTCTTCTTGATCTGCTGCTGCTGTTGGCGCGGCATGCCCAGATTTCCGAAAATGTCGCCCAGATTGATCATGCTGATAGTCGGAATGCGGAAGTTCCTGTGGATGCCGTTTCCCCCGGCTTTCTCCTGGTCAGATGGCGCGTCGGACCCTTCATCCGCTTCCACGATTTCGCCCGCATCCACACCGTTGTCCGCAGAATCCTCCCCATGTGAGTCGTCGGATCCGTTGCCGCCATTCCCGCGAAAGCCGCCGGACGATTTCCCGCTGCCGCCTCCTGCTGAACCGCCGGAAGAATTTCCGCTGCCACCTCCTGATGAAGCGCCAGAGGTATTTCCGCTGCCGTTTCCTGAGGAACCGCCCTGGATCTTTCCGTACTCACCCGCACTTCCCGGCGAATCGCCGGAGATTCTGCCATCGCCGCTTCCTGAGGAGACGCCGCCGGAGCTTGCGCCTCCAGCCTGCGCATTTCCCTGTGCTCCTCCGGAGCCTTTCCCGCTGCTGTCGTTTGCCTCCGCCAGATGATCCGCTCCATTCTTTTTCGAGACTTCCCGGGGCGCCGTTCCCGCAAACTGGCCGGCCAGCCGTCTCATGTCCTCCTGCGAGAGTCCTGACGCCTGCATGGCGTCAAATGCCTTTTGAATGCAGTCCGGGCATACGCAGATACCGCCCGGCATCTCAATCACCTTTCCGGCAATTCCTTCCGGTCTGCCGCAAAGCATGCAAAATTTTTCGTATCCGTTTTTGTCTGTACTCATCTTTCTCCAGTCATCCCCCTGTGCCTTAGCACGCAATGATTACCTGTCTCCCATCCATTTTACCGGAATGGCGTCATGCCTCCGAAAGGAGGGGTAAATCTTTCATCTGAGCTGCTCTCCTCCTGGGGCTGCTCAGAAAATGTCACGCTCAGTGTCTGTGCCTCGTAGCTGCCCTTGTCAGCCCTGTAGAACTCTATCTCAACGGTCTCCCCCACGCTGTAGTAGGTCAGAAGACTTTCAAAACCGTCAGCCGAAGTAACCGTCACGCCGTCCAGAGAGCTGATAATATCTCCCTGCTTCATCCCTGCGTCCTCAGCAGGAGAATCACTCTCTACCATGGACACGTACACACCGTTTGGAATATTATAAAGGCTTCTGGTCTCCTCAGAAATATCCTGTGTAAAAATCCCCAGATATCCGCGCTCCTCCTCGGCTACCTTTTCCCGCGTCGTGCGCTCCATCAGCTTCGTCAGAACCGGCCGCGCATCGTCGATCGGGATCGCGTATCCCATCCCTTCCACGCCGGAAGCAGATACCTTTGCAGAATTGATGCCGATCACCTCGCCATCAGAATTCAGCAGTGCCCCGCCGCTGTTGCCGGCATTGATCGCCGCATCTGTCTGGATATAGACCCCCGTCACGCCGTCCACTTCGATCGTCCGGTCCAGTGCACTGATGATTCCGTATGTGACGCTCTGGCCATATCCGAGTGCGTTGCCGATCGCGATCGCAGGCTCCCCTATGATCAACGTTCCCGACGTCCCCAGAGTCGCGGCATAAATCTGATCACGAACCTCATCCGCTATTGCTTCCAGCTGCACCGCGATCACCGCCAGATCCTTGCTCTCGTCAAGGCCCTTCAGAGCCGCTTCGACAATCAGGTCTTCCTCATCCTCGACGTCCGCCCAGAAGCAGACCGTCAGGATCGACGCATCCTCGACTACATGATAATTCGTTGCAATTAAAAGCTCCGTGTCATTCTCTCCGATAATGATCCCGGTGCCGCTGCTCTCAATCTCAATCTCCTCGGTACCGCGGAACATATAGGTAACCTCCTGTACCGACTGATTCGTAATCGCAACTACAGATGGCATCGTTTTTTTTACCACACCTACAATGTCCAGGGAATCTTCCTGGCCGAACGCCCCGGCCGAAATACTTCCGCCATCCGGCAATGCCCCGGAGCCGCCTTCTTCGTCTGACGCTCCACTGATATCCATATCCGGCTCCTCATCGTCTTCTGCCTGAGCCTCTGTTCCGGTCTCTGCGTCTGCTGCGTTGCCCAGGTCCACCCCGGTCTCTGACTCTGCATTGTTGCCCGCATCTGACCCGTTCCCGCCGTCGGTTCCTGTCTCACTGTCCACATCCGCGCCGGTCTCGCTGACGGTTCCTGTCTCACTGCCCACATCCGCGCCGCCCCCGGCGTCGGTTCCTGCCTCACTGCCCGCGCCGGTCTCGCCGACGGCCTCTGTCCCAGATGCCGTCACGGTATCCGTCTCCGTCACAGACACGGTCTGAACACTCCCTGAGCGCCCGAGCAACCCGGACACAAAATAAATCCCGCACGCAATCACAGCCAGTGTCAGGAAAAAAACCAGCACAAGCAGCGGGGTATTATTATCATTTTTCTGATTTCTATCATCATTCACGGCTATTTCCTCCGTAAAAGGGAATTTAAGCACTAATATGAAAGGTAGTTTATCAGAAAAATGTGTCGAATCTGTGTAAACTGTTCTGAACACTATCACAAAGACAAGGCAGATTGTGCAGTTTTATCTGCCGCCGGCTATATTTTCTTTGTGAGGAGGATGTTCCGGACACATCATCCATTTGGATCCCAGTAAGCTTTATTCATAGAGCAAAATCGCACCATGGCTGTCGGGAGTTTCGTGTAATTTTTCCCAAACAGATAGCCAAGATACTTACAGCCGCTCTGCCAGACGAGTGGGCAGAGCAGCCACGGTTTCCCTTTTTTCATCAGGTATGACGCCGTCTTTTGGATCAGATGAATCCCCTCACTCTCAGAATGCACACCGGCAAAAATTTCCGGATGCTCTGCCTGGGATACTCCGAGGTCAAAATTTCGCCGAAACTGACAGATACCGCTGTAATTGTGGGAGTGGACGACCCGGGCGTCCGCGCAATAAACCACCGCCCTTCCGGCCTGGATCAGCTTCGCGGCAAAAATCATGTCCTCATTGAATATCGTATGCCTCTCAAATCCGCCGAGCTCCTCGTACGCGCTCCTGCGGTACATGGCACAGACATTCGAGCAAAAATAAGTCTTAATCCCAAGAATCTCCAAATCCTCTTTTGTCTTAATACGGCTTTCTGAAGGATAATTATAATTTCGCGCATATTGCTCCAGAAGACTTGCGTCCGGCCGGGGCAGCTGCCGCGCGTAGGCCGCGCAGACTTTCGGGTCCTCAAAAGGTCTCAGCAGGATCTCCGTCAGAAGATTGTCCTCCGGGACGGCGTCCTGCGTCATAAACAGAATCATGTCTCCGTCCAGCATGCTCGCCGCCATATGGCGGGTGCCGCCATGGTCAAATTCCCGTTTATGGATGTGCTCCACGCGGATGACGGTGCCGGCTACTGATTCACGCCGGTCGGCCGTTTCCGCCGTCCATCCGGTAAAACCGGATTCCATATCCGGCCGCTCTCCCGCCGGGTCAGCTGGCGTACATGCGCATTCTCCCGCCAGACCCTCCAGAAGCCCCGGATCAAACAATTCTTTTTCCGTATTGATCAGCAGAATGTGCCCTGGGCGGATCCTCTGGCGCAGCAGCCTCAGAACCAGTTCCCGCAGACGCCCATCCGGCTTATAGACTGGAATCACCACATCGATCGTCTGTTCCATTGTGCCCCTGGCGTTCTCTCTGTTGCCTGTCAAATATCAGTCACCTGCCGTTCTCTCTGCCGCCTGTCAGCTGTCAGTCACCTGGCATTAACTATGAATCACGGTCTGCCAGCCGTCAACCACTTGCCACTGTTCGCTAACCACTGCCCGCTGATCAATACACACCCGTCACAGAAGAGATATAATCGCTGATCTCCTGCACAGTTGAGGATACGGTATAGCTTGTGCCATACAGCAGTTCATGCAGCTCGGCAACATTTGACGCAAGTGTCTGCGGAATCACACAGTCCGCCGAAGAAACAGTCGCCGTCGTACTCTCGAACGGGAATCCCTGGGAGTCGACGATGTTGTATTTTGATATGCCCGTCGCCAGACTGATCAGCTCCGTGTTGCTAAGGCTTGTCGAAATATACGGAATCATGTTATTGACTACCGCAAGGAGCCCCGTCACACCCTGCTGCTGTGCTTTCTGCAAAATCTGCGCAAAAACCGTTCTCTGCCGCTCCGTCCGCTTATAATCCCACCCGGTCGTGTAGCGGATCCGGCAGTATGCCATTGCCTGGATGCCGGTCAGTGTCTGTGTGCCGGACGAGGTTACCTCCGTGTAGGATCGCCCCGTCACCTCGGACGTTTCCACAAGATAGGCATTCAGCCAATATACTTCCTCGTCATCGAGCGTTACCTCGACTCCGCCAAGCTCGTCCACGACTTCAATTACCGCCTCAAAATCCACCGTGACATAGTCTTCTATATCCAGATCGAGGTTCTTATTCAGCATGTTGACGGAAAGGGAAGCGCCCCCATAGGCGTACGCCTCTGTCGCCTTGCGGTAAGAGCCGTCCGTATTGTCCAGATAGGTATCCCGGTATACTGATACCAGCTTGATATCCCCAGATTTTTTATTGATACTCGCAATAATGATCGTGTCACTTCTGGTGCCGCTCTCCAGCTCTCCCTCGCGGGAATCCACGCCGAAAATCGCAATATTCCGATAGCCGGACGTCGTCACGCCGCTGTTGACCAGAATATCACTAAGCTTTTCACGATCCAGGCCTCCGAGCAGAGCTGTTCCGGCAATGCCAACCGCAGCGATCAGCAGGACAAAGATCCCCAGTACCCATAAAATTTTTCTTTTTTTCTTTTTCTTTTTTTTCACCTTTCCCCTCCGATCCGGCGCGTCTTCCGGGTTTCCCTGCGGTTCTCCATAAAAGTCCTGCGCGTATCCTCCCTGGAAATTTGCCTGCTGATTGTAATAATTTCCCTGTCCGCCATAAGGATCCGCGCCGCCCGGGCCGCCGGCGCCCTGCCCATAATAAGAGCCGTCGTCCCCATATGCGTTCGGGCCATAATGGCTCGGGCCACCGTAATACAGATTCCCGCCGCCATTCTGGCCGCCATAATACGAATCTCCGTCGCCATTCTGGCCACCATAATACGAATCTCCGCCGCCATTCTGGCCACCATAATACGAATCTCCGTCAATATCCTGATCTCCATAAGAACCGAAGCCGTCCTGTGCAGAATCCGGCACGCCTTCCCGGCCGTCATAATACTGCACATCATCCGACCAGCTTTCCTGACCTTCGACATCATTCTCCCGACCGTTAAACTCGCTTCCCTGTTCTTCTTTTTTCATAGTTGTGTTCCCTTTCTCCCACATCTTCCTGCTATTAGTATGCATTTTTATTTACAAACCCTTTAAAAACTGTCATAAGCAATATTTTTAAATCCAGGCTCATCGTCCAGTTCTCGATATAATATAAATCATAATCAATCCTTTTCCGGATCGAAGTATTGCCGCGATAACCGTGTACCTGCGCCCACCCTGTCATACCGGGGCGCACCTGGTGCTTGACCATATAGCGCGGGATCTCCTCCCGGAACTTTTCCACATACTGTGGCCGCTCCGGCCTGGGTCCCACCAGGGACATGTCCCCTTTTAAAACGTTAAAAAACTGTGGCATTTCGTCAATACTGGTCTTTCGGATAAATTTCCCGATGCCGGTCACCCGCGGATCATTTCTCGTCGTCCATCCCTTTTTTTCATCCTCATCCGACTGCTGCTCCATCGAGCGGAATTTATACATCCGGAAAGGTCTGTTATGCCGGCCGACACGTTCCTGTGAAAAAATAAGCGGTCCCTTCGATGTTGTCTTAATCAGCACCGCCGTCAGCAGCATGACCGGAGAAAATAAAATAAGGCAGAAGATCGACCCGACAATATCCACACAGCGCTTCATGGTGGCATTAAAAGCATTGGAAAGCGGGACATGGCGGATATTAATCACCGGGAGCCCCAGGATGTCCTCCGTATAAGGTTTTGTCGGAATAATATTGCTGTAATCAGGGATAAATTTTGTGTGAACGCCGGACTTTTCGCACATCGCGACAATGCGCTCCAGCTTATAATATTCATTCAGGCCGACCGTAATCGCGATCTCGTCCGGAGTATGATAAGTCAAAAGCGTGTTCAGGCTGCCGATCTGCCCCAAAATCTCCACTCCCTTGTAGCGCGTCCCCGCTTCCGTATCATCGCTCAGAATTCCAAGCACCTTGTAGCCCCACTGAGGATTCGCGACAATGCGGTCAATATATTCCTCCGCCGCATGGCTATAGCCTACCAGGAGGATATATTTCTGGTTCAGTCCCAGGGTACGCGCCCGCATCAGGATGATCCGCACCACATTGCGTTCCACCGCGGTCAGTATCACGTTCGTCACCAGAAACACGCTCAGAAGCATACGCGAGACGTCCATCTGGCGCAGCATAAAGAGGATAGCCATGAGTGTCAGGCCGCCCACCGCATTGGCTTTCAGAATATTGCCGCCCTCGCGCCATCTTCCCTCCAGACGGTTCGACACATAAAGATTAAACGCATAATAAAGCAGCAAAAAAAATGGCACAATCGCGGCAAGTGCCATGAGATAAACTTCCGGCGGCAGGACGCCAACCCCGCTTACTCTGGTATACGTCATCATGACGTACCACCCGAACAGGTACGAGACGATCATCACAATCGCGTCCAGCACGACCTGGAGACGGTTCAAATATTTCTGGTTCTCTTTCAAAACAAAGTGCCTCTCTTCTTCCGTTTCCGTCTCCCGAGATACCCACATTCTCAGTTGCACATACTTCTCACATGTCCGAAAGTCTGCGGAACAAATTTCCCCACAGCTCCAGCTGAATCTGAATATAAGACGCCAGGTTTTTCCACTGAAATCTCACTTTTTTATCCCGCCGGCAAAGAGCGGCTCCCGCGCCCAGCCCCAGGACATACTCCCTCAGATAGCCCCTTTTCGCGAAAAAAATCATCTTTATCAGAAATCCGGCCACAAGGAAGGGCAGATTCAAAATGATCTGCGCCCATGGCATGTTTTTATAAATCAGATAAACATTATTCCGCGAAGAATAGCGTATTTTAAATTCATTATACAAAGAGCCGCTCGTCGCGCTGCCGACATGGCGGACGACCGCCGATGGCACATAGAGATTGCGATAGCCCGCAATCCTGGCACGGTACGCGACGTCCGTATCCTCCAGATACGCGAAATGCGTCTCGTCAAAAAGCCCGATCTCGTCAAATACCTCCCTGCGGTAAATCGCCGCTGCCGCACACGAGGAAAAAATCTCCCGCACATGGTCATACCGGCTGGCCGGTTTGCCTTTGCCAAGCGCGTAAGCCCAGCCAAGCGCACAGTAAAAATCTCCGGCGTTGTCCATCCGGGAAGGATCCCGCATCTGCACCATCTTCGCTGCACAGGAAAAAATCTTCGGGCTCGTGTACCTCCCGGGAGAGGCTGAATCCTGACGGACGCAGCTTTGCCCGGCGCAGTTGGGCAAAACATGATTCCGATCAGCGCCGTTCTGTGCGGCATGTTCCCGACCGGCGCCGTTCCAGCTATGGTCCATCGCGCGCACAAGCTCTTCTATAAAAGTATCCTCACATACTGTGTCATTATTCAGGAGAATCACATACGGCGTGTCCGCCATGCGGATGCCATCATTCACCGCGCGGCAGAAGCCTTCATTGCGGTCAAACCGGCGAATCTGCACTTCCGGGTAATTTGCGCTGACGAAATCCGCGCTTCCGTCCTGTGAACCGTTATCAATCAGAATAACCGAAAAATCCCGGCGGCTCTGTCGCGTCAGGGAATCCAGGCATGGGCCGAGATACTGTTTCCCATTCAGATTCGGTATCACAACTGTCGCAATCTGCATATCTGAAGCTCCTGTCAACGTGTTTCATCGCTAATTCATGTGTAAATCAAATACCGGGTCAGGCAGCAATCCCTTCCGCTCAGGAATGGGCGCGCAGCGAATAATTCCACTTACTTAAGGACAGATTCGGATTATAATAGGGGTCGCCTTCCTTCAATATCCGGATCCACCTGGTCCGCATGTACTCAATCTCGCCCTGGAACCGTCTGGCTTTCGCCTCGGTATCCTCCGGCCCCCGCGTCTTCGACTCATAGTGATAAAGCTCCGCATACGGGTCATAGACCACAAGATAGCCCGCCTCGCGCAGCTTCAGGCAGAAATCCACATCATTAAACGCGATCGCCAGGCGCTCTTCAAATCCACCCGCCGCGTCATACGCCTCTCTTTTGATCATCATGCAGGCCGCCGTCACGGCGCTTAAATCCTGCTGCAGGGATTCCCGGTGCATATATCCGGTATGGCCGCTCTTCAACCCGACAAACACACTTCCGGCGATACCGCCGATGCCGATAATAATCCCGGCGTGCTGGATCGAGCCGTCCGGATAATACAGCCTGGCGCCCACCACCCCGGTGCCTTCCCGCTGGCAGTGCCCCAGCAGCTCCGTCATCCAGTCAGGCGAGATGACCTCCATATCATTGTTCATACAGAGAATATAATCCCCCTTCGCGTGGCGGATGCCAAAATTGTTGATCGCGGAGTAATTAAATTCCCTGTCCCAATATACAACATGAACGCCGTTTCGTCCATCTATTTCTTGATAATAATTGCGAATTTCCTGTGTCTCGCTGTTATTTTCAACAATAATTATCTCAAAATTCTTCCACATCGTCTTCTCGAAAATAGAAGTCAGACATTTTTGAAGTGTCTCTTTTTCATCCTTATTTGGAATCACGATCGAGACAAGCGGCTCCCCCTGCACCTGGTATTTCACCCGGTAGCAGCCAAAATCCTTCTTGCGCGACACCTTCCCGGACAATCCGCAGCGCGAAAGATGCGCCTCGAGGGCACGCACCCCGGACTCGTAGGCATATTCCTTACTCGCGGGATTGTCTGCGGTGGACGCGGCCGAAACCCGCCAGTGGTACAGGATGCGCGGAATATGGCAGATCCCGTCCGCCGCCTCCGTGCAACGAAAAATAAAATCGTGATCCTGCGCGCCCTCGTACCGGTCGTCAAACCCGCCAACCCGCTCATAAAGTGCCCTGGAAAATACCAGAAAATGACAGATATAATTGTTCGACCGCAGCAGATCCGGGTTGAAATCCGGCTTCAGGTTCGGCTGAAAGTGACGGCTTAAGTCCGCCTCAACCTTGTCCTCGTCCGTATAGAGAAGCTCCGGGTGAGCACTTCCCGTCTTTTGCGGCCACTTCTCAATCGCCGACGCTACCTCATAAAGCGCGTCTGGCGCGAGCATGTCGTCATGATCCAGCAGCCCGACATACTCGCCCGATGCCATGTCGACCGCGGCGTTCGTGTTACCCGATATTCCCCGGTTTCCCGGCAGGTTTAAAACACGGATCCTCTCATCCTCCGCCGCGTAAGCGGCAATCCTCTTCTTAAGTGCCTCATCCTCCGGGCTCCCGTTTGCCAGGCAGAGCTCCCAGTGTGGATACGTCTGCGCCTTCACCGAATCCACCATCTGCTCCAGGTACGGCAGCGACGTCCGATACAGCGGAACCGCGATGCTGATCCGCACCGGATGCGCCCACTTCCGGTTTCTCTGACGCGCCAGCTCCTGCTCACCCGCCTTATGCTGCTCATACCAGGGGCCGTAGGGCACCTCCTCCGGCTCGATCCGGTCGCTCAGGCGGATGAAAAACTCCTTCGCGCCAAAATGGCGGAGATATTTGATCCCTTTTTTTATCATATAAGGGCTCAGCTTTCTGAAAAATCTTACAATTTGGCTGTCAGAAATCGTGGTCACCTCCCGCCGTTTACCTTTCCGTTTTTACAGCTGCATTTTCATATAACTTCGCGGCTCCACGTCACGCCTGTTCTATCACGCAGCTGTGTGTTTTTGATGTCCTGCCTTTTGACTTTTTATCGTAGCTGATTCCTACCAGCAAAAGATTTCCAAAACTGTCCTTCAAAGCCCCGTCATACCGATTATCATGGATCTGATTAATCGCCGTGTCTGCATTCTTGTCATATTTTAATTCTACAATCATAGCCGGCTTGTCTGAACCCCTGCGAGGGATAAATGCATAGTCCGCAAAGCCTTTTCCGGCGGGTAATTCTCTGATAATCAGATAATGATTCCTGGCTGTATAGTATGCGATATAGATCGCGCATGCAAGCGAATTTTCATCGTTATATTTTAATACAGAGGTGCATTCCGCATGAACAAGCTCCAGCGCGTTGGCCACCGCGTCACTGTCGCGGCGAATGGTCGCTTCCAAAAGATCCTCTGCCCGTTCGATCGCCTGCTCCACCGCTTTCCATTTCCCTCCCTTTGTCGCCGAGCGAAAGACTTCTTCTACCTCCCGGTTCGGAATGTACACCTCTTCCTTTGACTGGTCATAGGCCAGATATCCAAGATGAATCAGCAGCGTCAATACGTCATCCTTGTTGCCAAAGGAAGTAATGTCATTCTGAAACGTGCCGATGTCAACCTTCACACGCTGCCCGCCAAGCATCAGCACAATCGCATCCTTCAGGCCGTCAAAATTCTCATCGATATACCTTTTCAGGCTCTCGAATGTTCCGGTCTGGCTCCAGTAATTTCTGATAATTTTATTATGAAGCACCTGCATCACCGAATTTGGATTATATACATGTCCCAGATCCTGGAAAGCATATCCATCATACCAGGCACTCAAATCTTCAAAGCGTATGCCGTACTCTGCGCAGAGCTTCTGCACCTCCTGCTCTGTAAAGCCTACATACTCTTCCAGAAGTTCCGGTGCTGCCATTGTATATTCCTTAAAGTCAGACAGGGCAGATTCCGTCCCGTACTTTTTTACCGGAAGGATTCCGGTCATGTATGCCGCCGCAATGATTTTTTTTGTACGATCCTTATTCTTAAACAGCCCTCTCAGGAATAAAATATAGTTCTTCTGCAGCTGCTCATCATCCTTAAACTCCCGAAATAACGCATCCCATTCATCAATCACGAAAACAAACTTCGAGTTGCCTCTGGATACGACCGCATACAAAGCCTTGCCGAGACTGGTCTCCTTCTCATCCACGCAGCCTGGAAATGCTTCCCGGATTTCCTCCAGAAGAGCGCTCTGCATCTCTTTCAGAACGTTTGTTCCATGATCCTGCGAATCCGCTATGAACCCGGTCATATCAAAAGAAATAACATTGTATTGATTGATATGGGTTTCATAGTCATCAGAACCGGCTACCTCCAGATCGTCAAACAGGAACCGGGAATCACAGGTTTTATCGTAATACGCGCAAAGCATATCAGCGGCAAAGGTCTTTCCAAACCGCCTCGGACGGCTAAAGCAAACCAGAGGCTTAGGTTTGCCGATCAGGCTGTTCATAAACGAGATCAGCCCTGTTTTATCTACATAAATATCTCTTCTGATGTCTTCAAAGCCATCATAGCCAGGGTTTAAATATAATCCCATTTGATGCCTCCTTTCGCGCTCCTCTACATAATAAGGAGCAAACCATTCCGGGAAAATGCCTGTGATCACAAAAGTCTTCGCATGCTATATACTATACTCTCGTACATACCTCGCAGCAAGTGCGAGGTACTGTCCTGAATAGTTACAAATCTTCATTATTGGAGATCACTCTCCAAACAGCTGCCTCCATACTTCCGGAACCTCATTTTTCTGCCGGATTCCACAGTTTCCATCCATGATGGTCAGATTCGGACTGTAATAGGGGTCTCCCCGGTCAAGCAGCTCTTTCCATCGTTCCCGGAACCGCAAAATCTCCTGTTTAAATCGTTCCTGCTTTTCAGGCGTATTTTCGTAGCCCCTGGATTTCGATTCATAATGATAAAGCTCCACGTTTGGATCCATCACGATCAGATAGCCTTTTTCCCGCATTCTCAGGCATAAATCCACATCATTCAGAGATACCACAAAGTCCTCATCAAACCCGCCGATCTCCTCAAACACCTGACGTTTTACCAGCATGCATGCTGCCGTCACGGCGCTGATGTCCTGAATGGCGCGCAATCTGCCAAAATACCCGTCCGCATGTCTTGGCGAGGATGACAGCACGTGTCCTGCAAAGTTCCCCAGACCGATCACGACGCCCGCATGCTGCACCTGGTCGTCTGGATAGCAGAGCTTTGCTCCGACAGCCGCTGTGTCTTCCCTCTGACAGAAGCCAAGCATTTCGCGGATCCAGAAGGGAGAAATCACTTCCGTATCATTATTAAGGAACAGAACGTACTCGCCGCGGGCATGACGAACTCCCAGATTATTGATCGCGGAATAATTGAACGCACCTTTATACGTCACGACCCGAAAATTTTCATGTTCCTGCTGCATGGTTTCATAATATGCAAAGGTATCCGCTTCTTCACTGTTGTTTTCGACAATCAGAATCTCGTAATTCGGGTAATCCGTCTTTTCAAAAATGGAACGAATACATTGATCCAGGGTTTCCCGCATATCCTTATTTGGTATCAGAATTGTCACCAGCGGATTTTCCTTCAGGCGCAGCATCATCTTGTACAGAATAAAGATGCCGGTATATTCCACATCTGCCTGATAGCCCAGCCGCACATAATGCTCCGACACTGCCAGCTTTCCCGCGTCGATGGCATACTGCTTGCTGTCCTGGTTGCCAGCGGTCGAGCCACTGTACGCTCTCCAGTGATACAACACCTTCGGGATATGTCCGACCCGGTCTGTTTGTTCAATGCAGCGAAGCAGAAAATCATGATCCTGTGCCCCGTCGCACTGTTTCCGCAAAAGTCCCGCCTCATACGCCAGGCTTTTCCGCACCATAGTCAGATGGCAGATATAATTGATACTGCGCAGAAAGTCCGGATTGAAATCCGGCTTAAACCTGGGCGAAGAGAAATGCTTTGACGTCTCATCTGTCAGATCCTCGTCGGTGTAAATAATATCCAGGTCAGGCTTCTCATTCAGCAGCCTGACCAGCTCGTAAAGAGCGTCCGGTTCCAGAAAATCGTCATGATCCGCAAATACCAGAAACTCGCCCTTCGCCATGCGAATAGCCGCATTCGTATTTTCCGATATGCCTCCGTTTCGCTTAAGCCGCTGCAGGCGGATCCTGTCCTCTTCGCCATACGTTTTCGCAACCAGCTCACTGGTATCCGGCCGGGTGCTGCCGTCGGCAAGGCAAACCTCAAACTGCTGATAGGTCTGAGAAAGAATCGAGTCCAGAAGCTCCTTCAGATATTGCTCCGGCGTATTATAAAGCGGAATCACAAAGCTGAACACCGGCTCATAGGAAAACCGTTCCTTTCTCTGCCGCCGCAGCTGCGCCTTTTTGGCGCTATGCTCTCTTCTCCAGGTCTCATAGCGCACATCAGAAAGCATCCCGGCGTGAAGCATATGAGTTACGAATCCCATCGCGCCGAACTCCCGGATTTCATTCTGGATTCTCCCCGGCGTCATTCTGGTCAGAAGCGTCTGAAATTTTCCGGCTCTGGTACTCATCCATTTGAGTCTGTTGAGCGAAAAATGAAGCTTCTTTTCTGTATAGGGGTTCTTCATCTGAAAAAGTAATCCGGATCCCCGAACATCCGCAAGAGGCATGGTAAAAGAAAATCCCCAGGCATGATCCTCATACCGCTCCCTGTCCAGCTCCAGCGCGTCCACCAGGTCTCTTCGGATGCTGCGTTCCGGCTGCACAGGGAGAGCGTTCCCGTCTTCATCCGTGATCTGCGGAAAACATTCTCCGGTGATATCCACAATCCACCCCTGAAACGTAATCATTCCTTCCAGACAACCACACACATCAAAAAAGTAGCGGATTGATGTTTCATAGTAGTCTCTTTTCATTTCTTCCGCAGTTTTACTGAAAACTGTCCTGCTCTGGCCGGCAGAAGTCAGAAGAACCGTCAGTCTTTGATGCTCCGTAAAAAAAGGCTCTATCTTCGGAACCACAAGCCGAAAGCCCAGTTGGTCCTGCTGATGAGCGTACTTCGGATAGCGGCGGGCAACATCCGGCCGCGGACGAATCTCATATTTCGCCGCTAAGGCAGCCCCATTTTCATCCATAACCTGAAAATCCGTCTGCTCTTCTGAATCAACCGCCTTCCAGCCTTCCAGTATCAGACAGCCTCCCGAATCCCAACCGTATTTTTTCTGATCAATTACAAGCTTTGTGATACTCATGCATCCCGTCTCCTGCAATGCTGCAATATAAGAATTAACGTTTGCCTATATGTTATCTATATCTGCCTGCCAGCAACGTAATCTCGATCTATAGCACCTGTCCAGGAGCAATCCGTTCCAATCTATCCTGACCGTAATGCTGCGGTGGCTATTTTCTGAAAAATACTGATTTCCTGAACTTCGTTGCCGCTTTGTTCTCCGCTTCCTGAGTTTTCCCCTGCCGTTCGAGCCACCTCATAGAGCTCCAGGTCAATCAGAAGGCTCTTCGCGCCATGCGGAATCTTCCGCAGAATGATATTCGGATCATCTTCTGTAAAACAGAGCCATTCTCCCTGTACCACGCCCTCCCGCAGGCGAAAATGCGCAGAAGTCTGCTGATTATCAAATCGCAGAGTTTTCAGGCGAACCATACACGCCCTGCTGCCCGGATCCACACGCAGTGCGGACACGTTATCCGGAATGAGTACTTCCTGCCGAATGCACCAGTTTCCCCTGTGTTTCATATAGTACCGATTTGAACATTCTTCCCGAAAACCCTCTCCATAATCAAAATATACCTGTAAAACTTCCCTGGCAGGCTGGTCTTTTATCTGGAAAAATCCTTCGCTGATCGTATCATAAAGATCCCGAATCGGAACATGGCTGCCACAGACATAGTGCTGAAAATGAGTCTCCATTTTTTCATATGCTTCTATTTCTTCCGCAGTAATCCCCATTTTACCATAAAAATCATAACATTCAAATTCTGTCCCGCGATTTGCGTGCGCCGTAAAATAAAATATAATCCGGAACAGCAGAAAATTCACCGGTATGGGAAAGGAAAAGCTCCATTCATAGTCAATTGCCGTCCAGCTCTCCCCGCATAAAAGGATATTTTCACACAAAAGGTCAATATTAGTACACGGAGCGCAGACTGTGCCGGCAGGTGGGGCAGCATCTCCAAACACCTCGAAAAACTCCCTGCACGACCCGAAAACTGCCCCCACATGAATGCTTCTGACAAAATTCAGATATTCCAGAAATTTCTGCGCACAGGCATCCGTTCCCTGTTCTTTTTCTACGGTAAGAAGATGTTCTTCTAAGGAAATCCCCGTCAGATATTCCAGTTCTGCTCCCCCGTGGATCAGCCGACAGCGGTTGTAAGCCAGCTTTGTCCCGGCTGCAGCCGCTGAAAATGTCTCATACCAGTGAAAGAGAGCCTGCACATGTGCTTCTCCCTCCGGATATTCAGGCACCTTTCGAATACAGCGTCGGCCATCCGCATCCTCTAAGATATCCGTACGGATTGCAAATCTTCGGTTTCGTTCATTAGAATATTTGGAAAAAATCACCATACTTTTTTTCATAATGTCTCCCAATCACTGCTCATCAGCGGCTGCAGCCTCCCCATTCCTGCGTTCCAGAAAAACCAGAAAAGAATTCGAAAACTGGGGAAATAACCCATTGTCTATCAGGCTGTCAAAGACACGGGACTCATCAAATAAAAGAACTCTCCCCTGATCATAATTGTTCAGGTTCATTTTCAATTCCCCCTTCCGGGGCAGGTACTTATCTGAATAAATATAAAATGGCAATTTGTAATCCGGGTAGGGATAATAAAAAGAGGTCTTAAAATCCCCAGCCCGCTCAAACAGCTGCTCCAGCTCCGCTTTCGAAAACGTCCGTGCCCCTGACTCTGGTGTATTCGGATAGCCTTCCAGTCCTTCGAATAAACGGCCCACATGATCCTCTGCGCAGCCAGCCCAATATTTCAGCCCCAGCCGGTTCTCGATGGCTACCACAATCTTTCCGCCAGGCGCCAGGTGGCGCATGGCGGCACGAAGCATGTACGCATAGGGATCTTTGTTATCCGTATAGCTGGCAGCATATTCCAGCACTCCGATAAAGGTGATGTAATCGTACTGTTCCGTAAGCTGTTTTTCAACCTCTTCAAACGCCCCGAGCAGAATCCTGATATGATCCAGATCGCGGTTTCTCCAGGCATTCACAAGACTGCGCTGCCTGGAAAGCTCAATGCACGTCACACTTCCGGCTTTCGCCGCAAAAGCGCCCGTAACGGCACCACAGCCGGAGCCAATCTCCAGAACCTTGTCCTTCCTGGTAAACGGAATCCAGCTGAGAAGATTATGGCGGACATGAGAGAAATGATAAAGGACGGACCAGCTTCCTTTTTCAGCGATGACCGCGTTATAGTCCTCCTCGCTGGTACAATTCTTCGCAATCTCCAGAAGCTCCTGCTCCACCGCACCCTCGCTGTATAAATCTGTGCCTGAATAACAGGTGTCATCCAGAGTGACTTTCCCGATTTTCTCCGGCATCTTGTTCCCCTTTCCGCCCCATACACCTGGTGCTTTCTGGCATTCACCCTGGCACATCGTCTCAATCATGGTTTTAATGATGAAACCTGCAGAGCCGTCAGTCGATACCCTCTCAGCTTTCCTTTACCTGGACTGTGGAATTCATGTCATAAAAGCCTACCGTATCCTTGCCCGAAACCACGGTCACGCTGCAGGCATCATAAAGTCTGTGAAATACGCGGAATTCCCCTTCCAGGTAACCGGTACATCCAAAAGAAAGCAGATAGCTTCCTCCCTGGAGATCCATTTTCTGAATGAAATCCACCTCTACTGCCGTACCAGCCTTTGCCGGAACTTCAATTTTCTCGTACATCGTATTGGTGCCGGTGATTTCTGTGCCTTTCATATCTTTGATTGTAAAGGCCGCGATCGGCTCCTGCAGCTCCTGATGAAAGCGAATCCTTATTTTAAACGTACAAAGGCTTCCTTTTTCAATCGTATTCGTCAGTATGCCGCTTTTATCAGCAACGGCAAAATCTATGATCTCTGCCTGTTTTTCCCCGTATTCCAGAAGATTCGGATTCACCTCTATACAGTCCTTCCATGCACCTACATGAGGTTCCGCACCGCCTGCAGGCGGCTCCCCCTCCTGATGCACCAGGAGCCGCTTATAAAGATCTACCATCTCCTTCGGTTTTCCCTCCTCCAGCTTTTTCCCCTGGTTCAGGACAATCACACGGTCACAGTACTTGCTGATGCTGCTTAAGTCATGGCTCACAAAAAGAATCGTCTTCCCCTGCTTTTTAAATTCCTCAAATTTATGATAACATTTCGCCTGGAAAAAAACATCTCCTACCGACAGTGCTTCATCCACAATCAGGATCTCCGGATCAATATTGATCGCGACCGCAAAAGCAAGCCGCACAAACATGCCGCTGGAATAGGTCTTCACCGGCTGATTGACAAACTCGCCGATATCCGCGAAGCGCAGAATCTCCGGGAGGCGCTGGTCAATTTCCTGATCCGAAAAGCCCAGCATGGCACCATTCATATAGATGTTTTCCATGCCGGTGTATTCCATATTAAAGCCAGCTCCGAGCTCCAATAATGCCGAAATGCGGCCATTTACGTCAACCGTTCCCTCCGTCGGAGTCAGTACGCCGGTAATAATCTTGAGAATCGTAGATTTTCCGGAACCATTCACCCCGATAATGCCGACGGTTTCTCCTTCCCGGATTGAAAAGCTCACCTGATCCAGGGCGCGGTGTTCCTGATAACGTTTTTTCCTTGACAGTCCCAGACCATCAATCAGGCGATCCGATGGTTTATTGTATAGCTTATATACTTTGCTGACGGCATCCACCGAAATAGCAATTCCGCTTTCCAAAAATGTTCCCTTCCTCTCTGTCAGTCTGAGAAATCTCCATTCACGCAGGACGTCAGAGCAAGCTGTCAAATCCCATCCCGTCCAAGGCGTCAATCCGGGCTTTTAAATCCGTCCTGCCCAAGGCATAAATCCGGGCTTTTAAATCCATCCTGCCCGAGATGTCAGATCAGACCTTCTCCCATTGTAAAGAAATATGATGCGTTTTCATACATACTTCTAAGCAGGCGCGAAATACAATCCTGGGTCGTTGCAGAACTCCTACAGCACATCTGCAAAATGTCCCTTCAGTCTCCGGAAAACCCAGTTTCCAAAGGCGAAGCTCACTACTAAAAACACCCAGAAATATAAGGTCCACAGGGGATCTTCAAAAAACCATCTATTATGGATTAACGCATTCCGGTAGCCGTGCACAATATAGTAGACCGGGTTCAGTTTTAAAATATGCAGTACCGTTTTCCCCCAGGAATAGCCGTCCAGCATTGTTTCCTCCCACATGATCGGCGTCAGCCATACGCCCACCTGCAGCACAATGGAAATAATCTGAGTAAGGTCGCGGAAAAAAACCACCACCGAGCTTGTAATATAAGAAAAGGCCAGAATCAGAAGGAACAGGCACGCAGCATAATAAAACAGCTCCAGATAATATACGGTCGGAAAATACCTGTAACACGCAAATAAAATCACAACGAACAGAATAAAAAAACAGTGGACCACCGTGGCCGACAGCAGCTTTACCATCGGCAGAATGTCAATGTCAAACACGACCTTTTTCACCAGATAATTGTATTCCAGAAAAGCATTCGTCGTATTTGTCAGGCCTTCCTGAAAATAAAGCCATGGAATAATACCGGCGACCAGGTAAAGTACAAACGGCGTCCCGCCGGATGCAGAGCTTCCGCCCCGCATGGCGACTCCGAAAACAAAATAGTACACCAGAATCGTCACGATCGGCTGAACAAACGCCCAGACCGTACCAAAATAAGACCCTGCGAATCGCTTTCGGAGGTCGTTTTTCCCCATTTTGATTAATAAGCGCCTGTTTTTATATAAATCCTTTGGAAGCAAAAAAATATCTTTCTGCATAATCCTGCCTTCGTCTATCTGCTCATCATTCCCTTGTACACCTGCATTTATCCGGTCAGCGTCAGCAGCCGTCTGAGCGCATTATAACAAAAGTTAAAAGGTTCAGCAACCCTTTATAAACCTTTTCTTACGTGAAAAAGGAGCCGCGGGAAAATATAAAATTATTTGGAACAGAACTGAAAAACGAACATTTTCATTTGTAATATGTTTTAAAAAATAAAAAATATAGCTTTTCGAAATAATTAAGTGATGTTATAATAATATTGTTACCGCACCCAATCTGGTAACAGAGAGGGGGTGTATCTATGTTTTCATTACTTTCGTTTTTGACCGCCGTCACGGCGAATGTAGTCGCCTACTACATACGCAAATGGCTAGACGGGGAATGACGAGTCGGTAACACTGGCCTGAAAGGTTTACCTCACCTCTAACGAGGAAGAATCCCCAGAGTACTCCACTACTCTGGGGATTCGTATCCATGCTCATTACTTTCGTTCGCCTGAATTTACTATACCATAGATAAAATGAATTTTCAACACATTTTTTGACGATTTTTCAGCTGAAAAAGGAGCCTGCCTGGCTCCTTCTCCCAACAGAAACATTTTCAATACCAAAGATCCATTTCAGTGCGCTTCGCGCAGGAATCCGCGGCAAAAGTACAAGTATCAGTAAAACCTTACATACCCTGAGCAGCTGTCATACGCGCTGTCCCAGTCCTGCGAAGAGGTAAGGCCGCTCAGTGTGCCGCTGACCGTAATGCTGGTCGGCGTGGCATTCACTGAAGTGTTCGTGCTGATGCCCGTCGCTTTCCTGATATAGGATACCATCGGGCTTTCTACAATCGAACCCTTTTCAGCTATGCTGATATTTGAGAAGACAGCCTTCACCGAATCTCCGTTCTTTCTGGCAGAACCCTCAATCCAGCAATAAAGCGTCTGATTGGCAAGGTTCGCATTCGTCACCGTACCTACCAGCACATAATTTACATACACATTGACTACGCCCTTTTTCGACACTGTAATCATAAGGTGATACGTGGTGCCGGTCGAAGCGTACTGGGACGAATTGTAAGAGAAACGTGTGTAGGTCTGTCCCCCGGACGCGTTTGACAGCACGTTCTCCACGAGAAACGCCGCCTTCCCGGTGTAAGGCGATACTGCGTAATTGTCAAACTGGATACCAAAGCTGACCGCCGCGCTGCCCGTACCGATCACCAGCTTCGCGTGATATCCGCCGCCGCTTCCTGTCAGAGTCACATCGGATTCAATCGCGTAATAGGCTGCCGTGCCGGATGTACCCACGACAGATGCCATCGTCACCCCAGAGCCAAGAGCGGTCGTACAGGTTTTTGTCGCACCAACACTCTTATAGCTTCCCTTCACGGCCACTACCTTGTACGTATACTTTGTCAAAGGCGCCACAGTCGTATCCTTGTAACTCTTCTTAGAACTGGAGACCGTCTTGATCAGCTTGTAAGAACCAGAAGCAGTTTTTCGATAAATTTTGTGCTTTGAAGCGCCGGTGACCGCCTTCCATTTCACAGTAGCATAACCATCCCCCACCGTGATCTTCGAAATCGATGGCCTAGACAGATATTTGATTTTCAGGCCCGTCCTGTAACCGCTCTTCCCGCTGCTGTTGTACGCGCGGACAGTGTAGGTATACGTCGTGCCGCTCACTGCGGTCGTATCCGTGTATGTCACTGTAGAACCGCTGGTCACGGTCGCGATCTTCTTGTAGCTGCCCGATCCGGTCTTCCGGTATACATAGTAGCCCGTCGCTTTGCTGACCTTCTTCCAGGTAACCTTCACGCCGGTCTTCGTGTTAGCCACCTTGGACAGTGTTGGTTTGGAAGGTTTCGACGCGGCCTCCACCCTCTGTGCTCCTGCCGGAACTGCCAGAGCAAGAACCATGCAGCAAAACAGAACCTTCCAGAGATTTTTTAAGAACTTCATACTTTCTCTTCCTCCCGTTAAAATATGATATTTCTGATCGCTGTCAGTTGATTTATTGTAACATGTTCACAAAATTTTAACAAGTCCTTTATCTTGCTATTTTGCTACATCGCCAGTCTCCCGACCGCTTCTGCCAGCTCCCGCGCAAGCAGAAGCGTTTCTTTTTCTTCTTTTCTTCCGGAGCGGGCTCTGGTATAAATGAAACGCGGCGATGTGTTCGTCCCACTGTTCCCCCGTCTGGACGCTTTCCCGGCATCATGGACAAATTTCAGGCTTCCCTTGTACTCCCGGAGCAACGGGGTGATTTTTAACGCGTCAATCTGAGCCTTCTCATACATCACGAGCCGGATTTCCTTTTCCTTCTGGGCAATTTCACAGATCCAGGCATCATGCGCGAGAGCGCGCAGCCGGGCAACTGCGAGAAGATTCTGCACGGAACGGGGCGGCTCGCCGAAACGGTCGATGAGCTCTTCGAGCATGTCGTCGTGCTCTTCCTCCGTGCGGATGGCGGCAATGCGCTTGTAGATATCGAGCTTCTGCGCCTCGTTGCGAATGTAGCGATCCGGGATAAATGCGTCGATATCCAGGTCGATCGTCGTCTCAAAGCTTTCCCGTGGTATTTCTTCCCCTTTGGCCTCCTGGACGGCTTCGTTGAGAAGCTTGCAGTAAAGGTCGTAGCCCACCGCTTCCATGTGGCCGTGCTGCTCGCTGCCAAGGAGATTGCCCGCGCCGCGGATTTCCAGATCCCGCATCGCGATCCGGATGCCGCTGCCGAGCTCGGTGAAGTCACGGATGGCGGAAAGGCGTTTTTCGGCCACCTCTCTGAGCATTTTATTGCGGCGGTACATCAGGAACGCATAGGCGGTGCGGTTGGATCGCCCTACCCTGCCCCGCAGCTGATAAAGCTGGGAGAGTCCCATCGCGTCCGCGTCATGGACGATCATGGTGTTGACATTGGGGATGTCCAGGCCGGTTTCAATGATCGTCGTCGTCACGAGTACATCGATGTCACCATTGATAAAGTCATACATGATGCGCTCCAACTCGTGTTCCTTCATCTGGCCGTGGGCAAACGCAACCTGCGCCTGTGGGACAAGTGCCGCGATTTTATTGGTAATCTCAACGATGGTGTTGACACGGTTGTAGACATAATACACCTGCCCGCCCCTGGAGAGCTCCCGGCTGATCGCCTCGCGCACCATCTCCTCATTGTATTCCATGACATAGGTCTGGATCGGAAGACGCTCCTGCGGCGCTTCCTCGAGAACGCTCATGCCCCGGATCCCGACCAGGCTCATGTGCAGCGTGCGTGGAATCGGCGTCGCAGTCAGCGTCATGACGTCGATATCCGACTTGAGCTGTTTGATTTTTTCCTTGTGTGTCACGCCGAAACGCTGCTCCTCGTCGATGACGAGCAGCCCAAGATCCTTGTATTCCACATCCTTCGAGAGCAGGCGGTGCGTGCCGATCACGATGTCCACCAGGCCTTTTTTCAGGTCGGTGATGGTCTTTTTCTGCTCGGCGGGCGTCCGAAAACGGCACAGCAGATCCACGCGCACAGGGAAGTCCTTCATGCGCTGTAAAAATGTATTGTAATGCTGCTGTGCCAGGATCGTCGTCGGCACGAGGTACGCCACCTGTTTGCCGTCCTGCACAGCCTTGAAGGCCGCACGGATCGCGATCTCGGTCTTGCCGAAACCGACGTCGCCGCAGATCAGGCGATCCATGATCTTGCTGCTCTGCATATCATGCTTGACATCCTCAATCGCCGCAAGCTGATCCTCTGTCTCCTCGAACGGGAACATTTCCTCAAATTCCCTCTGCCAGACGGTATCCTCGCTGTAGGTAAAGCCATCCCTGCGCTGCCGCTCGGCGTAGAGCTTTACCAGATCCTGCGCGATCTCCCGGACTGAGTTGCGGACCTTTGTCTTCGTACGGCTCCAGTCCTGCGAACCGAGCCGGTTCAATTTCGGCGGCTTCGCGTCCGAATCTGCGTATTTCTGGATCACGTCGAGCTGTGTCGCCGGGACATAGAGGTTGCTGCCGGAATCATACTCAATCTTCATGTAATCCTTCGTGACATGATCTACCTCGATCTTTTCAATCCCCCGGTAGATCCCAAGGCCATGATTTTCATGCACGACAAAATCGCCGACAGACAGCTCCGCGAAGCTGCCAATCTGCTTGCCTTCATAGCGTTTCTGTTTTTTGCGTTTTTTCTTCTCCTGTCCGAAAATGTCACTTTCCGTGATCACGACAAACTTGATCAGAGGATATTCATAGCCGCGCTTCGCGTTCCCATAGGTGACCAGGATTTCTCCTGGCTGTACCTCGCGGTCCGGATCCTCCGTGTAAAACGCCGTCAGCCCCTCATCGGTCAGATCGCCCGCAAGCCGCTGCCCCCGCAGCCGCGAGGCAGCAAGCAGGATCACCCGGCAGCCGCTTTTTTTCCAGCTTTGGAGATCCTTTACCAGATATTCGAAGCTGTTGTTGTATGGATTGATGGAGCGGACGGTCAGACTGTACTTGCCGGTGACCATCCACGGCGTCTTCGCGTTTTCCAGCGTACACAGCCCCACCGCGTTCCGGGAGCAGATCGCCCCCGCCGTCTCCTGCGCGGAAAACAAAAGCTTTGTCTGCCCCGGCAGGACGTAGCCCTTCTCCAACCGGTTCTTCATACTCTCCGAAAATTCCAGCTCCACCGCATCGGCGGCTTCCGTCAGCCGGTTCGGCTCATCCAGAAAAATCAAAGTCCGTGCCGGATCAAAATAATCCAGGAAGCTGACCCGCTCCGGCACAAAATAGTCGATAAAGCCTTCCATCGAGAGTGGCTCCTGAAGCTCTGTCAGTGCGTCGCGGCAGTCCTGGCACAGCTGACGAACCCTGGCCGCGGATTCCTGCGCGAAGCGCATTGGAATGGAATCCGCAGCTGCCTTCGCTTCCTTTTCAATCCGCGCAAGTGCTTTTTTTCTGGCAGCCTCGTCTGGAATCAGCTCGGCCGCCGGGTAGATGCGCAGAAAATCCAGTTTTTCAATGGAGCGCTGGCTCTCCACATCGAAGCTGCGGATGGAATCTACCTCCTCGCCCCAGAGCTCGATGCGGACTGGGTTCTCCTCCGTCAGCGGAAAAATATCAATAATCCCTCCCCGGATAGCAAACTGCCCCGGTCCCTCGACCTGCCCGACGCGCTCATAGCCCAATTGAATCAAGTCTTTTTTTAGCTTCTCTGTGTCGATTTCCGTCATAATACTGCGTGCGGATGCATCCTTTTCCGCGGATTCCTGCGCGAAGCGCATTGGAATGGAATCCGCAAGCTGCCGCCGACCAACGGGAAGGGGCGTTTCCATTACTGAGCCTTCCACGCCGATCTCCAGAATATGTTCCGTCCAGTCTGCAAAAGGAACCATCCGGTTCATGCATGCCGCAGCCGTAGTGATGATCGTAAGCTTTTTCTGATCAGCAGCCGATTCCCTGCAAATTTTTGCAGAACTATTTTCACCGGATATCCCACTTCCCGACGGCATATTTTCCGCCAACGCCTTCAGCACCTGGATACGCTGCTGCTCCAGGAGGTTGCTGTGGATGTCAGCCTGATAAAAAATCAGATCCTTCGCCGGGAAATATAGCACATCACGGTCGAAGAAGCGGTAATTCTCATACATCTCCTTCGCGCGGAGGTCATTGTAGGTGATGATAAGCGTGACCGGACAGGTCTGCGCCGCCGCCTGCTTCTGCCGAAACTCCTCCGCCATGCTATATACAAAATGAGATTTCTGGGAATCGATACATCCTGTCACCTGAAGCAGACCGCGATTCCTCGCGGCCTTTTTGCTGATCTCCTCAAATTCCCCAAGCTCCCGCATGGGGGCTGTAAAAGCTTTCATGGCTCCTCCTGAACTCTGAATCCTGATTATTGAACCGTTATCTAAACTGAACATTACTGAAATTTACAGTTAATAGTTCCGAATTAACACGTTCTGAATGTAATCCGTTTTATACGACTGTAAATATTTCAGGCATGCAGTATAACCATTCCCGGGATTGCGCAGATTTTATCGCAGCCATCCATCTTATTTTTCCAGATGGGCATTATACTGGTTCATTACCGTCTGCACATCTTCCGTCAGCAGCATCGCCGCCGCGTCCGCCGCGCGTGAAAACGCATCCGTCATCGTCGCCCACTCTTCCTCTGGAAAATGGCCAAGCACGTAATCCACAAGATCGTATCCCTGTGGTTTTTCTCCGACGCCGATCTTCACGCGGGCAAAATTCTGAGTACCCAGATGCGCAATGAGGCTCTTAATCCCATTATGCCCACCCGCGCTGCCTTTCGCACGGACACGCAATTGTCCCGGCGGAAGGCTGATGTCGTCATAGAGTACCAGAAAGCCCTCCTCCGGGTCAATTTTATAAAAGTCACAGGCGGCGCGGACGCTCTCGCCGCTAGCGTTCATATAAGTCAGTGGTTTCAAAAGCAGCACCTTCTGCCCCTCAATCACGCCCGTGCCAGTAAGAGCCCTGAACTTTTCCGTCTCAACACGAATCCCATACTTGTCCGCCAGACGGTCAAGCGCCTCGTAACCGGCATTGTGCCGCGTGTGCGCGTACTTACGGCCTGGGTTACCCAGGCCCGCTATGATATACATGATCGTTTCCTCTTCCTTTTTCCTGGTCAGAGTTTCCTGAAAGACTGCTCCGACCCTTGTCCCCCGCAAAAAAACTTCTGCCACACTCATGTTTTGTCCTCACCCCAGACCCATTGGCTCGAAGATTCTTCTTTTCTCTTTTTCGAAACCCTTTGCCGTTTCGGCTTTTTATCTGCCAGATCCGTTGGTTTAACTGTCTGCTCCGGCAAAATCAGCTCCAGATTTGCCAATGCGTCCAGTGTACGCAGAACGTTCAGTATGTTCTCAATATTCACACTTTCCCCACGCTCTATACGGGAAATGGTAGAAAGAGCCACTCCAGAATGTTCTGACATATCCATCTGAGTGTAATTCATTGCAATCCGGGTATCTTTTATCCTTTTCCCAACCTCTGATAAAATTGTCTGATTATTCTCATAGCCGGTAATCCGCATAAATAGTCCTCCCGTGACCATTTTTCTTATGTACGAAAAAACCTGGCGTTTTTTCGATACAGACAGGTATATTTACCTCATCTGCCGCACAGTCATTTTAAATGGTCTTTTCTGACTATTAATGTATCATATTTCGGCTTAACGCGTCAACTTTAATATTTTATTTTATAATAAACTACCAGGCGGTAACCATCATTTTCAGCCATGATCCCGGATGTCTTCGCCCATCTGCTCAAGCTCTGCGACTACCTTTTCAAAATGCATGAAGTGCGATGCCTTCACCAGGATTGTGTCGCTCCTTTTCACCAATGACGGCAGCTGCTCCAGAAGCGATGAAAGATCCGGCAGGATAACAGTCTCTATCCCGGAGGCGGATGTCTGTACCCCTTCCGCAATCTGGGCGGCAAGTGTTCCGGCGCAGATGCACATGTCAATCGACAGCCCGCCTGCGAATGTTCCGACCTCGCGATGCATACGGATTTCATCCGTTCCGAGCTCACCCATGTCCCCCAGAATTGCAATCTTCCTGTGCAGGCCATCCTGCAATACCTCCAGGGAAGCCTTCATTGATACCGGATTCGCGTTATAGCAGTCGTCGATGATCGTAAAATTCGCCGTATGGATGATGTGAAACCGTCCGCTTACCGGCTGCAGGCTCTCAATGCCCGCACGGATTTCCTCCGTCGTCAGGCCATAGTGCAGACCAACCGCGGTCGCCGCGAGCGCGTTCCTTACCATATGGACGCCCGGGATCGGGATCTGTACAGTGAAACTGTCTGCGATAATATCACAGGCCATTTCTGCCCCCTGATACGCTGTTCTCCCCTCTTCTGCTGTCTCGCAGCTATTCGCCGCTTCACAGCCGGCAGCATCTGTGTTTCCGGCTGCTATTGCGCATTCTGTTCCCATTCCATCCTGAGTATCCGCCTTCTTTTTCACACAGATTCGGCATTTGATCCCATCTAGCCCTTTTTTCTCGATCTGGTCTGCGTAAATATTGTTGCCGGTTCCCAGTCCAAAAAAGGTTGGACGAATCCCTTTTGCTTCCTGTACAGTCGCCAGCTTGTCGTCGTCCCCATTTAAAATAATATGTCCATCCGGGCGCAGATAATCAAAAATCTCTGTTTTCGCCCGCAGGACGCCGTCACGGTCTCCCAAAAACTCCAGATGACACTGCCCGATATTCGTAATCACGCACGTATCCGGCTTCGCGATCCGGGCAAGTGCGTGCATCTCCCCGAAATGGTTGATGCCCATCTCCAGCACCGCGATCTCGTCCTCGTCCCGCAGCCGGAAAATCGTCAGCGGAAGCCCGAGTTCGTTGTTGAAATTTCCCGCCGTTTTGAGTGTACGATATTTCCGTGAGAGCACGGCGGCGACCATCTCCTTCGTACTGGTCTTACCAACGCTGCCTGTGATTCCGACCACCGGAATCGCCAGCTGCTCCAGATAATACGCTGCCAGCGCACCGAGTGCTCTGATCGTGGAATCTACTTTTATGTAATTACCCGTCTGGGGAGTATTCCGATTCTTCCCGGATTCCCTGTCCGATACCTCCTGCAAAATTTCGCCGTCCGTATCGAAGGAAGGCTCCTGCTCTGTAATCACGCAAAGCGCACCCATCTCGAATACCTGCGCTATAAAATCATGCCCATCCACGCGCCTGCCCCTGATCGCTGCGAAAAGGCAGCCCGGCTCCGCCTGGCGGCTGTCCGTCGTAATCGCGCAAATCTCCCTGTCGCGATCTTCCGCTCTCCCATAATAAAGCCCGCCGCAGGCTGCAGCCATGCGGCCAAGTGTCATATTTTTCATTCCACCCATGTCCCTCTGTCCAAAAATAAATTCTGACTCCAACAAAAGTTTCCCAGTCCGCCAGCTGATGCCTGCTGCAGATTGGGAAACTATTTTATATTTGAGTTAATTAAAAAAATTTTATCATCTGTAAATATCTTTTACCGTCCACCTGAGAAACACGATCCCCAAACAAAACAAACCTGTCATCCCTATCCTTTTTCAAAACCAGATATGTAACAGAAAGTTTTCTTCTGGCAAAATCAATGGCTTCTTTTCGAACGAACTTTTCAACGCTCTCATTTAATGGGCAGGAAAAAGCTGAGAGAAGCGCAATTACGGCTTCTTCCCCAATTGCCGTCAGCATGTCCTGAATATTAACCGCTATACATTCTGTCATTTAGATATTTTCTCCGCTGTCATGAACTTCTGAATTTCCCTTATATCTGTAACCAACGGTATCCCTGATGGGGCATGCATTCTCTTCGATCCGCCAGAAGATATTTCCAGGGCATCTGCGAATGCCTCTACTTCCTTCGGATCAGTGATTTCCAGATTCTCGAAAATACTAGAAGTAGCCATAGGTGCTTCCTCCTTTCGTGTAATTATGGTGTCACTGCGTACATTTATTATTAATACATTGGATCAATTACACTTATAGTATACATGTTTTTCTCTCTTTTGCAACTCAATCTTGTAAAAAAATCTGAAAATTCCTTCCTTACGTTACATGAACGAATATCTGCCCCGATGCTTTCCGGCCAACGCTTCCCTGTCTATTCAATCACAACCACACTGTCTTCTTCGCCCGTCCAGGATGAATCGTCGGAACTGCTATCTGATGAATCAGTCGTCCAGGTTGTCTCATCCGAGATCGTGATTTCAAACCCCGCGTCACCTGATGATGTATCATCAGACGTCGAGCCGGTATCTGTCCCGGAGGAATCAGAGGAGCTCGCATCATCGTTTCCATAAATGATAATGATGTCGTCGTCGCTGTCGGAATCGTCCGAAGATCCGTCATCCGTCCCGGAGGAGCTGCTCACCACATAGGACGTCCCGCTGCTCGCGGTGCTGTAGCCGTAGTTTGTGGCGGAGCTGTAGCAGACGACCGGCGTCCCGGCCTCTATATTTTCATAAATGGTCTGCGCCTGCGCGCTCGGCGTGTTGATGCAGCCGTGCGAACCACTGGTCTGATAGATTGTACCGCCATAAAGACTTCTCCACGAATCCGCGTCATGAATCCCCACATTTCCGTAGAACGGCATCCAGTAGTCTACCTCCGTCTCGTAGGTTTCGCCGACCAGCTTCGCGTCCTCCTCTTTGTAAACAATATAATACAATCCTTCTGGCGACGCATTTCCCGCACTTGTGTTCCCGGTCACGACCGGAGTCTCCACAAGCAGCTGGCCGTCTTTATAATACCACATTCTCTGATTGGTGTAATCAATCTCTACGTAAGTATCGCCGATGTCATTGTCCCCGCGCGTCAGAGCACTGACGGTCCATACTGGTGAACGCCCCTCGACCTGTCCGGCTAAAAGCAGGCTGTAAAGCCCGGCTGTCTCCGCATCACGGTCCATCTGCCATCCGTAGGTGACAGACTCTACGTAAACCGTCTCGCCGTTGGATGTGACAAAAGGCTCATACGTGCCGACCGTATCATAGGTGTCTGCCAGTTCATCGACCCAGGCAGCCACGGAATCATAGTCAAAGGATGGATTGTTGTCCGCATCCAGTGAAAACCAGTCCATAAATGTTGATGAGGTCAGAGAGACGACCACATCGCCGCTCATATAGTAATTAATATACATGGAAGCGTACTGGTTGTAAAGGCTCACTTCTTCGATCAGATCTTCATTTTCAGATGTGACCGCGGCTGTCACATAGCAATCGGCCATCTCCAGATTCAGCGCTTTTTTGCCCGCTTCCACAGCGGATGCTACCGCCTCCTGAACCTTCTGCGTATCCAGCTCGGTACCCTCCGTCTCGGCGACAATCCCGTAGGTACCGTCTTCCAGAAGCGTACGGTAAGCGTTCTGCGGCGCCTCCATCTGGTCCGCCTGCATCATGGAAAGCGACGTTACCGCCGTCGAAAGCTTTTCCGTATCATAGGTCACGGAAGCATCCATGGAATAAGACTGTCCGCCCGAAAGGTATGCCGGCAGCCAGGCAAAGGAGTTCTGTCCGTCTATCAGCGCCTGTGCTTCGCCATTCGACACAAAGGTATAGTCGAAATCAGTCCCATAAATCGTCTCCTGCTCCTCGTCCTTTCCCGTGATCACAAGGCGGTAATCCTGGACGTCGGCAGCAAGCAGTGCCTCCGCCTCGGCGGCCGTCAGTCCGGAAACATCTATCCCATTGACGGAAGTGTTTTTCAAAAAATGGGTCGTGTAATACCTGCTGATCGCCGAATATACGCCAATCACGCAAAAAAGCAATACCAGCACAATTGCTGAGGTCGCGGGAAGAACAATTTTCAACTCGCCGCCGATGAGCGGATAATCCGCCCTTTCCTCAGTGAAGCCGTCCTTCGTGGTCTCGAACACGCTCTCCAGGACACTGTCATTTGTGATTCCCGCAGGCCAGGCCGGAACAACCAACTCTTTTCGCTCCTCGCTGTTATTGAAAATCACGACGATCTGGCTCTCCCGGCTGAATCTTCCATAGGACAGCCAGTCTTTCTCACTGCCCAGAAAGCGGAATGAGCCCGTCTTCAGAACCGGGTACCGCCGGTGCATCGCGATCACACGGCGATGGAATTCCAGCATCTGTGTATCCTCGCATCCCCATGGATACGTGCGCCGGTTGTCCGGGTCGGTGAACCCGCAGAGACCGGCTTCATCACCGTAATAAAGGGTCGGCGCCCCCGGCCAGGTCATCTGCATCACAACCGCTTCCCGCATGATCTCCGGGCGGATCCCTTCGCCGGCCGCCTCGCCGCCGAGCTTTTCCACCCGCCCGGGGCGGCTGCTCGTGCGCGTCAGAAACCGGGAATGGTCGTGATTGGAGAGCTCATTCATGGCCACGAGAAGAGAGGGGGTGAGGAATTCCGTCATATTCAGCAGCATCGTCTTCCGGAATGTCTGCGAATCTCCCCGCAGATCTTCCTTATATTCATCGCTGTGTTTTTCCATGCCGGTAAAAAACCAGGTCAGCGGCTCCATGAACGCGCGGTAATTCATCACCGTGTCCCACTCGTCTCCGCCCAGCCAGGCGGACGCATCCTCATAGTGCTCCGCCAGAA
>JAJQBS010000020.1 GCA_021203145.1 Lachnospiraceae bacterium | reverse complement strand
TCATTTGCACCAGGCAAGGAATCGTGGTAAAAAATGTTCGTGAAACAACCCTGAATTCGTCAAAAAAGTTATTGACAATCTCCAGAGTTCAGTGGTAGAATGAGACCACGATTGAAAGAACTCTGTTCTTAAAGGGAGCGTACAACGTATGTTGCTTACGCTCCCGATTTCTTTTTATTACTATTTTTTGATGTTCGATTGTGCCACCTGTCGCCACGCTCCGCATGAATCCGCGCATGGCACGGCTTGCACAGCGCGATGAGGTTGGAGCGGTCGTGCGTCCCACCCTCAGAGAGCGGCAGCTTGTGGTGTATCTCCTCGGTCTTCGTATAGATACCCTTCTCAAGGCAGAGCTCACACAAAGGATGTACAGCGGCATAGCTGTCACGGATACGCTTCCAAGCCCGTCCATACCTACGGCGTACAGCCGGGTCCCGGTCGTACTTCTCGTAGCGTTTGTTTTCTTCCTTTTGGTGCTTCTCACAGAAGCGCTCGCCATATTCCACAAGCTCCGGACAACCGGGGTGAGAGCATCCCTGCACCTCCTCGCAGATTTTTCGTAGTAAAAATTCCCCATCAACTGATGTCAAAGTGGAAAACCATCCGGATTTGAAAAATCTTGTAATTTCATCTCTCACGGCCTGGGCATCCCTGTTATTGGGATGGCGCTTCAACTTTTTTAATGAGTCCCGCAGGTCGCGAACCGCCTGAAGGATAATGGCGTTTGCCAGCTGTTCATAATTTCTGATTCGATATTATTTGTATTCCCTTATTACCATCTCGCTCTACTGTAGGACCGAGAATTCCAGCAACATTTAACCAATTTTGAGTGTGTTTTGAAAACTGGAATATAATCTTATTGTCATGAACAGTTTCCATATATGTTTATCTCCTGCGAAGTAATACATCTTTGAAGCCTTGCCAAAAAGATATCGCACTATACCATAAAATTTTGCCGGAGTATCTATGCAGTTGTCATTCAAAAACATCCCCAGCGAAATTGTCGCTGCATCCATTAAAACTTCATCATTTGTATAGCCACAAAATTTATCGAACTGATTCTCTATGATCTTTTGAATGTCTGCCTTGTTTTCAAAAAGATCAATGACATTGTCTGCGTGAACATATATGCCGTTCGGAATTTCTATGGCATATGCCTGTTCTCTAAGATATTTATTTACAAGCCATATACTCTTTCCTGTTTTACTTGAAAGAATGCTTGCAGTAATACCATCAACGTCTGCCTCTCTTACAAACTCCTCAATCCGATTAAAAGAGTCCTCTGGATTCTTTGTTTCATAGATAGTATCCACCTGACCCAGATTCTTTGCCTTTGAAAATTGTAAATATCTGTCAAAAGCTCCCCTGAATCGGTTATGTGACTGATAATTTATTTCAGCAAATCTGTTGTCAGCCATCATTTGTTCCAGCAGCGTTTCTAAAATTTCCACATCGTCAATATCATAAATTGAACCCGTTAATCCACAAAATTCCTGTGCATAAGGAGTTGCTGTGTTAATTGCAGAAGAATAGCCACGAGCCGTAGCCATAGATAACTTCATAACATCTATAAGCCATTTTGAAAAAGCTTTTGCTTTTGTTTCGTTATCCGTTATCATTTCACCCACAATTTCACTTATGGTGTAATGACTTATGCCAGCCAACTCTTCAAGATCCTTCTTTTTCATATCTTTATCTATGAGCAGCTTCCATAATTTTTTATAACTTGCAGCCATCAGATTCCTCCTAAACGCAGCAAGGCACAATTCGGCCGTTTTAAGCATACCGCGGTTGGTATAGCTCTTTTCATGCAATCTGTCAAGCGATAAAGTTTGCGTTCGCAACCTTTTTGTGCAATTTTGATAATTTTTATTTCTTCAACGAAAAACGCACAACAATATTATTGTTATTGTTTCAAGACTGCAAGTCGACTGCGCCACTCAAAAAAGCAGTTTCATAGCCACAACCCTTCAAAAAGCAGTTTCGTATCCACAACCCACCCTCTAAAAAATAGTTTCGTATTCTCGCTCGCCCTTTCTCCCCACATGGATATGTTTTGCCAGAAAACAAAAAAGAGCTTTCACCACCTCACCGTTTTCCCGGCCAAGTGGCAAAAGCCCCTGTTTTCAATCCTATTTAACTCATTGTGTGTCGATTCTTGACATCAATACTACCGTCTCGACGATCTTTCACGCTCACAAACCGTTTTGCACCCCCATCTAATGCATCCGAACTTCCTTCATCCGGCGAATTGCCCGCGGAATCACTATTACTACAGCCTCCGGCAGCGTTTCCTGCACTGCCGTTTGCTTCATTTCCAGAATCATGGTTTACGCTGCCAGCCAGATTTTCCGCTGTCGCTGATTCGTCATCAGGCCGAACAGGGAATTTAAAGTATACTGCTTTCAAGTAACTCCCATTCTCCTGCCGCTCCGGGTAGGTCTCTACTCGATCAATCAGGCTGTTGAGAAGTTCTTTCTTTTCCCCATCTGTCATCTTCTGATACAGTATGTCGAAGTGTGAGAGAATTTGGTAGACCTGTTTTGCCGTAATTCCTTCAGCATTCACCGCATGGATTTTTTCATCTATCACTGCGATTTCAGCTTCCAAGTCATTGATTCTGTCATAAAAATTATCCAGCCGCTCCTGCATATCCTGATACTTGCGCTCATAATGCCTGTCATTTACATTCAGAGCATCCAGCTGATGCATCAGCTTATTTTTTGAGCCTTCAACCTGAATCAACTGTTTTTTAACCTGATCCCGTTCTACTTCCTGAGCGCTAACGTCAATCTTTTCATCCATCTTTTTCAAGACGAAATCCCGAAACTGTTCGTGATTGACCATATCCAGAATCAGCTCTTCTACATCCCGATCTATCTCCTCTTCCCTGAACGTATGATTAAAATCACAGACACGGTCTTCATCAATTTTCTTTAGATGCCTGCAACGGTAGTAAAATAAATCTCTGACTTCCCCGGTTTTCTTCTTATGCTTTCTGGTAAGAGAACCTATCATAGGTTCTCCGCAAACCGGGCATCTGACAAGCCCAGACAGAAGATGCGCCCGTTCCAGGTTATAAATCTTTGTAGAAGCCACTCCAGTTTCTTTCCTTTTCATCCTTACTTCCTGCCACAGCTTCTCGTCTATAATCGCTTCATGTCTGCCGTCCACGAGCATATAATTTTCCGTTTTCACTCTTCTGAACTGATCCCTTGTTCCTTTAATCTTTTCCTGTGCAAGCCTTCCGTAAGAAATTTTGCCAAGATAAACCGGATTTGCTCGTGTTAGCCAAGGACTAAAAAATAATGATATTCCCAAGGGTGTGCCGGAGGTCTCCGGCTCGTATTCCCTCGGGAATAACATCTGCCACGCCATGTTATTTTCTGTCACGGCTCTGGTCTGTTTCGTCATTCAGAATCGATATCAGCTCATCCGAAAATCTGTATTTGATCTCTATCCTCATTCCGCTGTAGATATACACGGCTTTGATGAAATATGAGAGCATCGGATTGGTAATCTCTTTTGCTTTTAAAAAAGATTCGGCCTGCTTTCCAAGGGTACTCAGCTCCGATTTTTCTGCTGCTTCCATCGCTGCAAGGTCCTTCCCCAACCTTGCTTTTTCTTCCTCCAAGTGTTCCAACTCTGCAGCCAGGCGGTCGCGCATTTCCTTGTACTCGTCTCTGGTAATTTGTCCGTCCGCGTACCGCTCATAACCGTTCTCTCTAGCCAGCTTGTTTTGCTTGATGCTTTTCTCCAGGCGTAAAAACGACTGGTGGAGATTTGCGGCAGAGCCTTTGCTTTTGGAAGCAGCCGTTTCGATCATTTTCTTATGCTCAACCAGCAGGGAAAGCATCTGCCGGAGACTGCCGATTACGACGTTTTCAATTTCATCCTCGTAAAAATGCTCCGTGACAGGGCATTCTGTATTTTGAGAATTCTTAGAAGAATCACATTTGTAATCCGGTCGTTTTCGGCGTGAATTTCTTCGCATCATTCTCCCGCAGGCTCCGCAGCGGACCAGACTCCGCAACAGATATTCCTGTCTTGTCTTCTGTGTAGATTTTGTCTTGCGGACAACTGTCTGTGCCTGATTATATTCTTCCTCGGTAATCAGTGCTTCATGACAGTTCGGCACGATCAGCCATTGTGACCGGTCGTGTATTTTCGTTCTCGGATTGTCGATACTCTTCCATTCCTTTTTCTTAAAAACGCAGGCTCCCGTGTATTCGAACCGGCCTAAAATCGTTCGGACATTTGAGCGATCCCAGCATTGCTGTGGAGAGGTGTTTCTAAATCGACCATTTTCCGGGTACTTTTTTCGGAAATATCTCGATGGTGTTTCATAACCTTCATCGTTCAACGTTTTTGCAATCTCGTTGACGCTGTTCCCGGTCAGAGCAAGGTCAAAGATTTTGCGCACAATGGGAGACGTATCCGGGTCAGGAATCAGATGATGCTTTTCATTCGGGTCTTTCATATATCCGAACGGCGCATAAGGATAGGTAAACTCTCCCGCTTTCATTCGGACATCCATGGAAGCTCTGATTTTCTTTGAAATATCCCTGCTGTAGAAAGAATAGATAATATACTTCATGACCACTTCCATCCCGCCGGTGGTTCCTTTGTAATCATCGCTGTCATATCCATCGTTGACCGAGATGAAACGAATACCAAGAAATGGGAAAATCCTTTCCAGATAATCTCCCAATTCTGTATAGTCGTGGAAGAAGCGACTGAAGTCTTTACAGATCACTACCTGTGCAGCACCATCTTTCAGGGAATCTATCATCTTTTCAAAAGATGGACGGGCTGCATTCGTACCAGTAAAACCGTCGTCAACAAATTCCTCAACCTCACATCCGTTGAATTCACTGTGGGAATCGACGAATTGATGCAACAGTGACCGCTGGTTCGCAATGCTGTCGCTCTCACTCTTGTATTTCAGATCCGTGTCAGAAGCCGACAAGCGAATGTAAAGATAAATCTTCATGCATCTGCGCCCTCCTTCCATTCTTCAAATGCGTTCTGCAGTGCTTCAAAATCCTGACGATATTTGAAAATGATCTCAACACGCCGCCCCGTGTCTCCATGATAAATATTGATTCTCTCAATCAATGCTTCCACCAGTTCCCGGCGCAATTCGGTTTCATTCTGCATCATCCGCATATGTACCATCCACTGGTTCTTTTCTGATAACGAAAGCTTCAGCTGATTCTGCATGGTCTGCAGGTGGTTCAGGCGCTTGTTCAGTTCCTGATTTTCTTCATCATACCTTTTTTTGAAAGACATATAATCCTCAGCAGATAACAGACCGTCCGAAAAATCCTCATAAAGCCTTTCCCGCTTCTTCATGCATCCGTTGATTTTCAGCAATACGCTCTGTATTTCATCCTTATAGCTGATCTGCTGTGCTGTTTCCCGCCCACTCGACTTTAATGACTGAATCATCTTGTCAAAATCACAGAAATATGTCAGCTGATCGTGAATAGCATTCCATACAATAGAGACAAGCCTTCCCTGCTGTATCGTATTCGCATATTCGCAACGCTTATATTCATGCCGGAGACAAAGATAATTGCAGTATGCACCATTGCCGCCTTTGTTTTTGCTTCTGTGTCTGGAAAATGCCATTCTTGAACCGCAGTCACCGCAAAAAACGTAGCCCAATAAAATAGCAGGATATTCCTCCCGCAGTTTTTGAGAGGCCTCTACGATTTCTTCCTTCTTCTTCCGGTTTTCGGCAAGGCGTTCGTTTACCGCCCGGAATGTCTCGCGATCAATCAACGGTTCATGCATATTCGGCAGCACCCGCCATTTGCTTTCATCCCTCTCACGCCCATACTCTTTCGTTATTCCGAGATACAATGCTTTCGGGTATCTTCCAAATGCCAGGTCGCCCGTATAAGTGGGATTCCGAAGAAACTGCTTTATGCCCTCTACATTCCAGCGGGAATCCTTGCAGCATTCTTTTTTTGTCACTCCGCGGATATAGCGAAGCCGTCCGGGAGAAGGTATTCCCTCGTCATTCAGTTCATGCACAATCGTGGAGATTGAAACACCATCATTGAATTCCCGGAATATTCTTGTCACCACATCCCGTGTTTCGGGATCAGGCGTAAGGCGATATTCTTCTGTCTCAGATTTCAAATAGCCATACGGAATCTTGCTCGGAAGATGTTGTCCTGCCAGCTGCCGACTATGGATTGAAGTTGTAACCTTTCTTGAGATATCCTTGGAATAATAGCTGTTGATCAGGTTTTTCAGGGGAATCAGCAGGCTTTCCGCAGAACCGTCTGTCTCAAAACTGTCATAATGGTCTGTTACAGAAATAAACCGCACCCCTAAAAATGGAAACACGTTCTCCAGCATATTTCCTGCTTCGATATAATCACGCGAAAAACGCGAAAAATCTTTGATAATGATTGCTTTTACCTTCCCTGCGTGGATATCGTCGAGCATTCTCTGAAATTCTGGTCTGTTCGTGTTGGTTCCAGTCCATCCGTTATCCATATAAATATCATGCAAATGGAGATAGGGATGTTCTTCCAGATAATCACGGCAGATCTCCACCTGGTTTTCGATGGAATCACCGTCATCGTCCTTGCCGCTGTTTACGATGGAAAGCCTTGCGTAGATTGCTGTCGGCCACTCCAGAACCGGGACGGCAACTTGCTGCTCCGGCTGTTTTTTCTGTTCCTGATATGTTTTTCTTTTTCTTGCCATTGCTTATGCCTCCTTTGACTCTTTCGGCAGGATTTCTGAAAACCGGTCGATGTACTGCAATGCCGACTGCAGCTCGTCCTGGTATCGAAAAACTATTTCAATGCGGTTTGAGTCATAAATGACGATACGCTCGATGAGATTCACGATCACTTCCCTGTGCAGCTCGGTGATGTTTCTGTACTGGCGGAAGATTTCAATCCATCCGCTGTGACGGTCATTGTTGTCCACAGCCTGTCTGCGTTCTTCCGTAATCTTTCCCAGCGACTGCTGGCAACTTGCGATCTTACGGTCATATCCGGCGCGGAACTCCATATATTCCTCACGGCTGATCACACCATCAGACATATCACTGTACAGGTTCAGTTTCAGATTTTTGTACCGCTCAATCTCCGCTTCCAGCTTTGTGATCTGTGCATCGTAGTTGAAAATGCTCCGCTGATGTTCCGGGAGTGACGCAATGTAATCAAGTATGTGGTCAACCTCCGCGACAAGCTGTATCTGATCCTGAACAAGCCCGAATACAATGCGGTTCAGCTTTGCTTCGCTGAATGAGTGGCTGCTGCATCCCTCATGTGCCTTATAGGTCGAACAGATAAAATAATAGTATTTCTTTCCATGGGAAGGAACCGCTTTCCGTGTCATGCAGTGTTCACAGTCGCCGCAATAAACAAATCCCGCAAAGAGGTGGGTGGATTCCTTGTCCGGAGCAACCCGCACGTCCCTCTGCAAAAGGGACTGCACCGTTTGAAAATCGGTCTCCTCAATAATCGGGTCGTGGTTTTCCTCTATCACGATCCAGTCTTCGCGGTCGTACTGGATTTCTTTTTTCACCTTGTAATTCGGTGTGCCGCGTTTATGCTGGATGAGTGTACCCAAATAGGTTTCGTTGGTAAGAACACGTCTCACAGAAACAGCGTTCCACATCGCCCGGAATCCAGACTCATACTTCTGTCCCTGCGACCGCTTGTATTCCATCGGACTGGCAATCCCCATCCCATTCAGTTTAGAAGCAATCCTCGAATTGCTCATCCCCTGCAGCCGGAGGCGAAAAATCAACTCCACGACCTTCGCCGCATCTTCATCTACCACCAGATGATTTTTGTTCTTCGGGTCCTTTTTATAGCCGTAAGTGGCAAAAGCCCCGATGAATTCACCCATCTTGCGCTTGATGTCAAGTTGGCTCCGAATCTTCATGGAGATGTCTTTGCAATAAGCGTCGTTAGACAACCTTACATAAAGAATGATAAAAAATGCAGCATCCGGCGGCAGATTTACCTCCGACAAAAAGCAAATAATTTCAATTCAGGAGGACGAACGAATGGAACGCTACATTTACGATGAGAACAATGGATTATGGTACGAACTGCACGGAGATTACTATCTTCCCTGTCTGGCACTG
>JAJQBS010000018.1:23136-40238 GCA_021203145.1 Lachnospiraceae bacterium | reverse complement strand
CGAGGCCGTCTGCCTCCGTACTGCCGGACAGGCCGATATCCTGAACCGAAATATCATGGTGCAGCCCTGTCCCCATGCCGAGAAGCATACAGGGGGCCTGCACCGGCTCTGCAAAAAGCAATGCACGTCATCACCGAACACCTTCTTTAATCCAAATGTAAAACCGCCCGGCGCGCCTCCGACCCCACAGGGAATGTACACAAACAGCGGATGATCCGCGTCGACATAGATCCTCTTTTCTTTCAGCTGTCCGACGAGTCGTTTAGCCGCTACAGCGTAAGTGTCATACCTTTATATTCCCTCTGATTTCAGTTATCTGGAATTTTACAGGTTATTCCAAAAAAGCCACTTTCCCGCTTCCAATGTCATACAATGCTCCGACAAACTCTGTCTGCGCCAGTTCGTCATTTCCAGCAAAGGCAATGCGTAAACATGCTACCATGTTCCTGATATTCAAAATGCTGGCTTTGCAGGGATCTGTTTCAGAATGTATGGCCGCTACGATTTTATCCGTAATACTTTTTACATACCCGCCGGCATTTCCGGCGATCGCCGCCCCAACTGCTCCGCAGCAGGTATGGCCAAGGGCAACTACTAATGTACAGCCCAGATGCTCTGCAGCATGAACATTGCTTTACACAGTTTCATACATTTACAGACCTGACAATCTCCACTTTACAGTGGTGATCCTTTTTCTTTTTACTATATCCAATCCCAACCAGCAGAACCCGGCCGGTATGGCGCTTTTTCTCAGCCATCCTGCCCTGAAACTTCAGAAGATACTTTCGATCCTTAATCTGCCGGATTGCCGCCTCCGGGGTATCGTCCACCTTCAATTCAAGAATCAGGCCGTCATCTCCTGCTCTTTCCGGATAAAAATTGAAATCCGTATAACCCTCACCAGCTTTGTTTTCTCTTTCTACATAATAGCTGTCCCTCGCTGCCAGATAGACGAGGTTCACAATCGCAGTGAGTTCTGTTTCGTCATTGTAATCCAGCAAAGGCGTTTCCGTATCATGAGCAAACTGCAGGATCTCTTCCATGGTCTTCGTATCACCCTTCAGCGTTGCCTGCAGCATACGGTCAGATTCCACGGCAAGGCGATTGATATACCCGAGGCTTTCCTTCTCGCGGATGGTCTTTGCGAATTCGTCTGTCAGCTCTTTATTTGGAATGTGTACTTTTCCATTTTCGTAATTCAGGAAACCATAAACCACCATCGCGGACAGAATTTCGTTACGCGTACCCAGACGCATCGCTGTAGCTGCATACTCCTCCACCTTCGCCGGAACAGCTTCTCCAAGAACCATCAAGGCAACATCCTTTTTCACATCAGCCCTGTCATTGGCAATATAAGCCGCGATCTCCATATACTGTCCCGATGATGTCCAATAGCTTGCCAGACAATTGTTTGATAAAGCCTTGACCACGGAACGTGGATTGTATAACCTCGCTCCACCTGCCGTATGATAACCATCATACCAGATCCGCAGATCCTCTCTGGTAATCGCAGGCGTCGATTCCCTTTTCAGATAGCGTTCATACAGTATATCAACCTCTTCATCTGTAAAACCAAAATATTCACTGAACTTCGGCTGCACCGCCATCGTATACTCATCAAAATTATTGATCGTGGACCCGCTGGAATATTTCGCCGGGAAAGCCTCGCCATTTAAAGTCGCACTAAAGTGCGAGGCGAGGCCTGCATCCTGCATCAAAGAACGATGCAGGACATATATAGGCAGCACGCCCGTCATATAACTAAGCGCGATATAACCTTTGTCCTTCGTCAACGCCGCCAGCCAGTTGATAAAATTTCTCCGATCCTCATCAGTCGTATAGTCTTTATGGAAAATGCAGTCCCACTCGTCAAACACAAGGATAAATTTATTCTGCGTATGCTCATAAATTTTCTGCAAATCCTGAATCGCAGTGCCTTTTTTGCGGAACTTCACATCCGGAAAGGCTTCGCGGAGATCCTCCTGCAAAATCTCCTTCGTTGTCGTGATAAACTCCTCATAGCTGCTGCTTTCATTCGCAGCCTCAATGAAATTAATATAAATCACGTCATATTGATTCATATACTGCCGGTAATCAAAGGTTTCATCCAGTTGACCCTGTAAAAGCCCTCCTTCATTCTGAGGATCCTGTGCGATTTTCAGCAAATCAAAAATCCCGCTGTTGTCAGTCCCTTTGCTAAAAAATGCACCGATCATAGCAGCCATCACTGACTTGCCAAAGCGTCGGGGCCTGGTAATACAAATATGCTTATTCCCCTGTTCCACCAGCGGAATCAGTTCTCTCAGAAGCATTGTTTTATCAACAAAGTAGGGACTCTCCGCCTCACTTTTGTACAAAGAAAACGCCTGCGTACCATTCAAATAATACCCCATCTGCCTTACACCTCCCAATCTGCTCCAGAGCGTTCTCGGGAACACAAAAACTACCGGGATTCCGCTCTTTTTATATATTCTGCACCATTCCCGATCAAGCCATCTGTGACCGGGACAGGCTAACGAACCATCCCGAACTATATGGTCTCAGAATATCACAAATCCAGAGCGTCTTCAATGGGAGATTTATTCTGTTTTGGGAAATAAACACCGCATTCTATGTCATAAGGGGAACCGGCTTGCCGGTGGGTCCCTTATGACTCTAACTGCACCCGCCCATTCCATAGCCTCAGCATAATCAAATACGCCTGCGATACAGACGATGCCGTCCTGATTCGGACAGTAAAGTCATCCGGCATAAATGAAGCGGACATCTGCGGTCAGCTGCAGTGGTTTATCGACAAACCGATATCCCTCGTGATTACAACAGTATCGGCAACATATGAATACGAAATCCAAACTTAAATAAAATCCAAACTTTTCCATCCAAACCCTCGAGAATAGTGCATTCCCGGCAATGGAAAGTTTGGATTTTATTTTTAACAATCTTACCGCTTCAAGCCACAAAAATCTGTAAGCGACCCATCGCCCTTCTTCCACTTCCGACTGACTTTTTTGTCTGTCTCACTCTCAAGAGTGGCAAGAGCCTTCACCTTTTCTTCCGTAGTAATATCTAGATATTTCTTATGACAAGCTTGTCATAATGTATAATCCGCTGTATCTGCGCAAAGTCATCCTTATCCCGGTCTACCGCAAACAGGCGAATATCATCATTTGCCAGATTCAATCCATCAAGAACCCGAGGATTATGGGTAGTCAGAAATACTTGCTTTCCATTTCTGATAATTTGCTCGCAGAAAACTTCTATCATCTTTTTTGCCAGCCGCGGGTTTAGCGCATGGTCAAAGCTGTCAACCGCAAATATGGATGGACTCTGTGGATGCATCGCCAGACAGAGCATAAATAGAACGTACAAAGCACCCTCGCTTGCGTCATATCCCGTAAATTTCGACGTATTTTTCATATAACGGTCGCTAAACTCTATCACCTGCCGTGTCGTTGGCACGTTTGGATGAATGTTTTTTTCTTTGGCGCGTCGATCGAAATATCCGATGCCCAGTCAATCATTTCCAGCACATCTTCCATGTAAAGAGACCCAAACATCAGATCTTCTTCCTTTTCTTCTATCAGATCCTGCAGGGCTTCCGCCAGACGTCCGCCATTTAAACCAACCGGTGCCATCTGATTCGTGTCAGGAATAATTCCGCGCAACACGGCTGTCCCGGGTTGAAAAATGCCATACTTTGAAAAATCAGACGCAATGCTTCGTGCTTCCAGAAGCCCCGGCTTATCATCAATCAGGAAAAAGCCAATATAATTATTCATGGATTGAGAGGAAGCATTGCTTCGACCCCATTTTTTCTCGCCATTCTGATACAACGCTTCAGAATGATATTTCCAATACTCGGACTCCTTCGGCGTTGTCAAATGAACGTCGTACTGAAAACAGCTGCCCGTTTTTGTATCTTCCCACTCTAAAGACAGATCAACGGTAGATTTTGCACGCTTTATGCTTTTAAAGGCAGATTTGTACAAATCAGATGTACTTAAGCGAACTCCCCTTTCTCTGCAGGCTTCCAGCATCCACCCGGTCGGTCATCGCCGCGCTTAATAATCCAATCCCTTCCAGTATTGTAGATTTGCCAGAACCATTGGCACCAATAAACACATTCACTTTCCCCGGCTCAAATGAGGTATTGTATAATGATTTAAAGTTACCGAAACTGATATTTTTCAACTTCACGAGCAGGCACCTCCATTCATAGAGGAAGCGTCGCAAATTTCTTCTGGTCATATTATAAACGCTTGGCGAGTCTAAAAAGCGACATCAAAATAAATTTTTTTGAAAATTTCTGTAGGGAAACTCTATTTTTATCCATCTGATATGTAGGATGAGTTAAGTCAGAATTAATCTTGCGATAATCTCGCCTTAACCCACCTGCTGTATACTAAGTCCATACCAGAGTACGAACAATGATCGTTTTGTTATATAGGAGGCAGATCTATGAACCTTAGATTATTGAAAACTCTTATGAAGGAGCAGCTTTCCCTCGCATTGGCGGCGTTTGGCGTTGCGCTGATTACCCTCCTCGTTTCCTGCGTGATGTTTGCAGGAAATACGGCGATAGAACACAGGATTCAGATTTGGATTTACGGCTGTGAGCCGCTGGACTTCTTTTTGCCGCTTCTGGCCTCGCTGCCCTTTTCCTTCACACTGTATTACAAGAAATCGGATGGATTTCTGCATTATTCCAGCACACGGATGTCGCGCAAACAGTATGTGGCACATCATATGCTGGCGGGATTCCTGCTCTGTATGGTAGGAATTACCTTGACCTATTTTTGCGGGCTTCTGTTTTCGGAGTACATCCTGCCATTTGAGGCGACTCCTGGCTACCATTCCGGATTGGAAAGCTATGTGTTTGGTGGCTGGATGGTTTCACATCCTGTGGCGTTCGGTTTTGTATGGTGCCTGTGGAAAGGGTTTAATGCAGGTCTGTTTACCCTGTTTGGGTACGGTTTGGCTCTGTATGCAGAAAATGTTTTTATCGTGAGCGTTGCACCTTTTGTGTACTTTGTGGCGGAGAATTTGATTACCTCTCTGCTCCAGATACCGGAGTACAGCGTTGTCACGTCGATCCAGTTGAACCGGCTGAGCCCCAACAGTATGCACGTTTACAATTATTTTGCCGGAACGATTTCCTTTGCCATCATCGCAACCGTGATTATACTGGCACTGAGCAGGAGGGAGAAGAGCCGATATGAAGTTAAAGCTCATAAAAAGTAAGTTATGGAAAAAGGATGATGTTCCCGCATATTTTTTCATTTTAGCGGTGTTTATGGCTATGAGCAGCAGCAACCTGACGCTGACGGTGGCGCAGTCAGCCGGGCTATCTCTGTTCGAATATGTCCTGTGTGCGTTAGCGAACCATTATTATCTGATTTACGGATGGCTGTTCTTCCTGGTATTTGTGACTGGGAAGGAGGTGCGAAACCACGCCAATTCAGAGATCATACGGTATGGTTCGTTTTCCCGCTATAATTCCGTGACACTTACTGCTGCTGCGGTCAGGCTTGCGCTGTTGATCGCTGTCCATATCCTGCTTGCGGCTATCATCGGCTCTTTCAGTCTGGCACCAGTCAACGTCTTTACCGTGAGCGAAGCGTCAAGTTATTATAGTGGCGACTTCCTGGATCTACTGGCCGGCTATCAACGCTATTTTGGAAGCCCTTTGGCGGCATTGGTCTGTGCGGCGGGGTATCTGTGGCTGGGAAGCCTGTTTCTTTACGCTGTGATTTTTCTCACCAGCCAATCCTGGGGCAGCAAAGGAATGCTGACAGCCTGCGTTCTTATCATCGTGAGCGCAATCGTCGGGTTTGTATCGCCGTTTGATGAGTCGCCTTTGGAATTCCTCTTTGTCAACAATTATTATATTCTGCATCATGCGCTGCTGTTGGTTTCGCCAGCATCTGCCCGCCGCGGTGCTGAACGTCCAGTGGACGTTCGTTTAGCACCGACTGAAACGAAGTGTAGAGCGGCCTTCCAATGGCAGATGCGACTTGCCCTCGCCGGGTTTTGCCCCCAATCTCTGATTGTGGGGTGTGGGCATCCTCGCCCTTCGGGCGGGATATCCGCCGACGCAGAGCGAGGGGCGATTCCATGTTGGCGGTGGCAGTCAATCTGGCAGTCATGGGGGTATTCCTTCTGGCAGGAGCAACCGACCTGCCCCGCAAAATTCGGAGGAAAAAACGAATCCAATTCCGGGAAAATGGAAAGAATTGTTTCACATTCTTCTCCCCTGCACCGAGAAGGGGACTTGTACCGCTCTACCTGATCCTGTTGATCGCCCTCGGGATATTCCCGCAGCTTTCCTCCGGCGGTAGTCTTGTTGATTTTGCGTGGTCACTGCTGCGAGGGTATTCAGCAGAGAATGTCAATCTGATCGAGCTTTTGTATGCGCTTGCCTGGTTTGCCTTTCCGCTGATACAGATCAGCGTGTTCTGGCAGGCGGAAGCGGAAAGGAAAAACGATGCGGCATTGCTCCGCACCGGCAGCTTTCGTCAGTGGCGAACCCTGACTGACCGGGGATGTGTTCGGTTTATCCTGCGCTATTGGCTCTGGTATGTAGCTCTGCTAGCGGGCACGATGACGGCGCTGTATTTTCTGTATGGCTACGAGGCAGAATCGGCGGTGGAGTATTGCAGTTATTTCGGCGTGTCAGAGGCAAACTTTATCGCCGCTCTGCTCGCCTCTGCGCTGCTCAAGCTGCCGGAGCTGCTGTTATTGTACGAGCTGTCTCTTGCTTTGTACGGCTTATCCGGGAATACGGTGCTGTCCTTTTTTGTCCCGTTTCTCGGCTATGGGATGAGGATTCTGCTTCCCTTCCGCTGGTACCCCTTTGGTATCTCAGCGGCATACCAGCTTTTACAGCTTATCCCTAACGGCTGGAGCGGCTATGCTGCCGCCGCACTGTGTATATCGGGGATGCTTGCCGCTCTGAAATTATTCAATATCGCAAGGAGAAAAAACAGATGAATACTGTGATCGAGTTGAAGCATATCGGTAAGAGCTTTGGAGGCAAACAAATTTACCGTGATGTGAATTTGAAAGTAAACGAAGGAGAGTGCATCGGGTTTGCAGGGCGCAACGGCGCCGGAAAATCCGTGCTGTTCCAGCTGATGGTGGGGCTGCTCCTGCCTGACAGCGGAGAGGTTTGGGTCAACGGCGAGCTGCTGGGCAGCGGCGGAGAGGATTTTCCCAAAGACGTGGGGATTCTCATCAATGAAACCGGCTTTATTGGGTATCTTTCCGGATTCCAGAACTTGAAAATGCTGGCGCGGATACGGAATATCGTGGATGACGAAACGATTCGGGAGACTATGCGTTCCGTCGGGTTGGACGATGCGGACAGGACGCCGGTGTGGAAATACTCCATGGGAATGAAGCAGAAGCTGGGCATTGCACAGGCGATTATGGAAAAACCAGAGCATTGTGATTCTGGACGAACCATACAATGCTCTGGATTTTGAGGCAAACCGGGAGGTCACACAGATTTTGGAGCGGCTGAAAGGCCAGGGGAAAACAATCCTGCTGACCAGCCATCAGCACCAGTATCTGGAGAAGCTCTGTGACAAGATTTACTTCATCTGCGATGGAGAGATCGTCCCATTCACCGAGGAGATCAGAGAGCAGTACTTCTCTGTTTGAGATTTTTCACCAGAGAAACACTGATGACGGTTGCTAATGCAGCTGGCAAAAGCTTCGTCAGTTTCCGCAATCGCAGTTGTTAGTGCTTTCCATTAGAATGTGATGAGAAACGTCGTGCCGCTGCCCACGCTGCTCTCGATTTGAATGGTGCCTCCGTGGGCAGCGACGGTTTCCTTTGCGATAGCCAACCCCAGGCCGGTGCCTTCCACCTGTTCAGAGGAAGTTCCACGGTAATAGCGTTCAAAGGCGTGGGCGATCTCGTCGGGAGACATCCCTTTCCCATTATCGCCGATCCGGATAATAACATGGCCGTTTTCCTGTGCTATGCTGATTCGGACGGCGATTTTTGTATTCGGGTTGTGGACAAAGGCATTGCTGATGATATTGAGCAGACACCGCCCCATGTAGCGCCGATCACAGTCCAGATAGACAGGCTCCGACGGTGAAAAAAGAATCTCGGAGGTTCCCATCAGTTTAGGGCTTACCTTTCCGATGCAGTCCTGGATCAGTGCGCCAAGCTCTACCTGTTCCCGGTTTAGTACGACCTGACCCTCCATCATGGACTGACTGATTTTCAGATCATCCACCAGACCCTCCAGTGTTTTCTCCGCCTTGAGGATTTCTGCCGCATACTGCTGAACCTCGGCTTCGGCAAAGGCATAGTCTGCGTCTGCCAATAGCTCCCCATACCCTTTTATGGTAGACAGGGGCGTTTTGATGTCGTGAGAGATGTTAGAAATCCATTCTGCCCGCATTCTATCATTGTAGGCCAGCTTGTCCCGCAATATACGGATACGCTCAAACACCTCCGCAAACAGAGTCTTGCGGGTTTGCATTTTGGCTTCCCCGCCGCTGGAAACGGCTTCAATCTCATCCATCATATCCGCTACAGGTGTGGAGATTTTTCTGGAAAAGGCGATAGAGGCAACCGCAACAAACAGCGCCGCCACAACCAGGAAGATAACGACACATTGCATCGCCACAATACTTCCGTCTCCAGTCAGATCAAAGGAATACTTCGTGACAAGGGAGCTGCTGCATCCGATCAGAACCGTATATTCCCCTGCGCCACTGTCGTAAACGCTGGCATACACCGTATAGCCGGGGAGCCGGTCAGAGGTCAGGGTGATGTTCACCAGCTCAAAATTGGTGTAGGTGTCCGGGATGTCAGAGCCTGTGTGATAAGCATAGACCACAGCTCCGTCCCCATCGACGATTTGCAGCCACAGGTCATGTACACCCAGCTGCTCCATTCCTTCTTCCTCCAGAGAGAAGCCCGTTTCCGACTGGCTCAAATACTGGTTGATGTTCAGGATCAGGTACTGTGGCATGGACATATCCAAAGATTTCCCGCTAAAGAGCAGGTAGCACAGGATCGTTCCGACCACCAGCGTCGCCACAACTGCAAAGACAAGGGTTTTCAGATATTCAGTGATAATTTTTCTGTTCATCGCTTTGCGCTCCGATCATCAAAGATGTACCCTCTGCCTTTGACCGTTTTCAGCCATATGGGGTGGGACGGGTCAGGCTCCACCTTTTCCCGCAGATGGCGCATATGAACAGTGACAGTGTTGTCGTACCCGTCATAATCGCTGTCCCACACGCTGCGGACGATCTGCTCCCGGCTCAGCGTGATGTTACGGTTGCGCACCAGATATTCCAGCAGCAGATATTCCCTGGCTGTCAGGGCAACCGGAACCTGCCCCCGCAAAAGCTCTCTCCGGTCAAAATCCAGTGTAAATTCCCCAAAGGAATAGGATGAGGAGGTATCACTGCGTCCTTCATAATAGCTTTGCCGCCGTAGAATGGCGTTGATATGAGCAACCAACTCTTTTGGGCTGAAGGGCTTGGTGATATAGTCATCGCCGCCGATGGTGTAGGAAATGATCCGGTCAGTCTCCTCCGACTTTGCGGACAGAAACAGGACGGGACACATGGAAAATTCCCGTATCCTGCGGCAGACCTCATATCCGTCCATGTCGGGGAGCATGATGTCCAGAATCACCAGGTCGGGCTGCCATTCCAGGCATTTTTTCACAGCGTCCGTTCCCGTCTCCGCTACGGAGAGACTGCGGAACTGCTCCTTTCCCAGAATAACACGAATCATATTGCGGATTCCCTCATCGTCGTCTACGATGAGGATTTTTTTGCCGTGTATGAAATCCATTGTTACAACTATCACCTTTCTTTTTACGACAAAATACCTGATTTCTGATCTCTTATTTTTTTCATCTTCCTGTATCTCTTTCTGTAAAAATACAGCCTTTGCTTCCGAATATAAATCATCCTTATTCCTCCGCTTCGATTGCGTACTCTGATTTTAGCGCGATTGCCTTTGGATGGTCTTCACCCAGAATAGAAATAAGTTGGGCTAAATCTTCCTTAGCGTCTATATATTGCTCCCTATCCATATGATCATCAAATTTTTCAATCAGTCTTTCTACTTTTTCCGGCCGCATATGATATCCGAGCATATCTCTCAGGATTTCATTTACTGAAAACGCATAACTGTCTGAAATATAGCGGACATTCTGCTCATCATCGATGCTGATAATATTCGCATTTTTACAGGAGGACACGATGATGGGAGAGTGTGTCGCCGCTATAAACTGTATATTCGGAAATGTTTCCGTCAGCGCATCAACGATTCTCCATTGCCACTTCGGATGAAGATTAGAGTCTATTTCATCAATCAAAACAATTCCTTCTGCCTCTGGTATCTTTTTCCCAGCGTCCGGATTTAAAATTGCCAGACGATAGGCCAAGTCAATGACCATATTTAATACAGACTGATAGCCCGCACTTAAATCTTCGATCTCCTTTACTTCTTTATTTTCAACATACAATAATTTTTCCGTGTTCAAATCGAAAAAAAACTTCACTAATTTTTCCTTCATTCATTTTTCCCATAAAGTCCGAGATGATTGTAGCAAACATTTCGTAATTCACAGGAACTCGATTATTCTTCGCGCGGTTCCATTCCATTTGCTTACACCAGGAATAGATAACCTGCAAATTCATTGCCTTATCCAGACATCCTAAATAGCCACATCTTCTGTCATGAAGCAGTTTCCTTCGTTTCTCATTAGCATCACTTCTGGCGGAAACCCAATGTCTGGAAGCATTCTGATAGCTGATCAGAGGCCACATTTTTCCATTGCTTTCATTCGCCAGCTTCTGCGCAACCTTTACAATATCCTTTGGCGTAATAGTAGTCTTGCTGCCCCCCGATTTATCTTTTTTTGCTCTGCTCCACTGATAGGAAACGCCTTCATACTCCATAGTACATTTAATTTCCACTGGACTATGATACGATTTATTAGGGATTCCATTATTATCCTTATAAATGAGGTATCTCACATCGTTTTGATAAATATTCCGGGTTGAGACATCCTCCATTCCGACAAAAAAACCTGATAAAGCCACAGATGCTGCTTCCAGTATCGTTGTTTTTCCGACGCCATTATCACCAAGTATTAAGTTAAAACCAGGCTTAAAGGCCAGGTCGAACTGTTCGAACATTTTAAAATTTGATATACTCAATTCTGTCAGTAACATAGTCTCAACTCCTTATATATTGTTTATTCCTTTTCCGGACACCGTTTCATTCAATTCATGGATAAACACCGGTTTGTGAATTCCAACCGATACAACACCATCCACTGTCATAAGGCTCTAGATCTGATTCTGATAAGTCGCACAAAACAGCTTCTCTACTCAGCAAAACCACATTCAAGCCTCTACCGCACTTTCAATTTTTACATTAAATATCCGTATATCCTCACTGACTTCGTACAAATAATCTTCATCTTCGCACTCGCCAGCCAGTATTTTCTCCTGCATCTTTTTTACAGATTGAAGCACCATTGTGGAAAGCATCGAGTTACGAAAATAATAATCGTTATACGTTTCCCCTTCAAATGAATGTGTCCCCTGTTCGATTTCAATTCCCATTCCTACCAAGTACTCAATCGCGCACAAATATTCCGCATATGCCGCCGCGGTATCATCCGCTTTCTCATTTATTTCATCCATATCCTCATGAAGTGATAGGAACTGCGAATGCCGAATACTGACACACGCCACGATTTTCCCAACAGCACTTCGTTTTTTATCTGACCGAATTTCCAGGTTGATTCCGGATTTTATCATTTTCTCAAACAGCAGTATGAGTTCGCTCACTTTATTGATCTTGTAGCCCTGTGTTTTGATTTCATCACATCGATCCGCTAATAACTGCTCCGTCTGCTCCTTTCGCGAAGCTTCTTCCTGCACCAGATCAATAGGAAAACGCTGTGTCCAAAGATGATATTCTAAATCGCCATCGGCATTTTCTTCAAAAGGATTCAGCATCGTCTCTCTGGCCTTGTACCATGAAGACAGTGCGTAATCCATATATGGCCCAATCTCACTGGTCTGGTCGAAGCAAAGCATGTATTTTGAGCCGCGCTTTTCCAGACGCAAACCAAAATTCCGCTCCAGATCAAACAGTGTGTGCATCAGTTCTTTCTCTGACTGAAAATCCACTCCGTTCAGTGCCGCGATATCCACATCCAGCGCGTCTGCGATCCTTTTCAAAATGTCCGCTTTAGGAACCATTTTTTCATATTCATACTGCCTGATCCGGACATCAGCAGTAGCGGGACTAAACCCCACCTTCATGCCAAGCTCTTTCTGTGTGAGATTTCTCAGATTACGGACATAACGAATTTTGGAGCCTACTGACATAGTTTACCTCTTTCTCAAAGATGTATCCTGCACAGATGGAATCAATGCTGAAAATGAACGACTCGCTTTTTCCAATTTCCAGCCTGTTTTCAGCTTCGTTCCATGCGAGTATTTTCTGTTTGTCCCATTTTACCATGAATAGATAGAAAAGGGAAGCAAAAAAAATTAATTTTAACTCTATGTTTTTCTTGACAGAAATAAATTTATTATTGTATAATGCGTTCTAGAAGTAATGTATTTATTTCTATTTCTTCTTGAAAGGAGGTGATTAAATGTCTGCTACGAGAAGTTTAGAGGAACGCTTATTGGAGATGGAGAAAAAAGAACAGGCGAGCAGAGAAAAAGCAAAACGCTATGCAGAAAAAAGAAAATCCTGCAGCAGCGGCAGGCGGAGGATGAGCGCAAAAAACGCACACATCGACTCTGTCAGATTAATGGAAACGCCCCCTCACTCCGTTCGGCGGCAAATCGTGCCGCCCATTTATAAAATCGCTTCGCGATTGGGCGACACTGGCGGAGCGGTTGAATCCGTCCTTGGCCGACCGATTGAGGAAGATGAACTCCCGAAGCTGATCACATTTTTGTAGCGTCAGGAGCGCAATGGCAAATATTTCTCCAAAGCCATGCAGGCAGAAAATGTTACAGACCCTGTAACAAATTCACGGGGAGATTAGCTCTTTCGGTCTCCCAAGCGCCATTTTAAACGAAGGGCGCATTTATAGACAACCAGAGGTCGTCTGTATAAGTTTGCTGCAAGCAGCAACCGGTCTGCGCGCTTCGCTGCTGGCCGGGCGCGTTCCGTCGGCGGGCATTCCATGCAGGCCAGCCTACGCGGCTGGTTGCGGCACTTCGTGCAGACCAACTTACGCAGTTGGATTGCGGCACTCCGTGCAGGCCAGCTTGCGCGGCTAGAGCACGGCACTCCGTGCAAGCCAACTTCCGCAGCCGGAGCGCGGCATGTTCTACGGAGAGCCACGCCCTTCCGCTTCGCAGAAGAGTGACAGACCATGCAAGCCAGCTTCCGCAGTTGGATCGCGATATTTCACGGGCTGGAATAATCCAAAGAATTGTGAATTATGGCGGGCGGACTGGGCAATCGAATGCAACTCTCATCTCCCGCCGGAAGAGCACATTGATCACCGTTCGTTCGCCCGTCAGGGCAAAGTAGAGTTACCAACAATCCACGAGGGTGCCAACGCCCGGAAAATCGCCGAGAAATTTCAGGCAGGAGAAGCCGATATGCCATCGTGGAAAGCTGAAGAAAACCAATCTGTAAAAGAACAAAATGACGTAATCCGCATGGTTCAGGAGAACCTCAAAAAATTATCAAAGCTGTTGGAAGAATGGAAGGGGCGGTTATATGATCTCAGGCGAAAACGAAGAGCTTTTGAAAATATTAGAAGAATTGACAGCGCGAACAGAAGAACAGCAGGCTCTGATGGACGAACTTTACCAGGAACTGCTGACACGGGAAAACCAAATTCAAAAACTCAACGATCAGATTTCGGAATTGAAGCGTTCAAACGCCGAATTGCAGAAATCGCTGACATCCATACCAGATATGAAAGAATTGCTGCTGATTTTAGAGAAGCAGAAAGCACAAGAGGCAGAGACCCAGCGTTGGAAGACCTTTGCAGTGAGTATGAACAGAGAAAACGCGATGCTGCAGAGACAGAACGAAGAATTGCTGCAATTAATCAGTCCCGTTCCAGGTCGGGACAAAATCGAAGCAAAGACGGACAATCTGTTTTGATCACAGATCATGAAGACAGAATTTTAGCTTCCGACCAGGATTCTTCTGAGGCTCTGGTAAACAAGGGAACATCTCAAATTAGGGAAAATCAGCAAATACCAAAACCGCAAAAACGACAGAGCGTTTTGAAGCGGCTTGATGAAAAGAAAAAAATTGTCGCAGAACGAGAAAAGGAGAAGGAGCAAAATCAGAATCAAAGCCGCCGGCGCGGGTGATCACGATAATAGAGATAATGCAATACAGGCGGCAGCAATGCTAAAATGTCACTTGAAAATGGGGGGATTAAGATGCTTGAAAATTATTCGGATGTATTAACGATTGAGGATACAGCGGAAGCCCTGCAGCTGAGCAGACGCTCCGTGATGCTGCTGCTCAATGACGGCAAAATCCGATACCGGAAAATCGGTCGGGTCTACCGGATCAGCAAAAAAGCTTTTCCTGACTTTCCGGTGCCCCTGCCAAGGAGTCGATGCGACAGGATTTGAACCTGCGACCTCTGCGTCCCGAACGCAGCGCTCTACCAAGCTGAGCCACGCATCGTATTTGTCTCTTTCTCAATTCAGCTTGTTTATTATATCATCAAGTTTTTAAAAATGCAAGGATTTTTTTATTTTTCTTCAGCTTTTCCACTTCAGGCTTTTCCCTTCAAGCCTTTTCACTTCAGCCATAAAATTGGGGTTTTAAGAGCCTAAATACCGGTATAAATTGCTTATCATTAATCCTCGGCAGAATTTTCAGGGTTTCGTTCTCTTTTTTCATTTAAAATGTTCTTCGCGACTACAATCATCTGGACTACTTCATCCCATTTCTTCTCTTCACATGACTGCAAGATCATATCAAATAATTTATCCCATTCTTTCCAGCCTGCTTCCATTGTTTCCTCTATTTTTTCCTCATTTTTCATCAGCATGTCATATGCTTCTTCTAAAGCTTGAATATGTCTCTCCTGCTCATCATTACGCTCTTGCATAACGGATTCCAACTGCTCATATGTTTGAATCATTTCCTCCAGTTTATCAATCAGTTCTGCCGCATTTGCCAGTTTTTGCTTTTGCTCCTCGATAATGTTCTTCTGCATCGTAATGGTTTGCTCATAAAGATTCATATTGTTTAATCCTCTCATATATTTTCTTATGGATTCTGCATTCTCCATCCCGGATGATACTTGTTCTTGAGGGCCGTTCCGACCAGCTTACCCCAGCCTAATGGATAACCGTTCACGCAGACGAGCTGCCAACAGTTATTTTGAGGAGATAGATCTTCAATCTCTATCGTCTCTCCGCGCAGATATTGCTCTACTCGTTTGTCTACGTGGTCGAAATCAAGGACTGCAAGGCAGTTTTCAACGCGTACCGCCATTGCAAATGCCTGCGATGGTTCGAATCGGTCTTTTTTGATCTCTCCAAGATACAGCCCGCTGCGCAGGAATGGAATCCCTTTGATGACATCCGGGGTTTCCGGCATGTAATATGCCTGACTGCCGTGAATGTCGATTCCTTTCTTGATGTCTCTCCTGCCAGAAAAAGTATCCTCGTATTTTAGCGTATCTTTTATAAATGAATCAATTAATTTTATCTTTTCATCGGTTTTGAACTTTTGATCTGAATCTTTCTTTTGTCCTGTGGCTTTTGTTTGTAAGCTGTTCCTCTGTTTTCCCGCGTGTCTGTCTGCGCCTGTCTGGAAGAGGATTCCTGACAGCTCTGGTCTTTCGCTGCTTTTTCTTTTATCAGAAACAGGGAAATCCTTCGACCGTTTTTTCAACAGTGCCATGAAATGACCCTCGCCAGGCATTTTATGCGGAAATATGCGAATGCAGCGGTTAATATCGCTCAGGGCTGCTGTCAGCCGGGTGTACTGTTTCTGGTCATTGACAGTCTGCGGCGGCATGTTTTGCCACGCGTCTTCCATAGTCTGCTCTGGCTGGCTTTGCCGCTCATCTTCCATAGTCTGCGACGGACTGTTCTTCCCCCTGTCGTCAATCATCTGTCGCGATTTTCTCTGCTCCCATCCTTCCATAGCTAACTCAGGTCTTCCATGGCTGAAACCTTCTATCCCGGATTCTGCCATGGAGATGGGGAGAAGCTCCATCTCAGGGCAATTCTCAAGCAGATGCATGATTACCTGTTCGTTCTCCTCCGGGGAGAATGTGCAGGTAGAATAGAGCATCATGCCCCCGGGCCGGAGCATGGAGGCTGCCTGTAAAAGAATTTCCTTTTGCTTCTTTGCGCAGGAATGTACCTTTGTCAGGCTCCAGTCTTTTGCGCTGGCAATATCTTTGCGGAACATGCCTTCGCCAGAGCAGGGGGCATCCACGAGAATTTTATCAAAAAATTCTGGAAACTGTCTGGAAAGTCTGAATGGTGTTGTGTTGGTCACGATGGCGTTGGCCACGCCGAATATCTCAAGGTTTTTCAACAGTGCCTTCGCCCTGGATGTGCTGATGTCGTTGGCGACCAACAGCCCACGCCCACGCAGTTTTTCCGCGAGAGCGGTCGCCTTGCCGCCAGGTGCCGCACAGAGATCCAGCACGCGATCTCCGGGATTGACCGGAAGGATCTGTGCAGGTGTCATAGCACTGGGTTCCTGCAAATAATACAGGCCAGCGTAATAATATGGATGTCTGGATGGCGTGTCTTCTTTTTCGTAAAAAAAGCCACTGCTGATCCATGGGATCGGGCTCAGATGAAAGGGCGCGATGCGGCAAAACTCCTCTGCGCTGATCTTTAGCGTGTTCACGCGAAGTCCATAACGCCGGGGCTCCTCATAAGTCTTCAGAAAGGAAGGATACTCATCTCCCAGAAGTGCTTCCATACGCATTTGAAATTCTTTTGGCAGAACCTCCACTGGCAAATTCATGGTATCTTCCTTCCATATTGTCTGCATATTACTTCATTGCCGTTGAAAACGTCTTTATAACATGCTTCCGGCGAACTATTTTATTCCGTCCAGCGATACCTGG
>JAJQBS010000018.1:0-23036 GCA_021203145.1 Lachnospiraceae bacterium | reverse complement strand
ATTCCGTCCAGCGATACCTGGTCAGCTCCCCGGCTGTTTTCAGCTGCGCAAAATGATTCTGGCGAAGTGCCTCATACAGTACGATGGCAACGGAATTGCCAAGGTTCAGTGAGCGTGTCTCTCCAAGCATTGGGATGCGGATGGTCGTATCCGGATGGGCATACAGGATTTCTTCCGGAATCCCCGCGCTTTCTTTTCCAAACATCAGATAGCAATCCGGCTCATATGTTACATCTGTGTAAACCCTCCTGCCTTTGGTTGAGACAAAATATAACCGGGCTCCTGGATTTTTTTCAAGAAAATCCTCGTAGTTGAGATACCTCGTCACGTCGAGCTGCGGCCAGTAATCCATGCCTGCACGTCGGAGTGCTTTTTCAGTCAGCCGAAATCCCAGAGGCTCGATCAGATGAAGCCGGGAACCGGTCGCGACGCAGGTGCGCCCGATATTACCCGTATTCGCAGGAATCTCCGGCTCATATAATACAATATTCATATCCTGGCCTTCCGATAAGTAAAACAGCTTACATTGCTTGCCATATAGGTAAAAGACTTATTCTGACGATTCTGCCGCCCTCAGCCGGGTAATGAATTTCTCCAGCCGGGCCAGCGCTGCTTTCAGCGCATTGATGGAGTACGCATAAGAAATGCGCAGGAATCCCTCGCCGCAGGCTCCAAACGCCGTGCCGGGCACGACAGCCACATGCTCTTCCTCCAACAGGCGCATCGCGAATTCATCGGAGGTCATGCCAAATTCCTTAATACATGGGAAGACGTAAAACGCGCCGAACGGCTCAAAACACGGAAGCTGCATGCGCCGGAATTCATGCATCAGGTATCGCCTGCGCTGGTTGTAGGATTCCCGCATTTGCGCGACGTCCTCGTCCCCGTTGCGCAAAGCCTCGACAGCTGCATACTGGCTGGTTGTAGGCGCGCACATAATCGCGAATTGATGGATTTTCATCATCTGATCAATGATCCGCTGTGGTCCACAGACATAGCCGAGCCGCCAGCCGGTCATCGCGTAAGATTTGGAAAAGCCGTTAATTGTCAGAGTGCGTTCCCGCATACCGGGCAGACTCGCGATCGACACATGGGTACCCTCATAAGTCAGTTCCGAATAGATTTCATCAGAAATCACGAAAAGATCCTTTTCAATCACGATTTCCGCAATCTTCCGCAGGTCGTCCCGGCGCATCACGGCCCCGGTCGGGTTGTTTGGAAACGGCATTATCAATACCTTGGTTTTGTCTGTAATCTTCTCCCGCAGCTCTTCTGCGGTCAGGCGGAATTCATTTTTTTCCTGCAGCTCGATGGCAACCGGCACACCCCCGGCCAGCTGCACGCATGGCAGATAGGAGACATAGCATGGCTGCGGGATCAGAACCTCATCGCCCTCGTCAACCATCGCCCGCAGGGCAATATCGATACCCTCGCTTCCGCCGACAGTCACCAACGTCTCATGGACCGGGTCGTAGGTCAGATTACAACGGCGCTCCAGATAGCGGCAGATTTCTTTGCGCAGCTCCATCAGGCCGGAGTTTGATGTATAAAAGGTACGCCCCTTTTCCAGGGAATAAATGCCTTCGTCGCGGATATGCCATGGGGTGTCAAAATCCGGCTCTCCTACGCCGAGTGAAATAACGTCCTCCATCTCATTTGCAATGTCAAAAAAGCGGCGGATACCGGACGGCTCGATAGCCATTACTTTCTGGGATAACGGATTTCTCACGGGGTCACCAACATCCTTTCGTCTTTCTCTTTTTTATCCAGTATTGTGCCATAATCCTTATATTTTTTCAGAATGAAATGTGTCGCGGTGCTCAGCACGGAATCCAGCGTGGACAGCTTGTCTGTTACAAAACCGGACACCTCCCGAAGGGTCTTGCCCTGAAGAATCACCAGCAGATCATAAGCGCCGGAAATCAGGTAAACAGACTGTACCTCCGGATAATTGTAAATGCGTTCCGCGATCGAATCAAATCCCTGCCCTCTCTGTGGAGTCACCCTCACCTCGATCAGCGCGGTCACCTTCTCAGAGTTTGTTTTTTCCCAGTCGATCAGTGTGTGATAGCCACAGATCACATGCTCCCGCTCCATCGCTTCTACTTCATTGAGAATGATATCCTCACTCGAACCGAGCAGGATGGCCAGTTCTCCCAGATCAATCTTACTGTTTTTTTCCAGAAATGTTAAAATTTGCTCTCTCATAATTTTCTGTCTCCAGATCCTCCTGTATTTCTGTTTTACGTCAAAAAATCGTTTCTAAATCTCCACAACTCATCCTGCTTCGGTCGGTCCAGGAATCTGCGGTTTTCTCCATTGCGAATGATCCGATCATTTTTATCCGTCACCCGCCCGATGACGTCAGCCGGTATCCCTGCGCCATGCAGTACCTGCACCAGAATCTCTGTCTGATTCGGATCGGAGCCGATTAAAAGCGCTCCTTCTGAGTACAGATAATAGGGATTGATATCGAAGTATTCGCAGATCTCTACAGTCTCCTGCTCCAGGGCAATTCTCCGAAGATCGACATCCAGTCCGACCTGCGCCTGATCCGCCATTTCCCACAGGGCATTAAAAATACCTCCCTGCCCAAGGCAGTGCATAGGACATGATCCAAACCGGTCCACCAGCCGCGCAGTCCCGATAATGGGCATCCACTGGTCAAAGCTTTTTGCCCGTTCTACCAGCCGAAAGGGAAATCTGCGAAGCAACTCTTCCTCATGGGCAGCCGCAAGTGCCGCAGTACCGGCGAGCGCAATCCGGCGCGTCATAATAAGCTCCTGCCCGGCCTGGAGCATGCGCTGTCTCTGTAGCGACGTATTCGCTGATTCTGACGCCTTCCGGGAATGAACCAGGCCGCAAGAAACCGGGCCGGGAGCCGAGCTTCCCTCCTGCCCCAAATCATTTTTTCCAATGCAGGTAACATAATATTGAGGAGAAATCACCTGATCCGACACCTGTATGGAAGCATCACAAAAGTTCAGGCCGTTCTCCCCGGCTTCGGTGAAAAATTTCTTCATATCTTCGCGCAGCACGGGTTCCTCATAAGTAACGGGAAGTATCCCCTGCAGAAGAACCGTCACAGGCGTAGCGCCTGCCGCAGCGATAGAATTCGCGGCAGCCGTCACCTGCCGCCATGGTCTTTTCTGGTACCCCGGCAGCGGTCCGGCCGCCGAAAGTGCCAGTCCCGGCATTGCTCCAGCCGCCGAAGCTGACTGACCCGGCATTATTCCAACCGCCGAAGCTGACTGGCCTGACATCGTTCCGACCGCCGAAGCTGTCAGTCCAGACATAGATCCGGCCGCTGAAACAGCCTGACCCGGCAGGCTGTCGCTGCTCCCGCCGGGATAATCTGTGGTTTTGATATGAAGCTGCCTGAAAACTGAACGCTTTTTTATGGATTCTGCAAGCTCTCCTGTACGCACCTGACTGCACCTGTTCTTCCGGCATCCACGCCCTATTCTACCACTACCGTCTCACCGGATGTCTCTGCTGAAGCCTCGGCTGTGGTTTCGGCCGTCGTCTCGGCTGTAGTCTCCGCCGTGGTTTCAGCTGTGGTTTCCGCAGTAGTCTCCGCCGTCGTTTCGGCTGTGGTTTCCGCAGTAGTCTCCGTCTGCTCTGTCGTTTCCGTCTGCTCCGTCTCGCTTTGTGTAGTCTCACTCTCTGTCTCAGAAGCCACACCGTAGGTGATCAGGTACTGCACCTGGGACAGGTCGTTCGCAGCTATCGCGGTGTACAGGGCGGAGGAAAGAGCCGTATTGCTCGTGGCAACACCGACCTCATAAATTGCCGGCGAGGCGGTGTACGTACTGCTGTTCACCTGAACTGTCTCAGAAAGTACGCCATCAATATAAATCTCCTTCCAGAGCACCGCGCTCAGCCCCTGGTGGGCGCTCTGCACCTGCACAAGGTATCCGACACTCTGGCTGGTATTCGCGCTGAGCGTGATATTTGTAGCCGGATCCGTCTGGCTGATCGTTTCACTTACAAATTTCAATGTCCGGTTTGACGCCCTGGTTTCCACTCCGTAAATTGTAAATGTCAGCGTACCGGACCACGCACTGCCTGCTATATAAACCGGATAGTCCAGGTTATTTGTGAAAACAAAGTCCATAAGCCCTTCCGCTATTGCCGCATCCTTCGATGGATCCACGTAAGTGACAAGCATCGTATGGTTATATCTTTTATCCACCTGCAGCTCTGCTTTCAGAACGGCATTGTACAGAGTCGTGGATACCTGACAGATCCCGCCGCCATAGGATTCCACAACCTGCCCGGCTTCATAGGAGGCTGCCAGGGCGTAACCATTTTCTTCTGTAAACGGCGCCACCGCCTCTGTCACAGAAAAGGACTCGCCGGGCATCAGAAGCGTACCGTTTATCTTCGAAGTGCCATTCTGCACATTCTGCGCCCGGTTTGACGTAGATGAGGCGTAGCTCGTCGTAGCAGTACCCAGCACATCCGTCATCTGGCTGAGCAGCTCGGCAGTCAGCGTGGGTGATTCCGTGTCCGCCGTCGCCTGAATCACGGCGTCTCCCGCTTCCAGAGTCAGCAGATGCTCCTTCAGGCTCACAAGTGTCGCGTCCACATCCAGCGTCATTCCGTCAGTACCGCCTTCGACATAGAGTGACCCATCATCAGCCATGTGGATCGTGCCCTCAACAGGCTCTGAATTGTAAACGGCCAGCGATTTTACAAAAGCCTCTTCGGCATCCTCATCAAGCTCGTATTCAATTTCATAATTGGTACCCTGGTTCTCCAGATCCTTCTGCTCCTTGTAGCGGCGGATAATATTTCCGGTCGTGCCAAGCTCGCTGATCTCCTGCACCAGATCCGTATTCACCCAGGTAAGCCCCAGCTGAGCCCAGGTCGTGGTCACGGAATCGCTTCCCATCTGAATTGTAATCGTAGAAGAAGCCAGCGCCTCCACCTCGCTCTCTACGTAGGCTTCCGCCTCTTCTACCGTCATGCCGCTGACATCCTTCTCCCCGATAAAGACGCCATCGCTGATCACTGCTTCCCCTTCGGCGTCCGCCGGCAGGGCGTATAAAAGCAGCATGCACAGCAGTACGCAGCCCGTCATTAATTTTTTCAGCATAGAATCCCCTCTTAATTCATTTTAATTCATTTTAATTCATTATGATTCATAAAACTATTTTCAGTTCAAAAATCATTTTCATGCATAAGCCATTTTCAGCTTAAAAATGATTCTCATGCATAAAGTCATTACCAGTTTAAAACGCATACAATGCCGATACCACGGTTCCAAGTACCATCGCCACGATGATCACGATCACAATGATCGCCGCGACGCGCTGCTTCTTTTTGGAATTATTAAAATTCATCATATCTCTCACCTCTCATAAACACTTACAGCAGCATTCTCGCGGCGCCATAAATGCCCGCGTCATTCCCCAGCTTCGCAAGGGCAAACCTGGTATCCCTGCACGGAGGGAAGCAATACTCCCGGAACGGCCCGGTAATATAATCCAGCACGATCGGCCCGGCCTTGGATACGCCGCCTCCGATCACGATAATCTGAGGATCTACCACAGTGGAAAAGACCGCCAGTGCCTTTCCAAGATACCGGCCAAACTCCGTGCCTACCTGGATTGCCAGGGCGTCGCCTTCCTTCATCGCGTCAAAAACGGTCTTTGCGGAGATATTTTTATGCCTGCGCATCAGGGAAGGCTCCTCACTGAAGTCCAGTATCTTCTGTGCCAGATGCGCGATGCCCGTGGCCGACGTCCACTGCTCCAGGCAGCCATGCCTGCCGCAGTTACAGGCTTCCTCCATCTCATCATCCACATGCGCGTGGCCGATTTCGCCGGCTGCGCCGTGCGTACCTGCCACAATCCTTCCATCCAGAATAATGCCGCCGCCCACGCCGGTGCCGAGCGTCACCATAATCATGTCCTTATAGCCTGCGCCGCCGCCCTGCCAGAGCTCGCCGAGAGCCGCCACATTCGCGTCATTGCCGGCCTTTACCTTCAGCCCGGTCAGGTCGCCCAGATCTTTCGCAATATTGACATAGCCCCAGTGGAGATTGACCGCCATCGGCACCTCTCCCGCCTCATTGACCGGTCCGGGAATGCCGATTCCCACTCCGGCCACATCTTCCTTATTCAGCGCCTTTTCTGTGATCTTTGCCAGAACCGTTTCTGCCACGTCGGGGAGAATGTGGCATCCATTTTCCTCTGTCCGGGTCGGAATCTCCCACTTGTCCAACACGTCGCCTTCCACGCTGAAAATCCCACATTTCACCGTTGTGCCGCCGACATCAATGCCAAAACAATATTTTCCCATCTCACTGCTCCTTCTTCTGTGCGTTTTTCATCGGACTGTTCTGAACGCGGTTGTACAGCTCCTGCGCCGCATTATATCCCATCTTCTTCTGCCGGTGGTTGACCGCAGCCGCCTCCACGATCACGGCAAGGTTCCGCCCGGGCCGGATCGGCAGGGAATGACACACAACCTTGTTTCCCAGGAACTCCGTATATTCCTCCTCCAGGCCGAGCCGGTCATACTCTTTGTCCCGGCTCCACTCTTCAAGCTTGATCACAAGGTCAATCTGCTGCGTGTTTTTGACGCTCTCAACGCCGAACAGCGTCTTCACGTCAATAATGCCGATGCCGCGCAGCTCAATAAAATGCCGTGTGATATCCGGCGACGCCCCGATCAGCGTCGCATCGCTGACCTTGCGGATCTCCACCACGTCGTCCGTCACCAGACGATGGCCCCGCTTGATCAGCTCGAGGGCGGCCTCGCTTTTTCCAATACCGCTCTCACCCATGATCAGGATGCCTTCCCCATACACATCGACCAGAACACCATGGATCGAAATGCACGGAGCCATCTCCACATTCAGCCAGCGGATAATCTCCGCCATAAATCCGGACGTCGTCTGGCTCGTGATGAAGATCGGCACTTCGTACTGCTTCGCCAGACGGAGCATATCCTCGTCCGGCTCCGTCATGGTCGTATAGATGATGCACGGTACATTATAAGATAAAAACTTTTCATACACGGGCACCTTTGTCTCTCTCGACAGATGCTCCAGATACGTGTATTCAACATACCCGATAATCTGTACCCGTTCCGAGTAAAAATGGTCAAAATATCCTGTGAGCTGCAGTGCCGGACGGTTGATCTCCGAGGTAACGACCTTTTTATTGGAAATATCAATCTCCGGGGTCAGATTTGTCAGCTCCATTTTTTCTGCAATTTTCTTCAATGGCACACTGGCTGTAGGCATATGCACAAATCCTCCCATGGTTTATAACAAATGATAAATTGAATTGTATCCGATTCTTACAGATTTGTCCAGACCAAAGAAGAATCTTATATAAAAATTAAAAGTTGAAAAGCTTCAGCCATCCTCCTCGACCTGCACTCCACTCTGCTTCTCTCCGTGAAAGTAGTCGTACACCTCCTGCGCGCTCCGCCGATTCATGGATGGAGCGGCGGCCAGCTCCTCCAGCGAAGCGTCCCGGATCGCCTCCAACGACTGGAATGTCCGCATCAGAGCCTTGCGCCTGGTCGGACCGATCCCTTCGATCTCGTCCAGAAGAGACCGCACCTGGCTTTTGCCGCGCAGGCTGCGGTGGTACTCAATCGCGAAGCGGTGTGCCTCATCCTGGATCCGCGTGACCAGATGAAACGCCTCCGAATGTGTGTCAATCGGCAGCTCCACATTTTCAAAATAAATGCCGCGCGTCCTGTGAAAATCATCCTTTACCATCCCGCAGACCGGCAAGGATATCCCAAGGCTCTCCAGTACCCGGAGCGCCACATTTACCTGGCCGCGCCCGCCATCCATCAGAAGCAGGTCCGGGAAACGGCTGAAGCTGCCCATCTCATAGCCCATGCCCTTTTCATCCAGCTCCCGGCGCTCCTCCAGCCCATGCCGGAAGCGGCGGGTGAGCACCTCCTCCATGCTCGCGTAGTCGTCCGGTCCCTGGACGGTTTTAATTTTGAATTTGCGGTAATCGCTGCGTTTCGGTTTTCCCTTCTCATAGACAATCATCGAGCCGACCGATTCAAATCCGCTGATATTGGAAATATCAAACGCCTCCATCCGAGTCGCCCGGTCGATCCCCAGCAGGCGCTCGACCTCATGAACCGCTCCGATCGTGCGCCCTTCCTCGCGTTTGATCCGCTCGCGGTCCTGGCGAAGTACGATCGACGCGTTCTCAGCGGCCATCTCCACCAGCTTTTCCTTCGTGCCTTTTTTCGGGACGCGCAGATAAACTCTCTGGCCTCGCTTCTGGGTGAGCCACTGCTCTACCACCTCATGATCCTCGATCCCGGTCTCCAGCATCAGCTCACGCGGCACAAACGGCGTCCCGGCGTAATATTGCTTAATAAAGCTGCTCAGAATAACCCCCTTTGTATCGTGAGGTGCCACCTGCAGGTAAAAATGATCTCTGCCGATCATTTTGCCGCCCCGGATAAAAAACACCTGCACTACCGCGTCGCTGCCGTCCACCGCCATCGCCAACACGTCCTTGTCCTCCCCGTCCTCGTGCGTGATCTTCTGCCGCTGCGCAACCTGGCGGACACTGCTGATCAGATCCCGGTACTCAATCGCCTTCTCAAAATCCAGCGCTTCCGACGCCTCATCCATCTGCTTTTGCAGAGCATCCAGCACCGGCGCGTAATCCCCATTCAGAAATCCCAGCGCCCCGTCGACTGACTTACGGTACTCCTCACTGCTGATCAATCCCTGGCAGGGTGCCGGGCACTGTCCGATATGATAATACAGACATGCCCGGTCTTTTCCAATGTCGCGGGGCAAAGAAAGTGTGCAATTTCTTAATTTATACAGCTTATTGATCAGCTCGATCGTATCCTTAACCGCGCCGGCGTTTGTATAGGGGCCAAAATATTTTGACTTATCCTTTTTCAGATCGCGGGAAAACACGACGCGGGGAAACTCCTCTCCGATGGTCACCTTAATAAAAGGATAACTCTTGTCATCCTTCAGCATCGTGTTATACTTCGGTCGGTGTTCCTTGATCAGATTGCACTCCAGCACAAGCGCCTCCAGCTCCGAGTCCGTCACGATATACTCAAACCGGCTGATCCGCTGCACCATCTGCTCGATCTTCGGCCCCTTATTCCGGCTGGTCTGAAAATACTGGCGCACCCGGTTTTTCAGGCTGATCGCCTTGCCCACATAGATGATCGCGTCCTTCGCGTCGTGCATGATATACACGCCCGGGCGCGCGGGGAGCTTCTTTAATTCCTCCTCGATCTGAAACCCGGGCGTGCTGTTTTCTTCAGACAATATCCCTATCCCCTTTCTGTCAAAGACGCCGCTGCATACCCCTCCAGCAAATCGCGAACCTCCCGAACCAGGCTTTCCTCTGTGCCAAACAGCTCATATTCACTGAAAGACGGAAGTCCCATGTGTACTTCCGCCTTGCGATAAACCATCGGACTGTTCCTTGTCACCTTCCCTGACATATGGTACGCCATAATACCGGTCCTGGGATACAATGTCTGCACCGCCCGGGCATCTATGCCGCTTCCGGCCAGTATGCAAATCCGCCCGCGGCTTCTCTCCTGGAGCTCTGCCAGCAGATCCGCCCCTTCCGTACATCGGTCTTTCTGTCCGGATGTCAGAATCGTATGAATCCCCAGCTGCACCGCCTGTTCCATTGCTTCAAACGGATCTGCGCAAACATCAAACGCCCGGTGCAGGGTTACCGACATATCTCCCGCTGCATCTTTTAAAAGACGAATCCGCTCGACGTCCAGAGAACCGTCCGGCAAAAGTACGCCAATCACCACGCCTTCCGCCCCCAGGTCCCGAAACATGCGGATTTCCTCCAGCATTTCGGAAAACTCATATTCCGAATAGCAGAAATCTCCAAAGCGCGGACGAATCAGTACGTGTACCGGGATGTTACTATGTCGTCTGAGCTCCCGAAACATGCACGGACTCGGCGTAGTCCCCCCGATAATCAGGTTCTGGCAGAGTTCAATCCGCGTCGCACCGCCCTTCTCTGCGGCCAGCGCAGACTCCACAGAGTCCGCGCAGACCTCTAATACAAATCCTTTCATAATGCAAATCCTTTACAAACCCTTTCCTGATTCAGATCTGACACCGCACAGGAAAACCTCCTCAATTTCCAGGTTGTCCCCGAGCATTACCAGATCAGCGTCTTTGCCCTCCTCTATGGATCCTTTCCTGTCAAAAACGCCGATCAGCTTTGCCGGATTTTCTGTAAACAGCGGCAGTGCTTCTTCCAAAGTACATCCGGTATACTGCATCACATTTTTCAGCGCACGGTTCTGTGTCAGTGTGCTTCCGGCCCTCGTCCCGTCCGGGAGCTTCGCGTCGCCGTTTTTCACAACCACTTCATTCACCCCCAGGTGATAGTTCCCATCCGGGAGACCGGCGGCCATGATAGAATCCGTGATTGCGACCAGCCTGTCTCTTCCCTTTATTTTCCACAAAAGTCTCACGATCCCAGGGTGAAGATGGAGACCGTCACAGATCATTTCACAGTAAATATCCGACTCAAGAGCCGCGCCCAGTATCGCAGGCTCATGCTGATGAAGCAGTCTCATCGCGTTAAAAGTATGGGTAGCGCTCGCCGCTCCCCGATGGATCGCATCCATGGCCGTCTGATAATCTGCCCCGGAATGACCGATGGCCGTCACAATCCCCATCTCGGAGAGCGCGGGGATCAGATCATTCACTCCCGGGACTTCGGGCGACACCGTCATATAGCGAATCCCGCCCCCGGCTATTTTCTGATATTCTTCAACAAGGGTGCAGTCCGGCAGCCGCAGCAGGCTCTCTGGCATTGCCCCTTTGTACTCTCTGGACAAAAAAGGCCCTTCCAGATGAACGCCCAACAGCTCTGCTGTATTAGCCCGGCGCCCGAGCGAGCGATACTGCCTGATGCACCATTCTGTCTGCTCCCGGGTGTCTGTCAGGACAGAAGCCAGCCAGGAGGTCGTTCCGTTCCCGGCGAAAAACTGTCCGATCTTTTCAAGCCCTTCCTGGTCTGCGCCATTCGCATCTACTCCGATGGCCCCGTGGGTATGAATATCAATAAAGCCCGGTACAATCCGCTTTCCTTTTGCATCGATCACCGTGCATGCGTCCTCTGCCGGCTCATTGCCCATCGCCTCATTGGCCAGGAAAGAAATCTTTCCATCCGTAAGCCTCAGCGTCACATCCTGAAAACTGTGATTGATATAAACTCTACCATTTTTTATAATAACATCTCTCATACAGGATCTCCCTCCCCTTTCCGGCAGATTCTATTCCGGCAGCACGGCTACCTGTTCCGGAATCCGCAGCAGCACGTCCGGATGAGTCTGCAGAAGTGTCGCCGGAAAATGCGCGGATCTCTCCCCATAAGCGACGTGGCGGACAACGCTCCTGTGCCAGTCGTGGAAACATCCCAGGCGCACCTTCGAGGCATGGCAGATCTCGTACATTCCAATCGTAATGCAGTAGCGCGGCATATCGTCAATCGCGCCGTTCAGTTCTCCAATCGCGTTCGCGGTCCTGGTCTCCGGGCTTATCTTCAGCACACGGGTGTGCAGATTTCCGAATTCCTCCGGCGTAAGCTCATCCTGCGCCTCATTAAAAGCCACGTGCCCGTTAATCCCGATGCCGCCGAAGCAGATATCCACGCCGCCCAGCTTTTCAATCAGCCGCTGAATGCGCCCGGGATCCTCCGGATCCGGAAATACCCGCTGTTCTGCGGGCATCACCAGCCCGGGACGGATCCTTCCGTACACGGTTCTGTCCATAAATCCCCGGAAGCTCAGCGGATCCGATGAATCAATCCATTTCTGGTCATCCGTGAGATATTCATCCATATTGATAAACCAGACATTCGCGAGACTGATCTCCTCCTGATTCACCATATCCACAAAATAAGGATACTGCCCCGTCGGACCAACCGGACAGATAAAAACAGTCCTTCGCCCCTGTTCATTATTTTTCCTTATCTCATCTGCCATTTCTCTGGCAAGTGCCTGAAAAACAGCATCTTTGTCCTTCATCACCAGAATTGGTATTTTGGGCGAGGAGAGCAGCGCCTCCCTGGTGTAACCATAATAAGCATGTCTCAATCTTTTCTCCTCCTTCTTATCTGCTTCTATTCCATGATGTCAGGGCAAAAGCTCCTGATACCGCGGATAACTGTGTGCTTCGCATCTTCGCTTCGTTCCGGCCTGCGCTAAACGTCTCCGCTTCACTCCGATCCGTCCCAAACGCGTGTCATTGGCACCGCATGAGCGCCCGGCGCCCCGCAATCCTGAGCGCACTCAGAATCCGGTATAATTCTGCGTCACCCATTCCCACAGAATCCGGTATTTTTCCGCGTCACCCATCCTCGCAGAATCCGGTGTACTTTCGCATCACTCATTCCCACAAAATCCGGTGTACTTTCGCATCACTCATTCCCACAAAATCCGGTATAATTCTGTGTCACCTCCAGCACCCGGTATACATCCAGCCAGGGCTGGAACTCGTCCTCCCGCCCACAGATATAGCTCCGCAGCTCTTTCCATTTTACTGCTGCCCCGGAGGAATCCCCCGATGAGAGCAGGCGAATCGCGTCCGCCAGGCGCACGACATAGTCCCTGTGGTAAGCCAGAAGCTTTCGAAAAAGGAGCTCCACCGTGTCCCCTTCAGGCTCGCCGCAGAAAAGCGCATCGGTCTTCTCCCCACATTTCCCGGACAATTCTGCCCTGAATTCTTCGCAGCACGCAATCACTGCCTCCATCCGGGCTGTCACGGAAGCGTTCTTCCGGTCCCCTTTTCCATTTACGTAGTCACAGCATTCCAGCTCTGATAATTTCTCCAGATAATGTACCGCAGCCGGCGCGAAGTCTCCGTAAGCAGCCTCAAAATACTCCTGCTCCAGTTCCCGCTCACTTTTCTCTCTGTCAAACAGCATCTGTCCCATCACATAATTGGGCAGTGTATTGGGCAGGCCTGCCCGCAGCTCCTGGCAGCTTATATAGCCGTTCAGTCCCATTTCCCGGAGCTTTTTAATATCTTCACTGATGATTCTGGACATATGGATATAACCAAAGTCTCCATAATGCGCGCGTCCCAGAGGATAGTCATACACAAATCCGTCCCCCGGGAACAACCGCTGCCAGCCCTTCAGGAAAGCAAGATTTTCGCCCAGATTTGTCGGCAGCGTAATCTGGTTGCGGGAAAAAGCCGGCAGCTCCTCCGGAATATCCAGAAGTGAGTAAGAATGCTCAAACGTCCGGCTGATCGGCGCGAACATCAGCACAAAACGCTCCGGATTCTGAAGCCGCTCCTTTACCGGCGGCCAGAGCAGTTCCTGATAGAGAAGAAAGACCAGCCGCGTACTCAGACCTTCCGCCGTCAGCCGGCGGTCAATCTCATTGAGGATGCCTGCATACTGGTCAGATACGGTGGTTTTCCTGCAGTCTTCACACTCACACACATTGTTGTAATCGTCCGCCAGCCAGATATGAAGGTAATCAACAGACGGATGATCCGTCGCGTATCGCACGACCAGATCCACGAACCGGTTCACAGCATCCTTCTGATGATAACAGAGGTTCGTGTTGGCCGGAATTCCACGAAAAAGTCCGCGTTTCCCTCCTACACATGCGGCCCGCTGCGATTCCATAGTCTCAAAAGTCTCAGGAAAAACCGGCGCCTTGGAATCCGAACCGGGTTGCTGAGCGGCAGAATCTGACTGCCCGGCTGTGGTATCGGGCTGCACAGAAACAGATTCCGACGACACAGCAGCAGAAGCAGGCTTCACGGACGCAGATTCTGACGACACGGCAGCAAAAGCAGGCTTCACGGACGCAGATTCCGGCTGTGCGGCAGCCGCCGCCGTATCCCAGGAAATCGCCTCATAGCCAAGAGTCTCACCGGTCCAGCCATGCCCGACTCTGTGAAGCAGGATGCCACGCCTTTTTATCTCACGCTCCAGCTCCCGGTCATATGCGGCAGCATCCGATACGGTAAACGCTTCCGGCTCTCTGAATGGATTCTGTCGGTGATGATAATATCTGGCCATAAAAATATACGAGACCTTGAACTGCAGGAAAAATGTATTATACCCAACTTTCGGCAGCCAGTCAATGAAATCCCGGATGTTTTCAAAGCTGTCCGCTCCTTCGATGCACACACCCCGATGGAAAAAAGAAGCCTGCCTTTCATAATTGGCCGACAGGGCGGCCTTTTCAAGAAAAGGTACCCGCTCCGCAGCCTTTCCGGGCGCAAGAAAGCGGCATCCCAGAAAATGGAGATAATCATACACGCCGAGCAATACGCTTCTGTCGTTATTGCCTGCAATCGTCCCTTCCGATTCGCTGACATTCACACGAAAACAATCCTTTCGCAGGGGAGATCCCAGCTCTGGAAGAACTCTCAGCCGGAACACACACCGGACGGCAAAATCATCCGGCAGCATTCTCTCCAGATAGGCGCGCAGCTGAGACGCGGCAAACTGCACCGTTTCAGACGCTGTCGATTCATATGTCACTCTCATCCGTTCATCCTCCGTGATGATTCTAATCTAAAGAACAGGCGGCCCCGCCGAACTGACCTTATGTCACTCCAGAGAGCCGCCCGGTTCCGGAAGGTTTCACAACTGTTCAGTACCTTCACAGTTACAAGGTTTCTGTCTGCTTTCCCATCACGGTGACGCATCATATACCACCGCAGGGTAATTTACTTTCATTCCTCAATATCGCTCAGTGCTTCCTCCATCAGATCAAACAGCACATAATCCTCAAGCGGAACCTCGCTTTCCACATCTCCGCTGTCGATAAACATCTGCTGCTGCTGCTGATAAAGGTCTGCCAGCGTACCGTCCTCAAGACCTTCCCGAAGATCGTCCGCACTGAACCATGTCGCGTCACTGGTCTCGACCATGCAGGAGTCCACATCCCTTGCGCACTGTGTTGCGTACAGCTCGACTGCATACTCATAATTATCTTCCTGAGAAGAGTACTGCATTGCCTTATAAAGAGCACGGCTGAAGCGGAGCAGGATGTCATAGTTCTCATCCGCGTAATCCGGCAGGCAGATCCAGCTTGACATATTTACAGAATCCGTTGCGAATTCCAGTTCAAGCGCATCCTCACAGTTCTCCATAATCTGGTTGCTGTAAGGATTCCAGCATGTACACGCATCCACGGAGCCGGAAATCATGGCCGCTACCATATTGGTCGCGTCCATCTCATATGCCTCAATGTCATCCATCGTCAGCCCGGCCGCCGTAAGCGCGCCGGTCAGAGCGGTCTCTGAAGAGGATCCCGCATTATAGGCGACCTTCTTTCCCGCCAGATTTGACAGATCATCCACAGACGTCACTTCTGAGGACGGCAATACAATAATTCTGTCCGTACTGTGGACAGAGCTCGCCGCGAAAATCGTAGCCTGTCCATTGATGCAGAGCTTGTGTGCGCCGTGTCCGATGTAAGCGAGGTCAATACTTCCTCCCTCCATAGCAGCGATCTCGGATGGGCCGTCGGCAAACTCCCAGAGCGTAATCTCCAGGCCCTCTTCCTCGAAATACCCCTGGTCAATCGCCGTCAGCACTGACCACAGGGATGCGTAGTTTGGCATATAAGCCACGTTCAGCTGAACTGTTTCCACCTCCGCGTCGGAAGACTCCTCCGCGAATGCTGTCATGGATGCAGGCAGCGCCATCACCGCCGCAAGAGCGAGCGCCAAAAACTTTTTCATCTTCATGTCACGTTCCTCCTTAAATAATTTGTTAAGTTGTTCAGAACAGCCTCTGTCCTGAATCGCTGCGTTATATTTAAGCCGCAGGGCGGCCAAATATCAAATGTCTACTTGCGGGCTTCCAGAAACTCCTGGTACACCTCATTCCAGATCTCTGCCTTCAGTTCGAGAAAGCGGGATTCCGACTTGGTCTTCTGTGTCCTCGGATAAGGAATATCGATATCTACGATCCGCTTAATCCGCCCCGGACGGGCACTCATGATGACCACGCGCTGAGCCAGGATGATTGCCTCATCCACGTCATGCGTGATAAAAAAGCAGGTCTTTTTCTCCTGCTCCCAGGTGTTGAGAAGCTCCGTCTGAAGCTGCACCCGGGTCTGCGCGTCCAGCGCCCCGAACGGCTCATCCAGCAGCAGCACCTCCGGGTTTGCCGCGTACGCGCGGGCGATCGCCACACGCTGCTTCATGCCGCCGGAAAGCTCCTTGGGATAAGCGTTTTCAAATCCCTCCAGCCCAACGGCCCGGATATATTTCATCGCGATATCTCTGGCCTCATTCTTCGGGATTTTTTTGATTTCAAGGCTGAAAATCACATTTTTCAGAACCGTTCTCCATGGGAAAAGCGCATACTGCTGAAAAACCACGCCCCGCTCGACGCCGGTTCCTTCGATTGGCTTGCCGTCCAGATATACTTCGCCGTCTGTTGGCTCCAGCAATCCCGCAATGATATTCAGCAGCGTGGATTTCCCGCACCCGGAAGGGCCGACCACGCAGACAAACTCGTTTTCCGCAATGTCCAGGCTCACCCCATTCAGTGCCACGGTCTTCCCGCTTCGCCCCTCATACTCTTTGTAAACATTGTCAATCTTCAGCTTGGCTAATTTATCTTCTCCTGCCATCCCGTCAGTTTCCTTTCTATAATATCAACAATCTTTACAAGTATCAGTCCGATAATGCCGAGCAGAATGATGTACATCAGCATCGGGGCAGACTCAAATGAATTGGAGAGGGAGCGGATTCTCATACCGATACCGGCCTGCGCTCCTGTAGACTCCGCGGCCAGAAGCGTTGTCAGAGACGCGCCCAGTCCCAACCGAACCGCGGTAATGATAAACGGAACGGTCGCCGGACAGATGATCTTAAAAAAGATATCAACATCGCTGGCTCCCAGCACACGGGCCGCCTTGATCAGCGTAACGTCAATATTTTTAATCCCCTGGTAAATCGTAATGCTCATCGTCATGAATGAGCAGATCCAGATGAGGATAATCGCCGGTCTCTGCCCGACGCCGAAGGTAATCACAAGCAGGGGCGCATAGGCCAGAGCCGGAATGTTGCGGATAAAGTTGATCCATGGCTCAACAATCTTCTGCACCGGTGTGTACCAGGCCATCAGAAACGCTACCGGAAGCGAAGTGATAAAACCCCAGTCCAAAACCGGCTCCCACGCAGGTCATACTGCTTTTGATATCCTTCCAGAATACGCCGCGGCTGATCATGGTCTAAACAGCAGGCAGCACCTTGTCTGCAAAAGGAAAGCTTCTGCTGGTCGCCTTTCCGATGGACAGCAGATACCACAGCAGCATCGCCGCCAGAAAAGAAAGAAGCAGCCATACCTTATTGCTGATCACCGGTTTTTTCTTTTTCCCGGATATCTTCTTTTTTTCAGGCTCCCTTTTTTCAGGCTCTCTTTTTTCAGGCTCCTTAGCTTTTCCCGGTTCATTGTTCATAAAACATGTCCCCCTTTCTGTTTTTGCTCTTTCCTGTCAGCCGCAGCAGCCGGAAACCGCCCCGTCTCTTGTGCGGCTGTTCAGGGACGGATCCTTCATGCACAGGTGCACAGCGGCTGTCGTATACGTTCTCGGCAGCGCCAGAATATTCGGGTTGGGACCCACGTATTTTTTCATTGCGTCGGCAAGTGCCTCCTCAACGGTCGCGCGGGTCTTCAGCCCCATCCCCCTCGCGATTCCGGGCTCCTTCGCTCCGACAATATAGATCGCGCTGGTATGCTCTTCTGCCAGATGGCCGCAGCTCATCATGGAAAAGCCGTGAAACGGATGGAATGCGTTTGCAAAACGATATTTCCGGATGTACTCCTCATTCGTGGCAAAATATTCACCGTACCGGTTCATATCCGGCAGGATATTCATAGAATCATGCTGAAACATCTCATACAGCGTGCGCAGGTAGGGCCATCTCTCATCGTGAAACCATCCGTTGCAGACACTCGGCACAATAAATACACAGTGGTCGGCAAGCACCCGTTTGTGCCGGATCACCTGCGCCGACAAGGCCTGCATCATCTGAATCGGATTGGTCCCCATTCCATCCCCGTAATGGAAGTTCGTCGGCATTCCGAACACGACGACATCGTATTTTTTCTCCGCCCAGTGTACATAGGTGCGCTGATCCGCCGTCTTCCAGCTGACCGGCTGCATCTCCTTTGCGTACCCGGAATGAATCTCGATCTGACGCGACTTCGTATCCAGCACCGCGTCGCAGCAGAAGAAACGTTTCCCCATCTTCTCTTCCATAAACATGCCCTGACAGTCAAACTTTTCCCGCATCACACTGTTCGTGGAGACCGGCACAAAATCCGGGGCATGCATCACCGAGGGAACATGGTGCGCGGCAATGCTCCTCCAGTGCGTGATGCCTGTGGCGCAGTGCTTGTATCCTCCGGAATATCCCCCATAAGGATTCCCCTGCGTATGGCCGATCAGGATCGCCACATCCGCATCATATACATATTTATTCATGATCACATGGTCTCCGGACTCCGTATAGTCCAGATCGACCAGGTGCTCATAGTCCTCGCTGTCATGGCTGGTCAGCTGTCCGCATGGATAAAACTCCTGAAACAGGTCCTCCCCGAGAATCGTGCGCATTTCTTCTACTGTGGCTCTCGGATGCAGACCATTGGAAATCAGCAGCAGCACATCCTTCTTCTGCACACCCACGCGGTACAGCTCATCCAGGCATACGCGGATCGCCACCTTCCGGTGCGAGGTTGGCTGACAGCCGCCCTTCACAATATCCGGAATCACGATGACCACCCTGTCGCCCGCCTTGGCCGTCTCTGCAAGAGGAGGCATCCCGATCGGATTGCGGATACTCTGCAGGGTCGCCTCATACAGGCTGTCCCAGTCCTGCGGCAGACAGGGCGGATCCGCCACAGTCTCCCCGGGGATAAACACATCTGTCGTATCCGGAAGCTCCGCCCCGATTTTGCCATATCCATACTCAAGCTCAAGTCTCATCCTGTTCCCCTTTCTGTGTCTCATTCACACGATATATCACGCAGCGTTTTTTCAGCTTTCATTCACACGGTCCCTGTCCATTTTAGCAGCACCCGCGCAGCATAAATTCGGACTGTTCTTTGTTTCTCTCAATCGGCAGCCTCTGTTTTTTCTGCATCGGCGCCGTGTAAAAGCAGTTATTCTCCGGCCAGATGCAGAAAACAGCTATTCACCTGCGAGATACAGACGGATAATCTCCAGATACTCATCCGGATAAAATCCGATCTCCCCCTGGAACCTTGTCAGCGCGATCAGGCCTCCGTCAATCTGCGGAATGGACGCGAGCATCTGCGCGTTATCCGCTTTGAGCCCGCCGCCGTAAACCACATCCATGCCTCCCGTCTGCTCCTTTACAAACGAGGCAATCTTAGAAATATAATCTTTATCCGCCGGTTTTTTCCCGGGTCCGATGCTCCACACCGGCTCATAGGCGATCACCACGCGCGACCGGTCTGTCCCTGAGAGCCCCACGCTCAGCTGCTCTCCAAGCACCTTTTCCCAGTCGGACTGCTCCTCACTGGTCTCCCCAATGCAGTAAACCACCTTCATTCCTGCGGCGACGGCACATTTCACTTCCTGGTTCAGCAGGCGGTTCACCGCGGCGGCGGCGCTCACTCCGGCTTCGCGCAGGATTCCCTTTTTGTCATTGCGCTCCTCGCAGTGCCCGATCAGCGCGGCCGAACACCCCAGCGCTTTCGCCGCCGAGGCCGGAAGATTCGTTGTAAAGGCTCCAAAATTGCCCCCCACGGCCGTATTCTCGCGGTAAACGCCCTGGCAGCCCAGCTGCACCGGACTGTCGGCGCAGAGCGCAGAAGCGGCTGATAAAAGATGAGCCTCCGGCAGAAACTGTACGAACTCCACATGCTCCGGATCATACTTTTTCAGTGCGTCCTGCGTAAGACTCACCACCGTCTCTCCCCACTTTTCAACCGGCGCGAGACGGTTCACACCGCCGAATTCGACCGGCACATCAAATCGCTTTAAATTCAGATAAATATGCTTCATACTAATCCCTCACTGTCGCCTGAAATCTCACCTGAAATCCACATATTCCGGAAGTCCCCCGCCGATCAGAGGCTCCGCATAGGCAAAAAACTCATCCGCGATCTGGTTCCCATCCAGAATCCACTCTCGCGGGAACTTCTTCTCGGCGTTTGCCACCTTCTCCAAAGGAGTCAGGAACATGCTGCCCGAATACTCGGGTTCTCTGACCGCCCGGATGGCCACCATCGAACCGCTCTGCCCGGCAAATGCCGCTTCCACGGCATAGCGGCCGGCCTCATAGGCTTCCCTGCGGTCCACCTCTGACGCGTAGGGGATGCTCGCCCTGCCCAGAAGCCCGGGCTTCTCCGCGTGGGATTTGATCCCCAGCTCCCGGATAATCTGATTCGACACGAACTGAGCCGTCCCTCCCGGAACCACATGCCCAAATCCGTCTACCAGCCCCGTGTCAGCCAGCGGCTTTCCGTCCAGTCCGCAGATGCCCTCGCTCAGCGTCACGAGAAGTCCGTGCCCTTTCGCATAGCGATCCTGGATATCCGCCAGCATCCGATCCATATCCACGCGGATTTCCGGAAGATAGATCAGCTGCTCACACCGGGTCAGACGCTGAGCCATCGCACTCGCGGCCGTCACCCAGCCGGCATTCCGCCCCATCAGCTCCAGGACAACCACATGAATCGGGAGCGCTGATGCGTCCAACGCAAGCTCGGCAGAGCTCAGTGCGGCATAACGGGCTGCGCTGCCATACCCGGGACAGTGGTCTGTCACCTCCAGATCGTTGTCCATCGTTTTCGGAATGCCAATCACGCGCAGATCCAGTCCCTCTCTGATGGCCAGCTCATTCACCCGGCTGCAGGTATCCATGGAATCATTTCCGCCGTTATAGAAAAAAGCGTCTATATGAAATCTTTTCAATACGTCCAGGATGATCGGGAAATCCGCCTCCGTAAGCTTCCGTCTGCAGGAGCCGATCGCGGAGGCCGGCGTCATCGACAGTCCGGACACACGCTCTGCGGAGACGTCTGTCAGATCAAGCAGGTCTCCCTTCAGAATCCCCTCCGCGCCAAACCGTGCGGCGTAGATTTTCCCTGGCTGTCCCGAATCGCGGGCCGCCTCAATCACGCCCTGCAGGGACGCGTTGATCACAGCTGTAGGACCGCCCCCATGTGCCACCAGAATATTCATTGCCCTGTCCCGATTCCTTTCTTCAGGATTTTCAAATCCCTTTTCAGATCCCTTTTCTGCGGTAGCGCTCCGCCATCTCATCCAGCGAAACCAGCTCCACCAGCGGAGCTTTTCCGACGCTCTCAAACTCCACAATCAGGGTGCCCACCACCTCGCGGGCTCCCCGCTCGATGCAGTCCACGATCAGCGCCACATCCTCATCCTCCACTGTGCCATACATCACCGTATTCATAATCGGCGGGAAGAACACACGCGGGTCAAAAGCAGAGGGGTCCTTTTTCAGCAGCTGCCAGATCGGCCCGATGGAAGCGCTCTCGCGCAGGGCAGGCTGCGCGGAAAACAGCTCCCGCAGATTCCTGGTCACAGCCAGCCGGATATCCGTATCGACATTGATTTTGCGGATCCCCAGCTTCGAGACCTCCTTCAGCTGCTCCTTTTTTATCCCATAGGCATCGTGAATCTCGCCGCCCAGGTCGTTGATCTCCTTCACGATGTACTGAGGAACCGTTGAAGAGCCGTGGCTGACAAGAGTTCCCTCGATCCCCTCGTGCAGCATACACTCTTTCGTGGCAATCGCAATTTCCTTCCGGATCACCGTATCTTTCCCCTTGTTCGCCCCGTGTTTCGTCCCGTAGCTGATCGCCAGGGCATCCACGCCGGTCTGTTTGAAAAACTTTACCGCATCCATCGGATTCGTATAAGTGGAATTCGCGGCAAAAACATGATCCTCCACCCCGGCAAGCACGCCGAGCTCACCCTCAACTGTAACGCCTCTCTCGTGAGCGTACTTTACTACCTCGCGCGTCAGCTCCACATTTTCCTTAAACGGCAGCGAAGACCCGTCGATCATCACAGAGGTATATCCGCCGGCAATCGCCGCCTCACAGGACTCAAAGTCTTTCCCGTGATCCAGATGGAGCGCCACCGGAATCGGGCTGTCCACCGCATATTTTTTCACGGCAGCCGCAATATTCTGCGCGCCCTTTTTCTTATCCTCCAGCGTCCCGTTCGCGAAATCCGTGCGGCCGCCCATAAATGCGTTCGCAAGGTCGGCTCCCTGAAGAATCGCAGCCGACCGGAACATCTCGTGTACCTCGATCACCGCCTTTGCCTGACATACAGCATTGACATTAAAAGCGCCCTGCGCGTAATTATGAGCCTCCGCTGCATCCAAAATCGCTTTCATCGGAACTAATGACATAACCTGCCTCCATTTCTCATCCTTTTTCCCATTATTATACATAAATTAACGATCAATTCAACATTTTTTTGTATTTTCTTCCACATTTTGGGCAGCTTGTCCCTGCTATTTCAGACTTCTCACGCATACCCCAGGAACTGAACCCCCATCTCGGCGACGCCGCACAGTGTCATGAGCAGAATCGGACTCAGCTTTGTCCTGCGCAGGAAAATCAAGGTGATCCCAAAATAGACGACCATCCTTATCATAAAGTTTCCGCCGGTAAAATCCACCGTTCCGTTTGAGAAAAAGGCGGAAATGAGAATCGTAACTCCGGCCTTCGCAATCAGCGCTACCGCAACACCTCGAAGCAAAGCCAGAATCCCGTGAACCGCGGACAGCTTCCGGTATCTGGTATAAATCCACGCCAGAAGTGAGACAAAGATACAGGATGGCAGGATGCAGCCAAACGTAGCGACTATCGCGCCCGGAATTCCGCCCAGCTGGTTTCCCACAAAAGTGGCCGCGTTGATCGCAATGGATCCGGGCGTCATCTCCGCGATCGCAATCAGATCCGTGAACGCGCTCTGTGTAACCTAAAAGTCGGGAAACCTGCACTCAAATCCCCTGCCGCCGGGGATTCCTC
>JAJQBS010000004.1 GCA_021203145.1 Lachnospiraceae bacterium | reverse complement strand
GATCGTGATTGATTTCTTCCACTGGACCGTGCAGGGCGACTGGAAATTTGACAAGACCTACTGGCCGGATCCGAAGGCCATGGTAGACGAGCTTCATTCGATGGGCATCAAAGTCATCGTCTCCATCTGGCCGTCTGTCGACCGGAGAAGTGAAAATTTTGAACCGATGTACGAGCGCGGGCTTCTGATAAAAACCGACCGCGGCGAGATACAGACCTACGACTACCAGGGCGACTGTGTCCAGATCGACCCGTTCAACCCCGAGACCTGCGAGTACGTCTGGGAGGTCTGCAAACGCAATTATTATGATCTCGGCATCGACGCCTTCTGGCTGGACAACTCCGAACCGGATCTGGGCGTCTACGACTTTGACAATTACCGCTACGCGGCAGGCGCCGCACTCACCTGCAGCAATCTGTACCCGCAGATGTACAGCCGCATTTTCTACGACAAAATGAGCCGGATCGGCGACGGCACGGTTGTAAACCTGCTCCGCTGCGGCTGGGCCGGCAGCCAGAAATACGGCAATGTCATCTGGTCAGGCGACGTACCGAGCACCTTCGAGGCATTCCGCGACCAGCTGCAGGCCGGACTGAACATGGGGCTTGCGGGCATCCCGTGGTGGACCACAGACATTGGCGGATTCATGACCGACGACGTGAACGACCCGGATTTCCGGCAGCTTTTGATCCGCTGGTACCAGTTCGCCGTCTACTCGGCCGTGCTGCGGATGCACGGCGACCGGGGACCATATGACATCCCTGCTCTCGACGACCGCGACTGGGGCGGCGGCTATCTGCACACCGGCCAGCCGAACGAGCTGTGGAGCTATGGTGAGGGCAACTATCGGATCATGCGCGATTACTACGACCTGCGGATCTCCATGCACGACTACATCCGCGATCTTTACCGGGAAGCCCATGAGAACGGCTCCCCGCTGATCCGCACCATGTTTTACGAATTCCCTGGCGACGCAAAATGCTGGGAGCTCTCCGACCAGTACATGTTCGGCGGCAAATATCTCGCAGCGCCAATCCTGCACCTGAATGAATTCCAACGCAGCGTTTACCTGCCCCGCGGCGAGTGGAAGCTGACCAGTACCGGTGAAATCTTTTCAGGAGGCAAGACCGTCACGGTGGACGCGCCGATCGAATACATGCCGGTGTTTGAAAAAATGTAATCTCGCGCCTGCTCACTTTGTTTGCCTTAAATGACTGCAGGATTACAGAATATAGAAATTTCCGGCGACATTGTACACAGCCGGATGCAGCCGGCCAGGGGAAGCACTCACATCCCCCGGCCGTTTCAAATGCAGCACGGACAGGAATAAAACTGCGCAAATTACCTTCACGCCCTGGCCGCCGTTCATCAAAGGGTCTTTCGTCCTTTCTCTTTTCTCCGGTACTGGATCTGTCTTCCGTTGACCTGCCAGACCTCCGTAATCATTTCGGGCTTCCCTGTCCCGCTGACCTTTCGGAAGCCCAGAAAGGAGCTTAAATTTCTTCCACATCCCGTACACTCCACGCTCACACCAAAGCTGGTCGTATATTCGATCATATCCTTTTTCACCACGCCTCTCGGAAAGAATGTCAGAAACAGGCTCTTATCAAATGGAAGAAAATCCGGCGCGTCAGCCAGATACGCTTCCGGCCGGATTGCCCCTTCCAGATATTTCCGCCGCATGTCCTCTTTACCCTTCCCATCATAGTCGGCAAACAAGCTGCCCTTTACGTGAATTCCGTTGACATTCAGCCTCTCCCCCGCTCTGTTTTTATCCGGCAATGCCATTAAACACCTTATAAAAAAATCGTAATTCTGTTTCATAGTGAGGGTGAGCGTGACCTCCTCCGTCCGTTTTTTCTTTTCCTCTTCGCATTCAGCAATCTTCCTGCTGATATCTCCGAGCAATTTCGCGTAAACGACAGCCGCCGATGTTTCCACCGAAGCGTTTTCCTGCACAGCCTGCTGATTTACTGCCGATGTGTTTTCAGGTTTCTGCACAGCGTTCCGTTTTTCTGCCGGTGTGATTCCAGGTTTCTGCATATCCGTCTGCTTTTCTGCCGGTATAGTCTCAGGCTTCTGCATAGCCGTCTGCTTTTCTGCCGGTGTAATTTCAGGTGTCAGCGAGCTCTCCAGCATCTTTGCCCGCGCCGTCTCAAGCTGCCCGGTCAGTGTGCGGATGCGGTCGTCCAGAGCGTCTATCTGCAAAAGAAGAGCCCCTGTGCCGCCGAGCGACTCATACGTATTCCTGCAGGCTTTGCGGAACTCACAGGAAAAGGAACTGTCTTCCCCTTTTTCCTGATACTCCGTCTTCATCCGGTAAAGCATCTCCATAAAGCTCTGCTCCAGGGCGGTCTCATGAAGGATGTGGGATTCCCGGCATCCTTCAGAGGAAGCCAGCTCTGACTGCGATAATCTGCCGTGCTTGCCTTCATGCCCTATGTATTTGTTTTCGCAGCGCCAGACGCTGTAGCTGATCGCATACTGCTCCGAAAAGCCGGCAGCAGCCGCCCCGATCATCCCTTCCGCCGCAAGGGACCGCTCATCTGAATAACGCTCGATCGTCATCGAATAGCCATAGCGCTTGTAGCTGCCGCCACAGGATCCACAGGTCAGGCGCCCAAATACCGTTCCCGGTTTCTTAGTCTTTGACCTTGCGCCCAGGTTCCCGAATCCCCTGATCATCGCCTGAACCCTGTCCCACAGATCTCTCTCAATGATAGCCGCATGATGGTTCGTCCGGTAGTATTTCGGCGCCTGCCCGGCATTCACCACAGGCGTGTAGCTGGCAGCGCTGATCGTCTTCTGCATCTCAACGTCGCCGACATATTTTTCATTGCGAAGAACGCCCATGATGCTGTCTGCGCGCCATATGGAGCCATTGATTGTCCCCACGCCCGACTTATTCAAATCTCCGGCAATCTGGTTCGCGCTCAGCCCGGCCGCATACGAATGAAAAATATATCGCACCGTCTCTGCCTGCTCTTCGTTGACAACCCATGTCCTGCCGTCCTCATCCAGGTCGTAGCCAAGCATCCGGTTCAGGTTGATCTGTGGCTTTCCCGATTCAAAATTTTTCCGGATTGCCTGATGGATCGCCTCTGAATGCACACGATGCTTCTTTTCATCAAACGCCGCAATCACATCCAGAAGCTTCTGTCCCTCTTCGCTGAGTGTATCAATCTTCTCACTGGAAAAAATGGCGCCGATACGGCGGGCTTTGAGTGCTTGAACGGTCAAAAGAGCAGCTTCCATACTGCTGCCGAAAGAGCGGATCGTTTCCGTGAAAACATAATCAAACCTGTCCTTCTGGGCGTCCTCGATCATCTGATTGAACCGGGCACGCCCCTGTTCCTTGTCCTCGTATATTGCCACGACCGTGTATTCATCCGAAGGATCGACAAAACCGGCCTTTTCCTTCGCAGGCAGGCAGGAATATACCGCCAGACGAATCGGAACATGGGCGGCATAAGCAGGTCGCATGGGTAGTTTCAAATGTCTCGCCCCCTTTAAACTTATTTTATTGTGTAGACATTATTATGAAGCAAAATAGATGTGATCATAAGTGAATGTCAGTCCTGGTATAATCAAACCAGCGAACTGAAAAATGGTTTTCACGAACTGTGACTGAGACAATAAGCGCCGAAAGCTCCTCCTCGTCCAGTTCTTCCCAGCGTATCTCCGGCTCGTCTGAAATCCGTGTCTCACCATGAAGCTTCGTCGCATCGCCTGTCGTCCGCGTTTCATCATGGAGCCTCTCCGCCTCTCCTATCGTCCGCGTTTCATCGCGGTGTCTTTCCGGCTCATCCATCGCTCGCAGCCGTTCGAGCAGCTTCCTTCTTCCATCCGCGCTTTTGGCAAGTGCCTCCCAATATGCCGCACGCTCATTCTTCTGGTTCAGAAGCGACTCCTCCCTGGCGTCCAGATCCTCCATTTCCTTCACGGATCTTTCCAAAGCCGCCTCAAGTGCGGCAACGCCCTCTTCCTCCGGATCCTCTTCTCCGAGAACCTCCCAACGCACCTTCTGCACGTCAAGGCGAGCCCTTTGTATCCGCAGGGTTCCTTTAAGAGTTTCTTTCCTTTCCTGGATTTCATGAATCTGCGATTCCATGTCAGCTCTCTCCCGGCGCTCAAACCCCTGATACTCCTCCAGAAGTTCTACCAGACCTTTCCTGAAATCCGCGGCATGCCCCACTTCGAATTTTTCAGCCAGAGCCAGCCTCAGAACCCGGGTTACCGTTTCTTCCCGGACACTTCCGGCCCGGCAGAGAGACATCCCATTGTTCAGCCTTGCATTCGGACACACCCAGATCGGCCGCACCTTCCGGTTGGTAACATGAAAAAAGCGGCCGCATTCGCCGCAAACAATCTTCCCCGAATACAGGGGGCGCGCCAGTTTCCCGGAACCATCCTCCCCGCCAGCCAGGCTGCGTTTCTTCGTATGCAGTGCCACCTGCGCCGCTTCAAACAGCTCTCCGTCCACAATTTCTTCCGTCTTATATCGTTCCAGTTTCACCACTTGCCGGATCCGCTGTGCAGTCCAGCCTTTGGAAAGTTCCTCTTTCAAGGCGCCGCCTCCTGCATTCGGAGCAGAATTCCTCTTCTTCCGCCTCGGCGCCGGAATTTCCTCCGCATTTAAGAGCTTTGCCACATCATTCAGTGTAGTGCCATCCGCGACCAGGCGAAAAATCCTTCCTACAACCGCTGCCTCTTTTTCATCAACCGCCAGGATATCACCATGCCCCTTCCCTTTTGCATCCGGAAAAGCGGCCGCATCCTTTTCCTTCTCATCCACATAGCGATAACCATAAACAGCCTGGCTCCTGTCCGACCGGTTTTCACGCTGCTTTTCTATCACCTGCCTCCTCGCTTCACTCCGGCACCGCTTCTCTTCCTTCTGGAAAACCTCAAGCCCCGTCAGAACCCGGACATCCGCCGAAATCGCGGTATCGAGATTCTCCCTTTCGAACCACGCCGTCACCCTGCAGTCCTCAAGAAGGCGAAGCGCCGAAAGAAATCCGCTCGCGTCCGGGGCAAAGTCCGAAACCGACCTGCACAGAATACGATCAATCTTTTCGGCGCAGCAGTCGGATAGAAGATGTTCATAATTCACCCGCATCCCGACCGGAGAGGAATCATAATCGTAATAAACACCGGCTAAAGTAAATTCCGAAGCAGCATCAATGAGCTTGGCCAGACAGGAAAGCTCCTTTTCAAGCGAAATCTTTTCTGACAGAAGAATGTACACTGCCGCACGAATCGCTTTCGATGAGCGCCCATGCGAACTCACTGCGCTATCAGCCATTGATGAATCAGTCATTAGCGGCATATCGCATGCCTCCTTTCCAACCCGGTCAGGCCAGAGCCCGCCAGCTTTGCCACTTTACGTTAAAATCGTTCTGAAATGCCTGACTTGGGCAAGCCGAAACCCGCCAATTTTCCATTTTGCGCAAAATAACAGCAGCAGGCTCCCGCCTGCTGCCTCGCGAAATGATATTATTGTATTTGAATATACTCTATCTCTGAGCCCTCATGGGATTATTCAGAAAATCCTCGTAGGAAAGGCGGATGCCCTCCTCCAGTTCCGTCTGGTACGTCCAGCCAAGCGCGGCCGCCTTCGACACATCCAGCAGCTTCCTCGGCGTGCCGTTCGGTCTGGAAGAATCCCAGCGTATCTCGCCGGTGTAGCCGACGACCTTTGCCACCAGCTTCGTCAGCTCCCGGATGGTCAATTCTTTCCCCGTACCGGCATTCACCGTCTCATTCCCACTATAAATATTCATCAAAAGCACACACAGATTCGCCAGGTCATCCACATACAGAAACTCCCTGAGAGGACTGCCGTCGCCCCAACAGGTGACATACGCTCTGCCCTCCACCTTCGCCTCATGAAAGCGGCGGATCAGCGCCGGAAGCACATGGCTGTGTGTCGGGTGATAATTATCATTCGGTCCATAAAGATTCGTCGGCATGACCGAAATATAGTCTGTTCCGTACTGCCGGTTCAAAAACTCGCAATACTTCAGGCCGGAAATCTTCGCCAGCGCATATGCCTCATTCGTCTTCTCCAGCTCTCCGGTCAGCAGACAGCTCTCCTTCATCGGCTGAGGCGCCATACGGGGGTAAATACAGGACGATCCGAGGAACTCCAGCTTCCGGCAGCCATTTCGCCAGGCTGCATGGATCACATTCATCTCCAGAATCATATTATCATACATAAAATCCGCCAGCGCACTTTCATTCGCTACAATACCGCCCACTCTGGCCGCTGCAAGAAACACATATTCCGGCTTCTCTTCCGCAAAAAAAGCCTCCACCGCATCCTGTCTGGTCAGATCCAGCTCACCGTGCATCCGGGTAACCAGATTCGTATAGCCCTGCCGGTTCAGCTCCCGCACAATCGCGGAACCCACCATGCCCCGATGACCGGCCACATAGATCTTCGCATCCTTCTCCATCATTACTTAATAACCCCCTTCTCCAGATACTCCTCAAGGTTGCAGCGAATGTGCTCTTCCGCCCGCTCCACAGCCACCTTCTTCATATCATGATCCAGCATAAGCTTCACCAGATCCTCAAAAGAGGTTTTCATCGGGTTCCATCCCAGCTCCGTCCTTGCCTTCGACGGGTCGCCCCACAGATTCACTACGTCCGTCGGGCGATAAAAATCCGGGCTGACCTCCACCCGCACAATCCCGGTCGACCGGTCAATCCCCTTTTCCTCAAGCCCCTCGCCCCGCCATTCCAGCTCAATCCCAGCGTAATGGAAAGCAAGCGTGGCAAACTCCCGCACCGAATGCTGGACGCCGGTAGCAATCACAAAATCCTGCGGCGTCTCGTGCTGCAAAATCAGCCACATGCACTCCACATAATCTCTGGCATAGCCCCAGTCGCGCAGAGAAGACAAATTTCCCAGATACAGCTTATCCTGCTTTCCCTGAGCAATCCGCGCCGCCGCCAGCGTAATCTTGCGGGTCACAAAGGTCTCCCCTCTCCGCTCTGATTCATGATTAAACAAAATACCAGAGCAGCAAAACATATGATAAGCCTCCCGGTATTCCTTCACAATCCAAAAGCCATAAAGCTTGGCCACCGCATACGGAGAATATGGGTGAAACGGCGTCTTCTCACTCTGCGGCACCTCCTCCACCTTCCCATACAGCTCCGACGTGGAAGCCTGATAAATCCTGCAGGTATCCGCCAGCCCGCAGAGGCGCACCGCTTCCAGGACACGCAGCACCCCGTCGCATCCACGTCCGCAGTAAACTCCGGCACATCAAACGAGACCTGGACATGACTCTGTGCCGCCAGATTATAGATCTCATCCGGCCGCACCTGCCCGATCACCGAGACCATGCTCATCGAATCGCTCAGATCCCCATAATGCAAGTGAAAATTCGCCGTTCCCTCCAGATGCGCAATCCGTTCGCGAAAATCAACCGAAGAACGGCGAATCACACCATGTACCTCATATCCCTTTTCCAACAGGAACTCCGCCAGATAAGAACCATCCTGCCCCGTAATTCCAGTAATCAGTGCTTTTTTCATCATCTACCTCCATAAATCAGGAATAAAAAACAAACCCAACCCCCACATCCTATCCCTAACTCATTCAGGAAGAAACTGACGATGTTAATATCATTTAGCACAATATTGATTTATGGAATCAAACCTTCTGCAGCATTGCTGATTCAACTTCCCGTATCCTCTCTACAGACACGCCCAGATATTCAGCAATTTCTTCAAAAGATAACTTTCCTGAACGAAGCATCCTCTCAATAGCAGCATCCTTTTCTTCCCTCGCTTCTCTTTTCGCTTTCTTCGCCGCTTTCTCTGCAGCTTTCTCTGCAGCTATCCTTTTTTCGCTCGCAATATGGATCTCTAAAATACGATCCTGGTTGTACAAATCCATCATCATCGTCACTACCTCCTGTTTTCGGGATTCCAGATACTCCCTTAAAATATTCTGTTCCATGCAGATTCTGATCGTCTCAGAGACAGCTTTCACCGTCCTGCCATGCATCCGAACCTGCTCATTATAGATTTTCGAAAATAATACATATTGCCCCACAATATCATCCCCGTTCGTTCTTTCCGGGTGTACTGTTCCGTAGAGCATCTTTATTGTGACATCAATCGCGCTCTTACGATTCTTGTAAAATTCCGTTTTAAGAGTAACCTCATCCGGACGCTTTACACGGTCTCCCACATAAAGTACATACAATTCTGTCTCAGGAAGCTCCACCTTCTTACTGCCATAAAGGTCTGTGTAGATTGTCAAGTAAAATTGACCCACTTTTTCATTTAAAATTGACCCACCTT
>JAJQBS010000106.1 GCA_021203145.1 Lachnospiraceae bacterium | reverse complement strand
GAGAGCATCTGCTTGACGTGTAGAGGGTCACAGGTTCGAGTCCTGCTATCTCCACCTAAAAGAGCCGGGTAGCTGCCCGGCTCTTTTTTATGCACACAGGCCGCCTAAGGAATTTTTCCGGCTAAAGCCGGACGCGGCCTGGCGCGGCGGATAAGGGGAGGAAGCTCCCCCTATCCGATTGCGCAGCGCCGGGCAAATTAGCGATTCTATCTCAGAATAATTCCGGCACCCATTTTTTCGGGTCGACGTCCATGAATTTTGCGCGTTCAAAGCGCTCTTTCTGGTCATAAGGCACGGTGCAGTCGAAGATGGCCTTGCATGCCACGCCGGTCGCACGGATATCCGGATGGTAGGCCGGGTTGTTCGACGGGTCGAGCGGGTGGCACTGTACGCCCGGTATCATGATGATGTCTTTGTCTGCCTGGAAGCGAGTGGTCATCGCCCACATTACATCCTTGATGTCGAATGGATCGACGTCTTCGTCCACAAGGAAGACATGCTTGAGCTCCGCGAATGCGGAGAACGCGAGCAGCGCGGCCTGGCGCTGGCGTCCCTCATCGGACGGCATGGACTTTTTAAACTGCATGATCGCGATGTATTTTCCGCCGCCGGAGGATGCGCAGTATACGTTCTGCAGCTTGCCCGGCATGGCTTTTTCCACCATCGCGAGGATGCTCGCCTCGGTCGGGATTCCGGCCATGGAAACGTGTTCCTCGGACGGCCCGATGCAGGTCTGCATGATCGGGTTTTTGCGCGTGGTCACCGCTTTGACCTTGATCACCGGAAGTGCCGCGTTGGCCGGTCCGCAGTAGCCCGGGAACTCCGGCATCGCCTTGCCGGTACCCGAATTGATATCCTCCTGAATCCGTCTGCCCGGCAGCACTTCGCCCTCAATGACATACTCCGCGTTGGCGATTGCCCGTTCGTTGATCGTCAGGCATTTCACAAGCTCGACCGGCTGTTTGCGGATCGCGCCGGCCGCCTGCAGCTCGTCATAACCGAGCGGCGTTGTCGGCGGCTCGAAGCAGGATGCGATCTCGATGGCCGGATCGACGCCGATCGAAATCGAGATCGGCAGCGGCTCGCCCTTGGCTTCGGCCAGTTCAAAGAAATGGCCGATGTGGCGCGCGCCCGGCTGGAAGAAGATCGAAATCTCATCCTTGCTCTGCAGGCACATCCGGTGAATCGTCACATCGGACGTCCCGGTCTCCGGGCTGGTCGCATAGCACATACCGAGCGTGATGTACGGTCCCGCGTCCTCCTCTGTATTGGTCGGAGCCGGTACCAGCTTTCTCACATCAAAGTCCGGATCCGTCGCCAGATGTACGACCTCCTGGCACTTAGCCTGCTCCTGCGGAATCTCCACGGGCGGAATCGGGTTCGTCACGCTGTCTTTCAGCAGAAATCCAAGTCTCTTCGGGTCACAGTCCAGCAGTGCGCCGACTCTCTTCCGGCTCGCCAGCAGGCCGATCAGCACCTTCGCGTCCGGATGGCCTTTCACATTGTTAAAAATCATCGCCGGACCTTCCTGCGTCGGGCGCTGCACAGTGCCGCCCGCGCCCACGTGGCGGTACACGCCGGAGATCTCTGCCATCGGCTCCACTTCCACGTCCGTCTCCACGAGCTGTCCCGGCATGGTCTTTAGAAGCTCCAGTGCCGAGCGCAGATCTGTTACTTTATTTGACATTTTCATATCCTCCTTACTTCTTTTCCTGCATTCCGAGCAGCTTTTTCTGTTGAAGCAACGCTTCCTGTTCCATCCGTCCTGCACTCACTCACAGATGTTCCGGGGCATGTTGTCTTTTTCTTTCCGTCGGTTAACCGGTGGTCAATACGTTTTCCAACACCTTTGTCTCCCCGCACAGCTCCAGTTCGATCGGAGCCGTAGCTGTCAGATTTGTGACTACGACCTTCTGATTTGCACCAGCCACAGTCACGCCATCCCGGGCGCTCTGTCCGGCAGTCCCCTGGCCTGAGCCGATTTTCTCCTTGTCTGAGTCTCCTGACCCCGTCCGCGTCACCTCGACCTGCAGCTTCTGCCCCTGCCAGATCAGCGTGTAAACCAGTCTGCCCCACTCCTTCGGCAGCACCGGGTCGATGCGCAGCTTCCCGCCGAGCATCCGCAACCCGCCGAAGCCGTACACAACGCCCTGCCAGATGCCGCCGAACGACGCGGTATGAATGCCCGCATCCGAGGTAGTCATTACCGGCCCGAGATCGATCTGCGCCGATTTTTCGAAGAAGTCGTAGGCCAGATCCATCTGCCTCATGTCCGCTGCAAGTACCGCGTGGGTACAGAGAGACAGAGAGGAATCATGGAGCGTACGCGCCGCATAATACTCCCAGGTCGCGGCCTTGACCTCATGCGGGAACAGATCCTCCAGAAGGAAGAACAGCACGAGGACGTCGGCCTGCTTGCTGACCTGGATCTGATTGATCTGTGTCAGATTGAAATCGCGGAACAGCCCATTTACAAAATCCTGCGACTTATACTTGGACAGATCAATATCTTTCAGTGTCAGGTAGGTCGAATCCTGCGGCAGCACGCCGCATTCGTTCGGAACCGGTAAAAATACCCTGTCTACCTTTGAAGTCCACTGCCGGTAGTATGCGTCCAGATCCAGCTTTTGATTCAGAGCGTCAAACAGATCCGGCTTCTCAGTGCGCAGCAGCTCATAGTATTCCATCGCCTTGCGGATATTCCAGACGGCCAGATAGTTCGTAAAGGCATTATCCGTCTTATGTTCCTTGTACTCGTCCGGCCCCACCACGTCGCAGATATGATAAAGGCCGTCGTCCGTCACCGTTTCCGAAAATTCCGTCACTCCGGTATCAGGATTCACGCTCTCGTGAATCTGGCGGCACTTGTCCTCCAGCCTCGATACCCAGAATCGCGCTGTATCGAAGATCAGCTCATATCCATAGCGATCCATATAATCCTGATCGCCTGTGATGGTATAATACTGCCACACACCGAAGGCCACATCCGCCGTGATATGCTGTTCAATAAACCCGGACCAGACCTTGATCGGCAGGCCAGTGATGATATCCACATCCTGATATTCCGGCGTCACCTCGCCGTCATCCAGCCAGGCCGATTCCCATGGGAACATCGCGCCCTGGTAGCCATTATGCGCAGCCTTCGCGTGCGCGCCGGGCAATGAGAAATACCGGTACTCTTCCAGCTTTCTCGCTGCTTCCGGCTGTGTAAATGCGTAATAGGGAAGCAGGAAAATTTCTGTATCCCAGAAGCAGTGTCCGCGATACCCTTCTCCGGAGAGTCCCTTTGCTCCGATATTCAGCCGGTTGTCGTGAGCCGGAAGCATCAGGCGCAGATGATACTGCGAAAACCGGATCGCGAACTGGTCAAAAGCAGCAGCACTGCATGCCGCGTCTTCTGCCTGGCTGATGTCTTCTGACTGGCCGGTACCTTCCGCCTGACTGGCGTCTTCCGCCTTTGCGCTGCACCAAAATGGCACTCCCTCTATTGTGATCGGCACACGGTCCCAGACCTGCTCTTTCCATGCCGCGGCCGTCTCCTCTGCGAGGCGGCCATAGCCTGCACTCAGCTGTTTTTTCAGCTCATCAAGCGAATATTTCTGCAATTCGGGAACAGTCATGTCCTGTGTGTCAAAATCGCGGGTTGTATAGACATTGCAGTGTTTTTCGATCACCAGTGTCTCACCCTGCTCTGCCTTTACCTCATAGCCGCCATAGGCTCTGCGCAGCTCCATATAAATCTGCGTCGGGACTTCCAATGGAATCTCTTCTTTGCATGCGCAGCAGGAAGCTCCCTCTTCACTGCCGGCGGAAATGGAAGCACCCGTCCGCTTCGCAAAGCTGTGCGCCGTGTTCAGCACGAACGTAATCCCCGACTCCGTTGTCTTTGGAACGTACTGAATATATCGATTCTCGTAAAACCGTTTATCCCCATCTGTAAAATGCTGCGCGCCGGTATTTGTCACCCGGCCGTCAATGCCGGATTTGATCTTCAGATCTGCATTGCCCAAAAGCGGCGTGATCTCCACTCGAATAGCAAACTGGTGAAGTCTCGTCAGCGATACCACCCGCCGGAATACCAGGCTCAGATGATCCCCCTTCGGAGAGATCCAGATCACCTTACGGGTAAGCTCCGCCGTTCGGATATTCAGCTCTTTCGAGTAGAATTTCACCTGCCCCTGCTCCAACGTAAACCGTTCTCCGTTGATCCACAGCTCGATCGCGGTCATATCCGCAGCGTTCGGCAGCTCCGTCACGGCCGTCGGATCACATTTGTTAAACGTTCCGTTGATCAGCAGATCCCGGGCCTCATTCAGATACCGCTCTTCCGCGGCGCTGCGCAGCCCCAGATATCCATTGCCGAGTGACATGACTGCTTCTGTTTTCCCCAGATGCACCGCGTCAAAGCTGTCCTCACGCAAAATCCATTTATTTATTTTACCGTAATCCATCCCCATCGTTTTCATCTCCTGAAGCTTTTCCTGATACCCTTGCAGCTGTGAATTGCTTGTCACTCCGTTTCATTTTGATTATACAGGAAAGTGATACCAGCAAATGTCCCGGATTCTGACGGCAAGCCGCCATATTTTGAATTGCCGGGAAAAGCCCGCAAGCGCGCTTTTCTTCCGGCAAGTCACGTTACTTTGATTCCCTGCAGATACTCTCGATCCAGTCGCACACCTCGCCCGGATAGTCTGCCTCGCAGTGAGGTTTCTCCCAGACAAGCGCGTAGTCCACCGGCTTCCCGGCGTTTGCCAGCTTTAGCGCCAGCGTCATGCCGATGATGAAGGAAGTATCCGCGTCACTCGCGCCGACACGGACACGGTAAAATTTCGCCTGGTCAGACTCTTCATCCGTGCCGATGAAATTCAGCGGATTATTCAGATATTTCTGTTGGGTCAGCGCATGGTCTCCGGTTGCTAACACATAGGCCGGATAGTATTTCGCATACTCCTCCGGGAACTGCTCCTTCAGGGATTCGATCGCTTTCGCGACATCCGTGGAAAAATGAACGGACGGCTGCTCCGGCTTTCCGTAGACCTCATTTTCTCCGCTCTTGCAGGAAAGAATATCAAAGGAGGTGCACGGTTTCATCCTGCGGCGGTGATTCAGCACGTAGGTATCCAAATCAGATACTGATGCCTGGATTCCATCCCAGGAGAGCCAGCCGCTCTTATCCTTTCCCTGCAGAGTAATTGTCTCAGGCTCAAATGGAGGCGGTGTCGGCACACCCTTTGGAGGACGGGAGAGCATATCGCCAAGTGTCGGCGGCTCCATTGGCTTCCCTCCCGGGATTTCGCCCCCCGGTCCGCCTACAGGCGGCTTATTCAGTGCCACACCCGGGCCAGCATGTCCCTGCATCAGAGCCACATCATCCGGCTCGCCGTCTTTGTCATCCTCGCCGCCTATCGGAGCCATCGCCTCATAGGAATAATTTCCTTTAATATAATCCTCTGCCGAGTACTTCTCCGGCAGCTCGCCCGCATCCAGTTTTTTCAGAAACTTCGTCGCGGCTTCGTCGATTTTTGCCATCAGATAGTCATAGGCGCTGCCGCTCCTGCCATCAGCGTTCAGAAGCATAGGCTCGCCGGTGGACGGATCCTTCAGTCCCAGCCCGTTGAAATACCGGATATAGCTCTCCACAAGCTTCTGGGACAAAGCCTCCTCGAACGGCGTCATCACTGCGGCAGGACCGGCCGGGGACGGCTCGTTCTCCTTATCCGCCTGGAACATCCACTCATAGGCCAGATCCGCATGCTCCAGATCAATGATCGGGCAGTAAATCTGCGCCGCATAAACATCGTCGCGCTCATCCATAAACGCGCCGGATTCTTCCAGATAAAAATCGTAATTCTGATTGTTGCCGGTCACGGAAAGCAGAGACGACATCGCGCCGCCCGCGCTCCAGCCAACGGAAATGATCTTTTCCATATCGCCCGGCAGCACGTCCGCGTTGTGGCGCAGGAAACGGATGACCGTCTTTAAATCGACCAGGTTTGACGGAATCTTTCCGCAGCGTTTTCCGTCCGCGTCCTTCGACTCACGACCGCGGTTTCCGCAGGTCACATAGACAAAGCCGCGCTCCAGGTACTGCGGGCCGAAGCAGCGCGGGCCGCCCAGCCACATATGCGGCATCTGCATATAACCCGCAGAGTTGTTGTTCATAATCACCGGAGCCGTCGCGGCTGTAAAGCCGTTCATGCTGCCCTCCGGGTCAATCACGCCGCCCTCCTTCATGTAGGGAGCCGGCACAAAGATACTGAGCCGCTGAAACTTCGGCGTCGTCGCTTTCAAAGTATAAAGCACATCCTCCAGGCACCAGCACTGATATTTCTCATCGAAAAACCACTGTTCCCGCACATCCGCCAGTTCCATTGTCTTGTTAATAACAGGAATTAATTCAGGCATTTGTAAAACCTCCGTCATTTTTTATCCATCTGGAAATGACCCGGCAGTAAAGCAGTTTGAGTCATTTCCGGCAATATCTGGTTATCATCTCTATTTTACAACAAACAGCCGCGTCTGCACACGATTTATTTTATGATTGTTCATACATTTCTTCCGCCATGTCCGCGTTACCCCAACGCCTCGTGTAGACACTTATAAGCGATTTTTTGCACAATATGGCAAAATTTCGGTTCCGGTTTATCCGGGTTGGGATGACACGAGTGCGGCAGGCAGCCGACCGTTTCATTCCCGCAAAGCAAAGAGCCTGATTCCCCTTATGCCTGCATCGGGGCATTTTACTTCAGATGCTGATCCAGCCATCCCCAGAGTACTGTCATGTTCCAGTCGCTGGAGTACTCTTTATCCTCGTGATCCGCGTTCGGCAACGGCACAAACTCCACACGTCCGGCTCCCAGCTTCTGGCAGATCGCGTTGACAAAATTCACACTCTACATGAAAGGCACCAGACGATCCATACAGCCGTGCTCCACCAGCATCGGAGCCATCTTTTCATTAATATAGGTGGCCGGATTCGCCTTCGCCAGCCACTCGTCTGAGAGTTCTGACAATGCGCCGCCCATGTAGCTGCTCTCCGCCGATTCAGGCGTGTCGTGGTCGGCAAAGCTCACGCCGTTCGCGCGCGCCTGGTCATCCATCGGTCGGAAATCCATCGGGCCAAACTGGTCGACCGCCGCCTGCACGGTACAGTCGCCGTCAAAGCTCAATCCTTCCTCTCCCGGAAACGCTCCATTCGGGATGTTCATACCCATGATCGCCGCCAGATTGCCACCCGCGCTGCCGCCGAGGGCGCAGATGCGGTCCGGGTCAATCGAATACTTTGCCGCGTTTCTGCGAAGGAAGCGAAACGCCTCTCTGCAGTCCAGTACCGCTGCGGGAAAAATCGCCTCACCGCTGAGCCGGTATTCTACGGAAGCAATCGCATAGCCATGGGCGAGTCCTCGCAGATAAGTGTCCATATGGTCGTCGCGCTTATCGCCCATGCCGAAGCCGCCGCCATGGAGGTGCACCACCAACGGGAACGGTCCGTCACCCTCTTCAGGCAAATATAAATCCAGGCACTGTGCCTTTGACTGACCCGCGTATGGAACATCCAGATATTTCCGTTTTACCCAGCCAACATCCGCCATCTTCATCTCAATTCCTCCGCCCGGTCCTTCCGCCGGAGCGTCAGAGAAACGAAGGGAGCCCTCCAGGCTGTCATAATCCTCTACGCTAAACGCTTTTTTATCCTCGCTCATTTTTTCCTCACTTTCACGGATCTCCTGAAGGGTACACGCTGCACCTGTTTTTCTACCGTCCAGAACCACATTTCATTCAGCCAGGAAATCCAAAAATCTGTTTTTCATCAATCGGATAGGGAGAGTTCTCTCTCCCTATCCGCCGCGCGGGGTATGCCATAAGGATTGCCGACGAAGTCGGAGGGTGCTGAGTGCCAGTGGTACTCGTTTAGCACCGACCGAAGCGAAGCGTAGATCCTTATGGCTATGGCGCGGGCAATGTCATAAGGGGAACCAGCTTGCTGGTGGATCCCTTATGGCGCAGGCAAAGCTGCCAAAATTCCTCTCGCGCCCCTGCGCATCATAAAACCGGGGCAGCCGAAAACCAACGCTTCCGCTGCCCCGGCATCGGGTTATAATTATAGTAAACGACGTAAGTCGTTTTACTTCACTCTTTTTGCCGGATGGTATCCGGTTCTTTCTTCCCTGAAATTACTTCGCCAGAGCCGCATCCTTCTTTGCGTTTGCCTCACGATATTCCGGCGCATACTTCTCTACGTTTGTCAGAATAACCAGAACAAGAATGATGACGCCAAAGATCGCGCCCATATAGGTGTAATTGAACTGAATCGCGTTGATTGCAGCCTCGCTCTGTGTTTCCAGAGTCGCGTCATAACCGGCCGCTGCCAGAATCCAGGCACACATACCGGAGCCAAAGCCCATACCGATCTTGGAACCGATCGACTGCGCGGAGGAGATCAGACCTTCCGAACGCATTACAAATTTCCAGTATCCATACTCAACCACATCCGGCACCAGGGCGAACACCGCGCTCAGCAGCGGACCGGCACCCAGAGAACGGATAATAACGCCGATAATAATCATCGTAGTGTTGGTTCCGGCCAGGCCGGCGATTACAAAACCGATAATCAGAAGCACTGCGCCGATCTCCAGGAAGAACTGCTTCGACCATTTGTTGGAGATCGCGGGCATCAAAAGCAGAATGATGATACCAGGAGCCTGCCCCGCAGCGATCAGGGTAGACATAAACATCGGGTTATTCAGAACCGCATTGCAGAAATAAGTCTGCGCCGCGATCGCATTCGCGTTCATCAGCAGGCTGAAGACGCCGATGAGAAGCAGAAGCCAGAAATACTTATTTTTCAAAACAGATGGAAGCTGCTGTCCGATGGTCGGCTTCGGGCCGGCATCAGGCTTCGCCTGGGATGTTCCTTCTTCCATATCCATTTCTTTGTTAAACAGACCGGAGATCAGGATCAGACCGCCGGCGATCAGGCCAAGGATAATGCTAGACCAGTGCCAGCCCAGAGCCAGTACCAGCGGTGTGATCGCAGAACCGGCGATGAGACCGATGATGTTGTTTCCCACTGCGGAGAAGGTTGCCAGCATCGTGTTGTCTTTCGGATCCCTCGTCATCAGCGGAAGCATGGCCGTGTTCGCGATACCGAAAATCGTATAGACGATCACGGACATAAATATGTAGGTAAGGTACGCGTAAACCAGCTTCGTGCCGTCAGCCGCCCCTGCCGGAACATGCATCAGCAGCACAATCCCCAAAAAGGTCAGCGGGCCGGACAAAATCAGCCACGGACGGGCCTTGCCCCATTTCGTATCCGTCTTGTCCACGACCATGCCCATCAGCAGGTCACTGAATCCGTCAAACACACGGCAAACCACAAACATGGTGCCGATCGCCGCCGCGCCCATCAGTGCGGTATCCGTATAGTAACTCAGCAGGAACGCCGCGCCGATCTGGCTGAAAATATTTCCGCCGCCCGTACCAAGACCATACAGGGTCTTCCGCCACAATGGGACTTTCTTACTCGTGTTCATTTGAAAAACCTCCTTCTGTTGTTGATGATAGATTTGGGCCAGCCGTACATCCCGTTCACGGCCGGCTTCTTTTTAAAATCTAAACAAATTATAAACTATACAAGATTGACAAGCAATTCGAATTCCTGTACAATCTATTCCAGAACGGAATTGTGAAATATATCCGAATAGCATTTATAAAATAATTTTGCTTTGTGAGGTTTTTATGCATGAACATCGAATACTTTCGTGAATTTACCGTCCTTGCGGACTGTTCCAACTATCTGGAGGCCGCCGACCGGCTCTTTATCGGACAGTCCACTCTGTCCAAACACATCATATCCATGGAAAAAGAGCTGGGAGTTCCTCTGTTTGAGCGCTCCTCGCGCAAGGTTGCCCTGTCAAAATATGGCAGATTGCTGCTCCCTTACGCCAACACGATTGTCCAGACCCAGTACAGCTACACCTCCACTCTGCAGAATGAGCTGGAATCGGAGCGCGGCCGCGTAACAGTGGGAACCATCGCCGCCACCGCAAAATATGGGATTACCGGTCTGATCGCCAGCTTTAAAAAGAAATATCCAAGCAGCAGCATCCAGATGTTTGAAGGTGATCCAGATGATCTGGCATCCCAGCTTCAGGCACGCAAATGCGATGTCATCTTCGCGCATATGCCGGAACGGGAACTGTCGGCCAATACGTTTCAGCGCATTCATTATCTGGACGATTCCCTGGTCTGCATCCTTCCAAGGAATCATCCTTTCGCAGGGAAAAAAGAGCTTCGTCTGGAGCAGCTCCGGGATGAGACCTTTATCGCGCTGGCGGAAAATACGACTATACACCAGCTGATCCTGGACTGCTGTTACCGGGTCGGTTTCTCCCCGAAGATTGCCTTTATCTGTCACCGCGTGGACAGCGTCCTGGACCTGGTTACAAAGGGGATGGGCATCGCAATCCTGGCAGAATACATGACGAACCGGCCGGAGGACGGCAATTTCCCGGAGAATGCCCCATTCGCGGTCGCCTCAATCCTTCCCCACACGACCATCTCCGTAGATCTCTGCTATCGGAATAATGATGATCTTTCGCCCATGGCGAAACATTTTGTCGATCTGGTTCAAAAGGTGGTAGATGCCGGCATTCCAACGGAATCCTGATCTGTCATACCTGCTGCGGGATTTGCGTTTCTTGCGACAGTAGTTGGGTAATTTAAAATCAATAAATAACTGAACGATCGGATAGGGGGAGTTTTCTCCCCCTATCTGCCTGCGCGGGCCGGGGCGGCTTTAGCCGCAAAACACCTTTCCAGGCCCTGCGCATAAAAATGGTGAGTCCTGCTTTAAAAACGCTGACTCACCATTTTTTCAATGAAAATTTATGTCAACTCTACAGTGTGCAGATATCAATAATGACTACTGCAGAGCTTTCTGGCAATCTCTCTTTAAACTGCACCAGGTTCAGATCCATATCGGGAGAAGTGAAGAAAACCGGATATGGATCCTGATAGGGATTGACCCCTCGAATGACCAGTGCATTAGAATCATACGGAATGTATTCTTTGCTCTTAAGCGCAGTAATAATATCCCGGAATGTATATTTCCCTGCTATCACAATTGTGTGGTCAAAATCTTTGGTTCGGATGTTTAATGACACTGGCTGAATGATTTCAGGATGATTCCCCAGATGTTCCATATGATGTCCCCATCCTCCCTCCGCGAAATACAAGACGCCGGGAATATGATAAGCGAAACAGAGCCAATCGCGGTCTCCTATGATTTCTTCTGCACAGCTTTTTTCCTTGTCCGTTGTAAACCAGCCATAGTTGGATTTAGGGTGATGGCATTGGTAGAGAGTGACAATCTCAATGCCAAACGGTTCATAATAATCAAACTGATTAAAAGCAAATTCGATAAGTTCACGAACAGTCCTGCTGTCCTCGAATTCCACGATTCCATCTGAAAATCTGTACTTTTGGATCATACTGTAGCTTCCTCCTGACAATGAAACCTCCATGGGGTCTTCTCTTCCATCAGTTCAAACAGCTCCTGATTGTTCAGATGATTCTCCAGGTTCAGAATCATGCGCACGTTCCGATCCTCTTTTGCATAAAGAAAATCACGCTGCCATTCATAAAAGTGCGGACCGTCCCCGAGATTGCGGATATAGCCCATCACTGTCTCCAATACCCAGGCGGTCTGCGCGATATCGGTCAGGCACTCATTCCGGTAAAAGTTTTGCCATACATCGTGCTCACGGTCCCGCATCGCACGGCGTGCCCGCAGATATTCCTTCCGGCCCTTCCCCACCAGGTAAAAGGCCTTCTGATACTCGCCTTCATAAGATGCTTCGAGGCCGCGGCACACCAGGCAGCCGCCTTTTGCGCAGTACGCGTAAATTTTCGCCTGCAGATAAATGCTGTCCTCGAAAAGAGTTTTGGCGGATCCGCTTAGTTTTGCCGCTAATTTCTCACAGGTGTTAAGCAGTGCGCCGTAGGACTTCGACCCTGTCTCGCAGTGCTGCCGGTACCAGCTGATTTGTTCTGTGAGCGTCTTCGCTTTCTTTGCCCATTGAAATTCTAATGCAGCATTGCCGGACTCTTTCAGGTACTGGGATGCCAGTATCCGGATTCCATGGTTGTAAAACTGCTCTCCGGCATGATCGTCCTCATGCGGACCGTAGGATACCGCCGCTTCAAAATACTGCTGCAGGCAGGCTGCGAGCTCATCCAGATGCTCCGGGCCATAATAGTTTCGCAGGTATTGCCTGCGGTGGTCTTCTGCAAATGCCACAGGAATGGGGCATTTCCACAGCACTGCCCCACGCGAAGCGTCTTGGAATGGGCAGTGCGACCTGCCCTCGCCGGCTAGCATCTCCGCCCCTTGGACGGGATATCCGCCGACCGAAGGGAGGGGGCGTTTCCACATCTCCGCGACCAGATCCAGCATATACACATGAGGCTTTATGTTCGAGCAGTTGATCAGCCAGAAGTCGTTTGCGCCATGCCGCAGCACCTCATTCAGCTCGCGTACCACGAAGTCCGGGGAGTTGGGAAGCATGGTAATATGGTTTGCCGCCTGCAGATCGTAAAATGAAACATGATAGTAGATTCCGTGGTGGTCTCCGTGCGGGTCTTCGGTGCGGGTTCCATGATTTCCTCCGCTGATTTTTCCCGGTAGCGCCGGAACACGTGGATTATGATTCCCCTGCCGCCGCAATACCATCTTTCCATAGCCATTATCCGCCCAGACCTTAATGACCTGTTCCGGCAGCGTCAAACAACCCTTCTGATACAGCTCCATGGTCTCCCCATAGAGGTTTGTGCAGCAGAAGATCCGCTCTTTGGGCGGGATATCCGCCGAACGCAGTGAATGGGCACTTCCATCTGCTCCCGGCTGTGCTTCCTGCACCATTTCATACTGAATCTGAATCAAATCGCTGATCAGCCTCCCCCGCGCTTCGTCGGTCTGATACGCAGGGTCATCCGCCCAGAAGGGGCATCTCCCTGTCCGCGAAAGCCAAGATTCCATACGGTTTTGCGGTCTTTCTGCTCTTCGATCCCCCGACGCCACAGCTCCTGAAATTTTTCCGGGTATTTCTTATAGGAAGCCTGTAAATCGGGATATTCTCTGGCGAAGATCGGCGCGCCGAGTGGCTCCGCGTGATGATGGGTCACATACAGACCCATGGAGGATGCCAGCGGGCGGTATTTTTCGGAATTTCGGTCTGTCCCGGGGATCACCAGGTTTCCGCCCAGGCGCAGCAGAGCCTCCAGAGCCATCTCCCACGGGCGATCCGGGTTCTGAGCAATTTGCCAGTCGGCCAGCAGGACTTCATCATTAATAAACCATCCGCGAAACCGGATGGCGCAGGGCAGGGACGCGTAGCGAAACCCGGCCGGGATTTCGACAAATACTTTCGGCTCAATCACCTGGTCGTTCCAGAACCAGAATGGAAGAATGCCCAGGAACCGACGGCTGATTTCGTACAGACCGTAGATAAAGCCCAGTTCGTCTGACGCCGAGAGAAGAAGCGCATCCTCTGTCGCATCCAGGCAGAAGCATTCCTCCGGCAGGTCGCCAGAGGCGAGACGGATTTCACCTGCGGGCGGCTGGCAAGTGTCCGCATTCGATTCTGCGTCCATGCGCCAGTTGCCTGCATTCGGTTCTGCATCTATGTGCCAGTTGCCCGCTTTCGGTTCTGCGTCTGTGTGCCAGTTGCCTGCATTCTGTTTTGCATCGTTTTCGCAATCCTCATCTGCCCGCTCCGGCATCGGCACAATAGCCTTCCTGATATCGCGCACAAGATTCTCCGCAGCTTTTTGAACCGCCCCACCTGAGATTCCGATTATTTTCGTATTATTCCTGATAAACATAGGCGTCCCTCCGGGATATAAACCGCAGCTCTAATACATTCATCCAATCAGTACCCTCTTTCTCTCAACCCCGATTCCGATGGTTTTTCCTATATCCGGTGTCTCCGCTCCTTCTTCTTCGATTATTTCTGCTCCGTATCTTCCTCAATCAGCACTTCTTTTCCGCGGAAGGCAAATCCATATTTTCGAACCCTGCGGATCCCTCTTGCCTTCAGATCTGTCTCGTACTTCATATCCCGGATCTGAACCAGGGCGCGCCGGGCCGTATCCTCCAATGTCTCTTCTTTTTTCGGATCAAACACCTTAAACTCGATAATAATACCATCTCGTGTCTTATCTCGCGGCTCGATCGACACATCGTATCGGCCAAAACCACTCTCTCTGTTAGAGGTCAAAATATGGGTATCGTTCATATCGGCGATCAGCCCCAGCGTAAATCCATGATAAAACTGCTCTGCCATTTCACTTTCTGAAGAAGCGCTGCCGACATCAAAATAACTGAACGTGCCCATGGTCACTTTCTCCATATACCGCTGCATTCCTTCCAGGTTTCCCTTTAACAGCATCTCAATAAATCCGGTATAATTGTCATAGGATCTGGCAAACCACTTTTCAATGAGATGATAAAAAGCCTCCCGCACCTCATAATTCGTCAGCTTTATTTCGTAGTCTTTTTCACGTTCCTGCACAATTCGCACATAGCCCGTCGTCAGAAACCAGCTCCATACGGTTTTCGAATCATTGGACAGTTCCGCATAAGTAATTGATTCATCAATCTTCGTCACAATCGAGCCGCCCTGCAGCAGTGTCTCGAATTCATCCTTAATGCGGAGGGAGCCTTTCTGCACCAGTTTGCCGACCAGTGCGTTTCCACTGGTATTCATCCAATAGGGCTTCAGCTTCTTTTCGCTGAGGAAATTAATGATTGACCATGGATTGTAAATCTCACTCTGTTTTCCAAACCGAAATCCGTCATACCAGTATTTTACCTTCTCTTTCTGATCGGAGAGGCCATATTCCTCCAGAGCATCAAATACTTCCTTCTCGGTAAAGCCAAAACAGGTTTCATACATTTCTACCGTCGTGGTCACCACGCGTGCGTTATTCAGATCGGAGAAAATTGATTCCTGTGTAATCCTTGTAATTCCGGTCATCAATCCCCGATCCAGCCACAGATTGTCTTTGAATGCGGCGTGGAACATGCGGCGAATATACTTGATCGCATCCTCCCAGTATCCGGCTGTATAAGCCTCCAGCATGGGCGTATCGTACTCATCAATCAGGATCATCACCTTTTTCCCAAAATGCTCGTACATACACTGGGACAGAAACTGGATGGCGTTCATGCAAGACTCATCCGGAGCTTTTTCCCAGAGAATTGCTGAATATTTTTCTTTTTCATATTCCGATAGTTTTTCCGACTCCAGTAAATAAGAATGTCTCCGAAACAGCTGCGAGAACATCATCCGCAGGACGTAACACATACTCTCATAGGTGTCCTGTTTTACATTCGCGAGGCTGAAATTAATGACAGGGGTCGTTCCCTGAAGCTCCCTGAATTCCGCATCCTCCCAGATGGAAAGTCCTTCAAAAAGATCGCCTCTGTCTTTAAACCGCAGCGAGAAAAAGGTCTCCAGCATGTTTAATGTCAGGGTCTTTCCGAACCGTCTGGGACGGGTAATCAGCGTCACCTGATCCAGGCTGTTATACCAGTCCCTGATAAAATATGTCTTATCTACATAAAATACATTTCTGCCAATGATATCTTCAAATTCTGTGATACCAAGTGCTGCTTTTTTCAGCATAATAGACCCTCCCCTCCGCTTTCATACAGATTTTTGCATGCATGGTTTTTTCAGTCAGCTCTAAATTTACTATATCACACGTCCGTACAAAAATCCATTCACTTTCACGCAGTTTGAACAGCAGTTTGAGCAACTTGCTTCCGGCATATAAACATCTATATATGCATCCTCCTGCACAGCTCTGCTGCCTTTCCTCGAGTAAAGATCTGATACAGATCATCGCTCCCGTCTTTCTTCAGCAGCCCCAGTTCACAGGCTGCCCGCACATAAGGCACCGCCCATGGCGCACAGGTTTTCTCATATGCGCAGGGTTTCTGGGGCGGCAGCTCTTTCCGGCTCCTGTAGCCATTGATCGCGAAGGACAGGAATTCCTCCAGCGTCACTTCTTTTTCCGGATAAAAGCACCCGTTTTCAACGAGATGCCCGTCGATGATTCCATTCTGATACGCGCACTCGACGGCGCCGGCATACCACTCGTGGCCGATCACATCCGCAAACATGTCGTTGTAAACGTTCGTATAGAAAAAGCGCACCGTCTTGATGACCATGTCCAGCACATCCACCCGACTGGCCGGCTGATCTGGATCGGAAATATCGGCAAGGAGCTGTGCGTCCGCCTCGGGATTTGCGACGTGTTCATAGGCTGCGGGCTTCACCGGCAGCGCAATGTGCGCGGGCGGATTCCATTCGCCGAAACCATCCGTCACACAGGCCGCCAGAGCTTGGCAGGCCGAATTGCCACCACATATATGAGCCTGTGAACGATCGTCTGGCCTGTCTCCGTGTGCAGGTGTCCGCGGCCGTGCGCCAAATCTGTCCTCGCACGCGTATGCCTGCGGCTGAGCGTTCTGGTTGTCTCTGCACACCTGTGCCTGCGGCTGAGCGTTCTGGTCGTCTCTGCACACCTGTGCCTGCGGCTGAGCGTTCTGGTCGTCTCTGCACACCTGTGCCTGCTGCTTACCGTCCGAATTGTCTCCACACACGTGCGCCAGCTCGTCCGCCACATATCCGGCCATCCGGTATGCACCATAATCGTTCGTATGTGTATAGTCATCCGGGAAAAAGCTGGTTCGGACGGCCTCCCTGCCATTCTGCATGATCCACTCCATGCTGCGCGCATGCAGATCCAGCACCGGCACCTGCAGTTCGCTGCCAATCTCTTTGCACACCCCGGCGTATTCTGCCAGAAGGTCATTGTAGCTGCCGTCACTGCCCTTCCAGGTATTCCGCGCAAGCGGCGTGACGAGAATCGGATACGCGCCCTTTTCGCGGCATTCGCGAATGTAACGCTCCAGGTTTTGCCGGTAACCGCCCTGTGCTTTCAGGTGGTCCAGCTTCTGATCGTTGTGGGCAAACTGAAACAGGCAGTAATCTCCCTTTCGAATGTATTTCTCCACAATCGCGTAATGTCCCTCCTCGCGAAAGGACTCCGTCGTCAGGCCGGAATGTGCGTGGTTGGACACCGCCACGTCATCGGTCAGATACGCTGGGAGCATCTGACCCCAACCCGCATAGCTCGTGCCGGGAGCGTAAGGGTAGTCCGCACTCTGATCGGTCACCGTAGAATCGCCGGCTATATAAATGGTTGCACAGTCAACCTTCTCCACCGTAAGCTCGCTGATCCGCGGCCGGTCTGCGAGAATTGTAATATCGAGTGTTGTATCGCTGTAAGCAGCTGTCCGGCCGCGGGGGATGAAGTCGCAAACGTTGACGGTCATGGTGCAGGTCAGTTCTGTCCAGGGGTCTTTGGAATGTTCTCTGGATGAACCATTTGATGATTCATTTAATGATTCTGTCGGTAATACATTTATAGAGCCTGCTCCAGATATTTCAACCTGACTTTCGGAATCATTTGCATAAAAAGCCTCGCCAGAGTGTACGAAACAATCTGATTGAAGTATTTCTTCTGTAGAGCCAAAATGTTTCATAAGAAATCCCAGCCGTCTCCGACCGGTAAATATCATCAGGTCTGCATTTGAAAACTCAGTGTCCCTGCATATAGTGTTGCGCAGCCGGGGCATTCTGATTTTTATTGTCACCCGATAATTTCCCTGCTGCGGCACATGCAGCTTGAAGATCAACGGTATCCGCCGATGCTCTGCTTCGCTCGATCGTACTTCTTCTAAAGCTTTTTCGGTTGAGCTTTCTCCGGCTAAGCTTTCTCCGGCCGGACCTCTTTCATCCATATTTTCTGCTTCTGAATTTTTTGTTGTATCTGCAGCTTTTTCATCAGAATTCAGGTTTCCCCTGTGTTCCAGATCCGCCATGATTCCATCCGAGTCCAAATAGCAGCCCCACTCATCCTCCTCGATATGGGAAAGCACCTCATCCTGATACCAATAAACCGTGTCAAACCCAGAATTCAATTCCGGCAGTTTTAACAGCTCCTGCTCACGCCTGTTTTCTTCTGTCACGAAGCCGTAGCCTTTTCCTGGCTGATAAAGATTGTGAGCGGATACATGGACGATTTCTCCGGTATCTTCGTTTTGTTCGTTCAGACCGCTCCCGGATGAGCCGCACTCGTCCGGCGCTTCTGCCCTCCCAGACAAATAGAACTCATCTGGCGCTTCTGCTGTCTCAGACGAATAGAACTCATCTGGCGCTTCTGCTGTCTCAGACGAATAGAATTCATCTGGCGCTTCTGCTGTTCCAAATACATATTTTCTATAAAACATGCTGCTATTCCATCCTTCCGCCATCGTTCTAAAAAGGCATGTGTATTTCTTCGAGATTTTATTTTTAAAAAATGCAGTTTCTGCAAAATTAAAATTGCAAAAAAGTGCAGTTTCTGCAAAATTATATTTTTCAGAGTGCCGACAGATCAACCTGATACAGATACCCCAACGGAGCTTCTTCCGGCCGATAGAACAGAATCATATACCATGGGAGATACTGAATCCCTTCCTCATTTTCCACATTTCCTTCACAGAAAACAATTTTTTTCCCAAATTTCCAGTTTTCTATCTTTGATACATGATCCAATGCGGGATGCTTTTTATAGTCGTGGCCGGATTTCACCTCAATCAAATCTATTTCTGTCCCATTCTGAACGACAAAATCCAGTTCTCCGATTTTCTTAGACTCGTAATAGTTAAGAGAAAAACCGCTGCCTTTGATAGACTGAGCAAACACGTTTTCCAGAATGCTTCCCATATTGACTTCCATATTTCCCTGTAAAAGATCAAACTGGATGTTTTTCATGCAGGCCGCGCAAAGAAGCCCGGTATCATTAAGAAACAATTTAAAGATACTTCTTTTTTCATTCAGCCGCAGAGGAGCCACCGGTTCCATAACATTATAAGAGGGCAGTGCTGCCCCTGCGTCAGAAAGCCATAGAAATGCGTTCTCATATCGGTTTTGCCGGCCGTTCTCGTCCACACGGCTCAAGAAAAATCTGCGGTTCTTATCATTGAGCTGGGAGGGAATGCTGTCAAAAATCGCCTGGATCTTAATCCGGTCATTCCCGGAAGCATATCTGGCGATATCAAGGCGGTACAGATCCAGGATGTCCCGCTGTGCCTGAACGACTTTTCCGATATCATGAGTCGTCACATAGGTCTGAACCACAGCCGGCATCCCGCCGACCACAATATACGTGTAAAAAAGCTTCTTCAACGTGCTGTGTATCGCCTCTGATACAGGCCGGTTCTGCTCATAGCATTCTCTCAGCACGTCAAAGGTGGAATCCTGTACACCGTTTGCGGCCGCATATTCCCTGAATGTCATGGGATACATATAGCAGATTTCCTCAAATCCGACCGGATAAGACTTCACCTCTTTATATCTGACCCCCAGCATCGAACCGGATTCAATGTAATCGAAGCGTCCGTCTTCCACCAGAAACTTAATCGCGCACCTCGCGTTCGGACATTCCTGAATCTCGTCCAGAAAGACCAGGGTCTTGCCCGGCTCCATCTTCTGCATTGTATACGCCGTCAGGTTCTCTATAATAGTATCTGCATTCAGGCTCCCCTCAAAAATCCGCCCGCCCCGGCATCTGTGACAAAATTAATCTCCACAAAATAATCATAATGCTCCCGGCCAAACTGCTCGATAATCGTAGTCTTTCCAATCTGCCGGGCTCCGATAATGCAGAGCGCCTTCTTATCTGGCTCCTCTTTCCACGCTTTTAATTTTGTATAGATTTCTCGCTCTAACATGCCACAATACCTCCGTATCTGCACCAATGATAGAAACACAGTGCGTTTGGGCGGCGCTCACGAAAAATGTTCCGATTTGCGCAGCGAATCGAGAACGGTACCGATTCTATATTGCGCGGCTTTCATTGTAACATTTTTCTGCAAAATTCCAATATATATTGTCACCTTTTTCTTGAAATTTCAATATTCCATGCCACTTTTTTCCAGAAATGCATAACCTAAATCTTTTCTATGATACAGGTATGATGTTTTTTCTCTTTGCCATCCGCGTCTTTGTCATAATTGACGCCAACAAGCAACAGGTTTCCGGCGAAATCCTTCAGACACCCGGTATAGCGATTATCTTTGATCTGCCGGATAGCGGTATCCGCGTCCTTATCGTACTTCAGTTCAATCACCATAGCGGGCTTATCCGTATTCCGGTGAGGAATGAATGCCATATCAGCAAAGCCTTTCCCCGATGGCAGCTCACGAATAATCTCATAATAATTCCGCGCAGTATAATAGGCCAGCGTTATCGCACAGCTCAGGGAATTTTCATCATTATACTTAAGAAGGGAAGCATTGGATTCATGCGCAAGCTCCAACGCAGCGGCAACTGTCTCTGCGTCTCCGCGAAGCGTAGCCTTCAGCAGGCTTTCGGAATCTGCCAGCAGTCTGCTTACGCCCTGCCAGTCCGTAGTCTTCACCGCCGTCCGAAACGCATCCGCCACCTCCCTGTTTGGAATATAGACCTCCGAATCCTCCTGATCATACGCGAGATACCCCAGATGAATCAGCAGCGTCAATACATCGTCCCTGCTTTCAAAAGAGGTCATGTCGTTCTGGAAGGTATCTGTATCCACATCTGCCCTTTGTCCGCTCAGCATTGCTATGATCGAATCCCTCAGCCCGTCGAAGTTCATGCTGATGTAATTTTTCAGGGACTCATAGGTCTCTGATTTCGTCCAGTAGCTTCGGAAGCTTTTTCTCCATATTGCCGAAATCACGGAGTTTGGATTGTAGACAGAAGCAAAACCTTCAAAGGAATAGCCGTCATACCAACTCTTCATTTCCGTAAAATCCACATGATTTTCTTCACACAAGGCTCTTACCTCGTCTTCCGTAAAACCGATATATTCCGCCATGGCGTCCGGTTCTGTCATGGTATACTCCTGAAAATCTGTCAATGCGGACTCCGTCCCATATTTTTTCACAGGAAGTATTCCGGTCATATACGCGGCGGCGATCGAATCGTCCGTGGCGGTGCCTCCCTTAAACAAGCCTCTTAAAAGCTGAATATATTCTTTTTGCAGAGCATCATCATCCTTTGCCTCGCGGAACAGTGCGTCCCACTCGTCTATAATAATGATAAATTTGATTCCTGTGCTCTCGCTGACGTCAAAAAGTGCCTGCTGCAGCGCGTCTTCCCGTTCCGAAACACAGCCGGAAAATGTTTCTCTCAGTTCTCGGATTACTCTGGTCTGAATATCCGATACCAGATTTTTCTTTTCCTTTGTCAGTGAAAGAAACCAGGTAATATCAATATAAATGACATTAAACTGGTTCCGGTATTTTTCGCAGGATTTCATCCCGGAAATATTCAATCCCTCAAAAAGCGCCCGCGAATCACAGCTTCTGTCATAATACGCGCACAGGGTTTTCGCTGCAAAGGATTTCCCGAATCTTCTCGGCCGGCTGAAACAGGTCAGTCTCCTTGGCGTATTGATCGTACTGTTTATAAAATCAATCAGCCCCGTTTTGTCCACATAAGTGCTGTTCCTGATCATTTGAAATCCACTGTTGCCCGGATTCAGATAAATGCCCATCCGTTGTTCGCCTCCCGTTTCAAAAACATTGTAACAAACTAAGGCCAGTTTATCATATCGTTTTTTCTGTGTAAAGTCATTCTGCCCACAGGGAAAATGGCAATTGTCCGCTTTTTTTGCCCATTGAAAATCTTTCGGCGGGCTCCACCTCTGCGCACATCAGCAAAAATGCCCCCACTCCGTGCAGATCATTCATTGGTGCTGACCGGGCGTTTGCAGTCTCCAACGCCCGTACCAACACACACTCCGCCGATCAACAGGTCGCTGCCTTCCCAGGCGATCGTCTGGATAACGCCATGGAATGCCCGCAGGGCATTTTCGAAATAGCTGTTTTCCAGAATTTCTCTGGTCGGTATCGTATATCTATTCCTCAAACCGCACGTCCTCGCACAGTTCGACTGTCACGCCCAGGCCTCCGGTGATTTTGACATCCTTAAACAGGATGCTGCGGATCGGATGCGTTTCATCAAATCCTGTGAATTCGATGGCCTTACAGTCCGTCCAGTTCTCGAGAAGGCTCCTGCCGGTAACAGTCACGCGCTCATAGGTAAAATTTTCAAAATGCGGCGGCTGGGGTGCCGGAATGCCGTCGTCGTTGTAGCCGACAGAAACGGCCTGCAGACAAGGGACGATGCAGTCCTGCACATACAGACCGCGGACATAGCCGCCGCGCTTCGGGGTGCCCTTGACCTGAATGCCGACCATGGAGTGTTCCAGGTCGCAGTCCCAGATTTTCACATCCTCGACGCCGCCGCTCATCTCACTGCCAATACACAGGCCATGGCCAAAAGCACTGCGGCAGTCAAAGATGCGGATATGCCGCGTAGGACGGTTGATTTTGTTGCCCTCCGGGTTTTTGCCGGATTTGATGGCGACAGAATCGTCCTCCGTATGGAAAACGCAGGCAAAAAGGGTGCAGTCCTCGCTGGAATCCGGATCCCAGCCATCCCCGTTCCAGACGCCTTTCGAGCTGAAAAGACAATGATCCGTAATAATATGGTCGCTGTAGACCATGTGCAGATTCCAGCTGGCGCCGTCCGCGAGGGTCAGGCCGCTGATCCGGATATGGCTGCAGTTGCTCATGTTGATAAGACGGCCGCGCACACGCCCGGGAATCGTATTGTCGTTCTCGCAGGTCGCCACGTAGTCAGCGTTGGCTGCCAGGTAATCCTTTAACCGCTCCTTCTCAGACTGGATGGTGGCCCAGGCCAGCGCAAAACCACCGCCCTTGATGGCACCTTTGCCGCGGATAATCACATTTGTACAGTTGGGGCCGGATGTATGATCAAGGTCGCCCAGATTCAACAGACTCTGATAACATTCCATCTCCGTCCCCTCAAACCGGCTTCTGATACGCGGCAGATAGTCTGCAGGATCCGCCGAACCCTGCAAAACAGCACCCTCATCCAGATACAATTCCATATCACTGTGAAGGCGCAGCGCACCGGTGAGATAGGTGCCGGCAGGAAGATATACCGAGCCGCCCGCAGGGCAGTCATCGAACGCTTTCTGCAGAACGGCCGTGTTCATGGTCTGACCGTCCCCTTTCGCAAAGTAGGGAGATGCTGTGACATCGATGCGCTTACGCGGCATGAGCGTTTGAAATGTGACAGAAACGCCATCCTGAGGTGATGCCCCGGCAAAAATCGCTTTATTTGCCTCTCCAGAAGATAATTCAGCGGATAATTGCCCGGATACCTGTGACAAAGCGGCGAACTGAGGCTGATCAGAGGGCACAGCAGATAACCGCAGCAGAGCAGCGGACTGATCTGAAAGCAAAACCGACACCTGCACGGTATACTCCCGGCCCGCCTCCAGATTTTCCAGGGTAAAATGTGTCCTGTCCGTCTCCCCCGCAATCACACCATCCAGGAAAACCTGATAGCGCGTGCAAGAGTCTGCACCTTCCGGTTTTTCCCACCACAGCTCGGCCCGATCCGGGTCAGTATAATAATCAATTTTCTGTATCCGTTCCATAATCGTCCTCCTCATATTACAACAGGCGATTCGGCCTGGACAGTGCAAACAGGCTGCCTGTTGTTCTGGACTGTTTTGATTATTTTACTCTTTCGGGCCAGAGGTTGCAATCCCTTCTACGATATACTTTTGCATAAATAAGACGATTACCGATAGCACTTCGCTCTTTTTGATCAACAGCTGCATGTCGAGCGTCATTCTCTGCACATTTAAAAACGGTTGATTTACCTGCGGATTTATGTATAATGGCTATAAGGATGTGTAATGGAAATATAATAAGCAGACAGATCTGCCAATGGAGAGATGTTTTCATGAAAATACTGGTGACTGGTTTTGAACCCTTTGGCGATGATACTATAAACCCATCCTGGGAGGCGGTAAGCCGGCTTCCACGTTGCTTTGCGGGAATAAACGGCTCAGATATCATCACTCGACGTCTTCCCGTCTCTTTCCGGCGTGGCGAGAATGCCTTGCTCTGCGCACTTGAAGAACTTCACCCTGATCTGGTCATCTGTACCGGCCTGGCCGGAGGGCGGAAAGGTATCACCATTGAGCGTATCGGCATCAATCTGCGGGACGCACGCATTGCGGATAACGACGGAATGCAGCCTCTGGATGAGCCGATATGTCCCGGCGGACCTGCCGCGTATTTCTCCACCTTGCCTGTAAAGAATCTCGTACAGGCCCTGAATGAACATCAGATCCCAACCTCCATATCTAATACGGCCGGAACCTATGTCTGCAATGATATCCTTTATACCCTGCTCCACTGGCAGGCAGAAAAAATACCGGATGCATGGGGTGGCTTTGTTCACCTGCCCTACACATCCGACCAGGCTGTATGTCACGGGGACACTGCTTCCGGGATGCCTTTGGATGATATGACCCGCGCACTGGAACTGATTTTGCAGGCTTCTATGTGCATGAAGGGATAGTCTACATGAATGTCCACATTAACTGTCCCAATATCATTCGCAAATATCACCAATTGGATAGGAGGAGTTCTCGCACCAGCGCCTCGTAAAGAAGGTGCTGCAGTAGCCAGCTACAGCACCTCAATTTTGCAATGATGCACCTTATCTTTTTTCCGGTAGCCGATCCCGACGGCGAGTATCCGTCCATTCGTCTTCGGTTTCTCGCCAAGCTTTCCTTTAAATTTTAAAGCATATTTTTTATCTTTAATTTGTTTGATTGCATTCTCTGCTGTGTCATCCACCTTCAGCTCGATGATAATTCCATCCTCATTTTTGTTGTACGGATAAAAAATATAGTCTACATAACCAATACCAGCTTGATCCTCACGTTGTATATCATATTTATTCCTCGCGGAAATATAGGCCAGCCGGATACTCCCTGAGAGTTCCGCTTCGTCATTATAAGCCTTCAAGGGTGATTCGGAATGGTGAACAAATTCCAGTATTTCTTCAATCACCCCGGTATTTTCTGCCAGGGTCGCCTGCAAGACCCTCTCTGACTGTTTTTCCAGTTCCCGCACATAATTATAAGAAGCTTCCTTTCGAATCGTTTTTCCAAATTCATCCATCAGCTCCCGATTGGGGATCCGTACGCATCCGTCCTCATAATTCAGAAAGCCATACACCACCATTGCTGAGAAAACTTCCTCTTTTGTACTTAAATTCATCGCCGTAGCGGCATACTCCTCAATACTTGCGGGAACCGGCTCACCAGCCACCATCATAATGACATCTTCTTTTAAGCCCTCAATCTTTCCTGCGTTTCCCGCAATATAGGCAGATATTTCCGAATACTGGCCTGAGCCTGTCCAATAGCTCGCCAGATGATTATTTGTCAGTGCATATACCACAGATCGCGGATTGTACATCCGTGTTCCGGCTGCAGTATGATATCCGTCATACCAGAAGCGCAGATCTTCTCTCGTAACTGCAGGATCCTTCTGTATCCTGCAATATCTTTCATAAAGATCGTCCACTTCTTCATCTGTAAATCCAAAGTACTCATTATACATCGGCTGTGTAGCCATGGTATATTCCATAAAATTATTAAGCGTATCGCTCTGAGAGTACTTCGCTATAGGCAACACACCTGTCATATACGTAAAGGAAACACAGCCCACTCCCTTTGTCAGATTTGCCAGAAAGCTTACGTAGCTTTTCCGGTCATTCTCGGTGAAAAAATTTTTATGAAAAACACAGTCCCATTCATCAAACACCAGAATGAACCTCTCACCCGTACTTTGATGGATGCGTTTCATATCCTCCGCGACTGTGCCTTTTTTGCGAAAATACACATCCGGGTAGGCAGCATGCAGATCTTCCCGAAGAATATCTTTAATATTTCCGATGTAGCTGCTGTAATCATGATACTCATCGTCATATTTGCTGAAATCGACATAAATCAGGTTATGCTGATTCAGATGGGAGCGATAACTCGAGTTTTCAGAAATTTTAAGCGAGTCAAACACACCGCTGCTGTCCATGCCTCTGCTGAAATACGAGCCAATCATAGAAGCAATCATTGATTTTCCGAATCTCCTTGGGCGGGTAATGCACAGGCTGTAGCCACCTTGCTCTACTAAGGGAATGATTTCATTCAAAATACAGGTTTTGTCTACAAAAAAGGGTTTCGCTGCCTCGTTTTGAAATTGAGAAAGGCAGTCGTTGCTGTTTAAATAATAACCCATTCTTCTTTCACCCCCTGATTTTCACACTCAGCCAGTAAATACTCTCTGCCGCACGTTGTAGTTACTTACGCCTTCACAGTTACGATTAATTTAATATACCATATCCAAAAATGAAAATCCATTCTTTTTGGCTCTACACAATTATATTCTGACGGTGTGTGCGCATCCCGGTACGCAAGTCAGACAGACATTAGCACCACTATCACGCTGATACGCGAGTGCGTGTATGCGTCCTGAACCTCAAGTCAGGCAGCATTCGCTCAAATCTTCTGCGTCTTCCAGATATAATTCCTGTATTCTGTGGGCGTATAGCCGGTATATTTCTTAAACATGCTGCTGAAATACTGCGCGTTACTGCCATACCCGCATCTGCGGGCGATGTCCTGAATCGAGCCGCCCTGCTCTTTGACCAGCAGCTGCATCGCGAGCGTCATTCTCCGCTCCAGCAGGTAGGCGGAAAATTTCTTTCCGACCTCCTTGCGAAAGGTTTTGCTGAGATAATTCTCTGTCATAAACAGGCGGTTCGCAGAAATCCACTTCAAACTCAGGTCTTCGTTATCAATTCCTTCTTCTATGTAGCGGAGAATCTCGTTGACGGTATGCGAATAGGAATAAATCGGCACAGAGCCGGATGTGCCGTCCTCGGAATCCAGCTTTTCCCGGAGGGTGTCCATAAATTTTCTGGACTTTTTCTCTTTTCTGCACTTTTGGACTGCCTCCAGCAGGCTTTCCTCATTGACCGGCTTCAGAAGATAGTCCTTCGCGCCGCACCGCATGGCCTCCTGCGCCCAGGCAAACTCCGCATAGCCGCTCAGCACAATAAAATCGGTGTCCGGGCGCAGGGAGCGAACCTTTTTCTGGAGCTCCAGGCCGTTCATCACCGGCATCTGAATGTCCACCAGAATCAGGTCTACTTCGTTGTCCTTCAGATAATCCAGAGCTTCCAACGCATTGCCAGCCGCTGCTGCCAGCGTGATCCCGTAGTCCTCCCACGCGATCCCATCGGCAATCGCCTCCCGCACAATCCGTTCATCATCCACTACCATGATCCGGTATTTTTCTTCCATTGTGTCCTCTTTTCCTGAAGCTGTTATGTCTTCTTTACCTGAAGCTGTCTTTCGTAAAACAAATAATCATATTATTTTCCATCTCATACCTTTGCAATGCAAATATACAGACAAACGGAGCGTTGCAGGTCAGCCTTGCTCGCCGCTGTCGTTGCTTTCCTCCACCGGAACCTGCTTCATCCATACCTGTACTACAGTAAATTTACCTTCTCTGAATACACGGATCCCATATTCGTCTCCAAATACAGAGCGGACTCTCTTCTCAATGTTCAGCAGCCCGATCCCGTTTCCTTTGGGAAGGAGGGTTTCGCTGCGCAGCTTTTCCATCAGGTTTTCTTCGGGCTCCGGTCCATTATTGCGTACCTCGCAGATGTAGTCCGCAGCAGTCCCGGAAGTATTCTTCTCCTTCGATTCTGTCTGGCCATCTGCCTGCTCCCGGACGAACGCCTCCGCCAGTTTCGTCTTTTCTTCCTCCGGTTCCTGGTCAGAAGCCTTCCTTTCTTTCACCTTGTAGACCCGCACCTCGATCGTGCAGGGCTCCAGCATCTGCTCCAGGCCGTAGTTAATCGCGTTTTCCGCAAGCGGCTGTATGGTAAATTTGGGTATTTGCAGGCTGCGGCAGTCATCCGCGATATCAATGCTCACATTCAGTCTTTCCTCATACCGGTATTTCTGGATCACAAAGTAATGGCTGACGATGCTGATTTCCTTTTCCACCGAGATGAGAAATTCCTGGTTGCTGATCGTTTCCTTCAGCATAATGCTCAGGCTACTGATCATCCCGGCCGCGTTTTTATGTCCCGCGGTCTTTACCATCCAGTACACAGAATTCAGCGCATTGTACAGAAAATGGGGGTTCATCTGTGACTGCAGAGCCTGCAGCTGTGTTTCCTTAATCAGCAGCTGATTGGCGTAGTTATCCCGAATCAGTTCATTAAAATTCTGCGACATCTGATTAAACGCACTTTTCAGTTCACAGGCATCCTTGTCATGCACTTCTTTTTCATAAAGAGGCAGCTGATCGGAATTCGCATCAGGCACCCGCTGGATATAATGGATAAACTGCCGGATGTCTTTCGTAATCCACTGGGCAAATACCATTCCGGCAATCAGAGCGGCCACACCGCTTAAAATCAGCAGAATCATGTAAAAACGATAGGTGGATTGTGTTCCTTTGAAAAGCTCCGCATAAGGTGTCAGCACCACATAGGAAAATGTGTCATCTGCCTGTGTGCGCTCTACCAGAAAATAAGCTTCCCCCTGAATCTTTTCAACATGAAATCCGTTTTGTCCCGCCGCAGAGAATGTCTCCAGATCCAACACTCCTTCGCTGTCATTCAGGATATAATGATAAGCTCCTTCCGCATTTCCAAGGACATAGATGCCGTCATGGCTCTCGGTCAGCTCCGCTCCCAGCGTATTGAGATCCACAAAGAAAACGATTACGCCAAGATGAGTCAGGGAAAGATTCTTCTTCTCTTTGATCTCCATCGCCATGATCAGAACATTTTCCGCCCCGGTCATTTCCGTGCCGTCTAACAGGATAATTGATCCGCTCGCTGCGACAGCTTCATCAATGACAGTCCCGGCATCTTCTTCCGAAAGCTGATAGTAGTGCGTCATCGCGATGCTGCGGCCCGAATTGCTGCGGTCAAAAAAACTGGCGCATACGATCGCGCTGTACGAACGGATATTTTTCTGGATGCAGTCCGTGATCGCAGTGTAGCTGGAGTTTTTTTCTGAGCTGGAAACGGTTTCCTCTTCCTCCGCCTCCAGCAGATTGCCGGCGGCGTCCTGAACATCGTCAGATAATACCACATTGTACAAGGTGGTCTGGATGGTATCCAGATTGTCCTCCAGATTTTCGATGGAAGAGTCGATGAGCTCCCCGATGAGCTCGTAAATATACTCCAGATTGTACTGCTCCAACCGGTACAGAGAAAAAAGTCCGCCGCAGGAGCACAGCAGGAGTGTAACGGCCAGAGTCGCGGCCACCTTCTGCACCATGCTCCATCGTCTTTGTCTTTTTCGTCTCATTTTTTCTCCTTTTCCTGTCTCCGGCTGACTCTCTCCAGACAGATTCTCCTTCACGTCAGTTTGATTTTTTCTTCATCCTGGCTTTCTCTCACATTAAGTCTCTCTTCTGCAGCTCATCCGGGCGTCTGTGTAATCTCCATCTTCTACTGACAGTTCGCAATTTTTCACGCAAAGTCTCTCTGCTGACAGTTCGCAAGTATCTGCTCAATGTCCCCATCTTCTACTGGCAGCTCTCAATGATCTGTGCAATCCCCTCTTCCACAGACAGATCTCCATACATCATGGACAGATACGCTTCCTTCATCACCTCAATCACTTCCGCGGAATTTCCCGGATCCGGCGGGGTCACGGCCGACACTGTCTCTGAGACATGATCCACAAACGCGAGTACATTCTTCGTATATACATCGGTATCTTCTGATGCAAAGAACGCACTGCGGATTTCGGATGAGAGGGACACGCCTCTGTCCATTCCGATCGTCAGTGCGGCGTCAGTATCGTTAATCAGATAATTAATCAGAGACGCGGCCGCTTCCGGCTCCTCACAGCCGGCAGAAATACACCAGTACATGCTCGGAAGTGCATACATCCCGCTCTGCGTGCCGTCGTCCATTTTGGGCAGCATCGCCAGACCCAGCTCGTCTCCGAAGGCATAGCAATAGGTCGTATAGTAATTGTTCAGAATAAAGGATGTCGCGGATTTTCCCTGAATAATGTAATAATCCTCCGTCGCAGACCAGGACATCTGTATTTCCGGGTCAATAAAAAAGCCTTCCTGTATTCTCTCATAGATATCCGAAAGGACTGCCGCAAGCCTGGCAATCACCGTTTCATCCTCTGTCCAGGGGAGAAATGCCTCATTTGAATCGTCATCTGAAGAAAAAAAGTCATAGCCATAGCTGCGCACCATGGATTCCAGCACCCAGCGTGCCTCTGTCAGAAATGGAATATCCGACGGGATCCCGGTCGCCTCATAGATGGTTTTCACCGTCTCCAGATAGTCGCTCCAGGTCCAGTCGTCTGCGGGTGCGCCTACTCCTGCCTCCTCAAAAACAGCCTGGTTGTAAACAACCGACACCGTATTGAGTCCGGTCACAAATCCGGTCAGCACTCCATCGACCTCCCCCGCGCACAGAGCGCCTTCCGAAATCGCGGTTGTGTCAATTACGCCGCTGTCAAGATAGCTTTGCAGATCCAGCAATTGCCCGCTTCTGGAAAAATCCGTCAGATCCGTCGTCGAAATCTGGATCAGATCGGGAAGATTGTTTCCCGCAGCCTGCGTCATCAGGCTCTCCACATAGCCCGTCCAGACTGTATATTCATACGTCAGATTTGCCCCGGTCAGCGTGGAATGCTCATCCAGCACCCGGATGGTCGTATTGTTTCTCTCCTGATTGCCCCACCAGGCAACCCGCAGGCTGACGTTTTCATCTGTTAAATCGGAAGCTGCAACAAATATCTGTGATACTGCATTTTTATCAGTGATTTGCTGTAGGGCAGTCGTATCCGTATCGTTTCGTCCCAAAGCCAGAACACTATGAGAGGCCGCCATCATCCCCATTAGCAAAGCAAAAACCAGGGACAGTATCTGAATTTCTCTTTTCTTCATCTTTCTTCTCCCATTATGATAAATGGTGATTATAATAAACGACATAAGTCGTTTTACCTTAAGAGACTCTTCTGCTCGCCTCCCTGAATCTTCACGGTCTCCCCATCCACAGAAAGCCATAGATCCATAGCGGTCGGATTATACACAAAGCTCCCGCCCGCGGCAAATTGCAGCAGCTTCGACGCCTCCATATAATCATGGATCTCAATGTTTGTGGCATACCAGATATCCGGCTGCCCTCCCATCATTTTACAGAATTTCTCTATCGTTTCCCAATTATGATGCAGGTTGAACTCATAAGAGTGGCCCCAGACATACATGCACTTTAAATACTGCGTCTTTTTGAAATTCAAAAATTTCTCTCCCAGCTCAAGGAGATTGTGATTGTGGTGGCAGGTTGCCTTCCAGTTCATCCACTCTGACGGCAGTTCGAAGCTACCGGTCTCCTCTACTGTACGCCCATAGACAATGCCGCAGTCTGAGAAAATACGCTTTACCTGATCGCTTACCGAGCCGTTCGGGTAGGCGTGCCCTCTCACCGGATAACCAGTGATTTTCTCCAGCTCCTTCCTGTCTTCGATGATTTCTCTGTAAATCTGCGTCGCCGGACAGCGGGCGATGGTGGGATGCGTGAGGGTATGCGTCGCGATCTCATGTCCCCGATAAACATCATGAAGTTCCTCTTTGTGTATCCGCTGTTTCTGATCCATCAGACCCGAATTCAGGTTAAAGGTGCCTCGTATTCCATATTCATTAAAAATAGAGACCAGCCTTTTGTCTTCCGTTCTGCCGTCGTCGTAGCTCATAGTGAGCGTTTTCGCTTTCCCCTCCGGGAAACAGATATAGATTTTCATTTTACCTCCCTCCCGTCAGAATTGAAATAAAAATCCGTAACCACAATTATATTTTTTATTTTAATACCTTCTTTAGAAATTTTTAATAAAGAAAAGTGGGGATTTTGTTCAAAAAAATGGGTTCTTTTCTCTGTGAAATGTCGTTATTGCCGAAAGGATTTCCGCGCTGTGCGCCGGAGGATGTGATTTATAACAAATCGGACAGGTATCTATATTTCCTGATGGCGTTGACAGAATCGGATAGGGGTGTCCTCTCGCCCTATCCGGAGCGAAGCGGAGACCCGGGGCGGCTTTAGCAGAAATACCTCCTGTCACGCCCACGCAAAAAACCGGATGCATCGGGGCGGCTTTTTCTCTTTTTCGCCTTCCCTATACATCCAACCCCTCTGCAGCAGACATTCTCCTGTACACTTGTTAATTACACCACTGCCTCGATCAGCAGCTTATCCCCCAGCACAATTTCCCGGATCCCCGGCTTTTTCTTCTTATTAAAATCAAAGCTCAGCATATATCCCTTTTTCAGGCGGAAATGCTCCAGATATCCAGAAAGCTGTGCTTCTCCACGCTGGTTGTACGCATTTCCCCGCCAGAGCTTGAGTTCGAGAACATTTTGCTCTCCTTTATAAAAAATCACCAGGTCCATACGTTCGCTGTTCCGGGTCTGCGGCTCAATGCTGTAATTTCCAACGCCGTTAATAATCGGTTTGAGGAAAAGGAGGAAATATTTTCTTCCCACATTCTCCAGAAATTTTTCATCCTCCTGACTATATAGCTCTTCAAATGTTTCAACAAATTTTTCCAGTATTCTCCGGATATCCAGATGTCCGCCAACAAAGAAATAATTCCTTTCCCTCTCACCGGCATCATACATTTTACTTGTTATAAATTCTTCCGCGATAAAATTATTATACAGCACGGCCTCGAAAATTCTGTTGGAAATCACCGCGCGGTCGTTTTCGTCGCGAATAAATCCGAACATCGCCGCATCTTTGATGTACGGACTGGTAGCAACATACGGAATGGACTTGCCATTAAACAGCAATTCATAAATAACCGTTCGCAATTCCGGATAAGTTTCCAGTTTTCCCATAAGGGATTCGTATAATGGATTGTCTTCTCTGACAATCCTCTTCTCTGCTTCATAAAATCCTTCTTTGGTCCATGCACTCTTTCTGTCAGGAAATGCATCGCTTCCTGCTATCTTCTCGTCCAGAAGCTTGCAGATGCGGGAGACCAGAACCGGATATCCCGATGTGTAATTATAAATTAGCTGAGAAATTTCCTGTATATCCATCCCTGTATGGTAATCGTTTTCATACTGATCAATCATATTTGCGATATCCTTTACGGAAAAGCTCATGTCAATATCAAAATCAGCAGCTATATTCCAAGGAAAGCCCGCCATTTGAGTTCGCCTTCGGCGAAGGGCGGGCCTACGTCCTCGATTCTCTTCGAGAATCGGGACAGACCAAGGGCTATTCACCTTATGAGCTTCGTCTGGTCTGATCTTTCTTTTAATACTTCGTATGTCATAAACACCGGCAAGAATTACTGACTGAAAAGCCGCGGCGTACGGACGTTCCAGATAAGACGCTCTCAGCTGCGCCAGAAAATCCAAAAATACCTGATTGTTTGACGCGCTGTCCACTTCATCAATCATCAGGACAATCCCTCCGTCTTCCTTCTGGCACCACATCTTTGTAATTCTGAAAAGATCCTGCAGTGAAAATTTTCCTTCTGCATTTTTAACAATTTTATCCAGTTTTTCTCCAATTCCCTCTGGAAAGGATGAAACCTTGTCCAACAATTCACTGGCAAAAGCACGTATAAATGTTTGCTCGTCTGCAAACGAATTTGTGCTTAGTCTCTGAAAATCCAGGCTTACCACTTCATATTCACTTTTTAAAAATCTCGTAAGAGCCTGCAAAGTAGTTGTTTTCCCATACTGTCTTGCCCTGTTAATCGTAAAATATTCTCCGGCATCTACCATATCCTGAATCTTCTGTAATCTTTCATCCAGATTCACCATATAATGCCGATTCGGATCACAGGCCCCATTTACATTAAACCGTTTCGCCATCCTTTCGATTCTCCCTTCGATGATTTCTTACCTGTCCTGATTCTCAATGGAAATCGAGAATTCAGCCATGCACCAGCGCCCCCGTAAACCGCGGGACCTGAAAGTTTCTGCAGAACATTTCGCATTTGCAGAGGAACAGGAAGTAGATATTCTTCTCACAAAGGCGCAGCGTCTCATAATTAGCCTGCCCTTTGGCGATGATTACTTCCGCTTCCTCCCAGATCATCTTTGCCTGCGGGGAGAAATCCGGCAGCCATGTCCCGGCGATTCCGTTGCCGTTATCGTACACCTTTGCTACCTTTTGCAGTCCGATTTCCAGGGCATCCTCCATCGTCACGTCGTTCAAAACAGGCTTTCCCCTGACCAGCACCCTTATGTCAAGCTGCGGATACCTTTCCCGGATGACTTCCAGAAACAGTTTATCCAGAACGCCCTCGCCCGCATTGTCTGTCAGATACAGTAGCTGCTGTTTTTCGCTTAAATCCTGTTTCAATTTTTCATAGGTCTCTTTTGTAACACCATTTTTCTCCGGAGACTCTATTTCCTCTAAGAGCTTCTCCAGATAGGCTTCCTCCACGTTCTCGACTGCGGAAAAATCGATATAATTTCCTACCAGGGCAAACCGCAATGCCTTTAGCAGGGGATCTTCTGAGCTATGGATCTTTTCCCGGATGGCCTGTTCCTTTTGCAGCATGAGCTGGTTGTAATGAGACTTTTCTTCCGAATAATCCTCAATCTCGCCGAACAGCTCCCGCCTCAGTTCATTCAGATCCTGCACAAGTACCGGGGCGCAGGTTTCTTTCGGAGCTTTGGCTAAAATGGCAAACATCCTCTGTAAAAACTCAAGCTTCTGCTCTTCTGCCACATCCGCCGGAAGCGCGTGCAGCTGCTTTTCCGCCAGACATTCGAGGCATTCTGATCGCAGTAGTGTACTCATGCTATGCTCTCCTTCCCGCCGGTCCCTGCGTTCCGTACGCTTTCTTTCTCTACAATATGCCCGGAAATGATATCCAGGCTGCGACTGCATGCCGGATTTTTGATCCTTTTGAGTACCTTTTCCAGCGCGACTCTTGACATGGCCATCGTGTCTACCTCGTAGGAGGTGATTTTCATGTCCGGAAACCCCGGATACAGATAATTGTCAAATCCGACCACTGAGATATCCTCCGGAACCCGCAGGCCGCAGCGTTCTAGCTCCAGGATCAGCATCCCCGCGGCCAGGTCGCAGTTGCAGACAAATGCCTCCGGCATTTCTTCGGGGAGGATAATGCTCATGTCCCCGTGCAGGCTGCGGTCCTCGATCAGCCATTCGGGCGGCAGGGTAAGACCGTGCCGTGTCAGGGATTTGTAAAAGCCGCAGTATCGGTCCATAATATTGCTCACCGCGTGGATGGACCCGACATAGGCCATCCGGCGGAACCCCCGAGCATACAGGTACTCCGTCATCAGATACATTCCATAAAAGCCGTCGCCGATCACCACGTCATTTGCCAGCTCCTCGTCATAGAAATCCAGAAAAATGATCGGGATTTCTGTCTCCGATTTCAGGAAGCGAAGATAGTCTTTATTGATTTCTCCCAGCACGATCAGCCCTTCTATGGCATTTTCTGCAACAAAACGAGGAAGAACCTGATGATCTTCCCCGTAGTGCTTCAAAACCTCTACTGCCACAATACAGTTTTTGTCCGACGCGTTCAGCACAATCTCCTGATACATTTTCCAGTAATAGGTCGTATAGCTGGCAAGAAATTTTTCCGAAATCAGTACTCCGATATTTTTCAGGGTCTTTCCGCCCGTTCCTTTTACCGCGGGCTCCTGTCTTTTCCGGTATCCCATCTCATCCGCTGTTTTCAGAATTTTGTCCCTGAGCTCATCACTGACCCCTTTTTGTCCGGACAGTGCGTTGTGTACCGTCACCGTACTCACGCCCACCTGTCTGGCGATATCCGCCATCCTTATTTTTCCCATATGCCCCTGCCCTGTTTCCCTGATAAGTTTCAATCCGCGCATTTAAAGTTACGCGTTTTTCTTTATCCTTTTAAAATCTTTCCTTAAAGGGTTTCTTAAAAAGTTCCCTTAAAAGTTAAGTTAAGTATAAGCATAAACAGGGGCATTGTCAACTCATTTTACTTACTTAAATCCAAATCCCTTCAGCATCACTTACGCCATCTGCCTGATCGGGATCAGCCTTGCCTGGAAATCTCCGTGCGCGGGCGGTATGAGAAGTCCGGCGTACATCAGCGTCGCCCCCTGGAAGGATTTTCCCTCTATTTCGTAGAAGGCTTCCGGATCCAGCCCTTGCAGGCGCAGACGGCGGCTTGCACGGTTAGGTCGGGAAAGGACCTGCACGCAGGTCAGCAGCGCTTCTTTACGGTCTTTGGAAACGACCATGTAGCTGTCGAAGGCGTGGCTGCGCTGCCAGGATTCCAGGCGGTAATAATCTCCTTCCCGGATCAGGGCGCTGTATTGTCTGCAGAGCTTCGTCTGCTCCAAAATCTGTTTTTTCTCATCCTCAGAAAGTCTGGTAATGTCCAGCTCGTAGCCGAAGGTGCCGGAGAGTGCGGCGATGCCCCGCATCTCAAGCGGCACAGTTCTCCCGGTCTGATGGTTCGGGCAGGCGGAGACATGCGCGCCGATCGAGGAGAGCGGGTACAGAAGCTGCGTCCCTTCCTGAATGGCGAGCCGCTCGACTGCGTCCGTGTCGTCGGAACACCAGATCTGCGGGCTGTAGTAGAGTATACCCGGGTCGAATCTCCCGCCTCCGCTGGAACAGTTTTCCAAAAGCAGCTTTGGAAAATCCTTAAGCAGGCGCTCCTGCATTTCATAGACAGCCAGCATATACCGATGGGAAATCTCTCCCTGCTGATCCGGTGAAAGGACAGCGTTGCCCACATCAGCCAGGGGACGGTTCATATCCCATTTTACGTATTCGATATTGGCAGAGGAAAGCACCTCTTTGATACGGTCATAAATATACGCACGCACCTCCTGCCTGCTCAGATCCAGCACATACTGAGCCCGGCATTGCCCCGGTTCGCGGCCTTTCAGCTGCAGCGCCCAGTCCGGGTGCGCCCGGTAAAGATCGGAATCCTCCGAGATCATCTCCGGCTCCAGCCAGATCCCAAGCTTCATTCCCAACCTGTTGACCTCGTCCGCCAGGTACCGGAATCCGCCCGGCAGCTTTTCTTCGTTGACCGTCCAGTCGCCCAGACTGCTGTCGTCCATCTCGCGGTGTCCGAACCACCCGTCGTCCACGACCAGCATCTCGATTCCGGCCTTTGCCGCTTCCCGGGCAATTTCCAGCAGCTTTTCTGTATTGAAATTAAAATAGGTCGCTTCCCAGTTATTGATCAGCACCGGGCGCCTGCGATCCTTCCAGTACCCCCGGATCAGATGTTTCCGATAGAGATCGTGAAAGCTCCGCGTCATTTTTCCAAGACCTTCATCCGAATAGACCAGCACCACCTCCGGTGCCTGGAATTCCTCCCCCGGCGCCAGCTTCCAGCAAAAACGCTCCGGGTGAATGCCCATCACCATGCGGATCCGGTCAAATTGATCTTTCATCGCTCTCGCCGCAAAATTTCCCGAATACACAAAATTCATCGCGTACACTTCACCCACGGTCTGTGTACAGTTTTTCGAGACCAGCGCCATGAACGGGTGGCTCTGGTGGCTCGAAACTCCGCGTTTCGATTCCGCAGAGACAGTGCCGTACCCCATCTTCTGTCTCTGCATGCTCCGCTCACGCCCCCAGGAGCCGGGAAGCGTCAGCACTTCCATCTCCTGCCCGGCTCCCATATCCGGCTCTACATGCAGGCAGGCGGAGAGCACCTTTGTCAGAAAAAGCGGCCGTTCTCCTCCGTTTCGGACACGGACGCTCTGCGCCACAGCGTCCGTATCGTCAAAAACCGTATAAGATAAAACAACAGTCAGGCCAGTGACCTTATCCAAAAGCTCCACTTCCAGCGTCGAGCTGTCCTCCCCCTGAGTGGAGGGCAGCCCCGGAAGCACCCTTTTTCCCCTGAATATCCGATGACTCTGGTATGTCAGCTCCAGCCCCTCCTGGCCATCCTCCGTCCGGATATTGATGCAGCACTCCCGAAAGTCTCCCACCCCTTCAAATGGATATTCCATGGGAAAGAAATCGAAAAAAGAGGTTTTTTCACGCCTCAGGACGGACGGGGGCTGCGGGCGGTCTTCTGCACGCAGCAGCCAGGCAAGGTCGGTATCTCCAAGCTTCTTTCCATAATAAATATGGCCCGGGTAATTGTCGGCCAGGCCAAATATATAGCTGGTGTGCGGTGTGTCCAGCTTAAAGATCTGATGCGTTTCGTCATACTGAATCATAGGTTTTCTCTCCTCGTGTTGTTCGCTTTTCTCCCTGTATTCTCTGCCAGAAATCAACGTGGCGTCGCAGTTTCCCTCGAACCCGGTCACACGGTTTTCTCTCCACCTGATTCTCTAATCGAAGTGAGCAGAGCGTCGCAGCTTTCCTCGATCCCGGTCACACAATTTTCTCTCCGCCTGATTCTCGGATCGAAGTGAGCAGAGCATCGCAGCTCCCTTCAATCCGGTACTCGCCGCTTTCCGCCGGCAGAAACAGGCTGTCGCCCTTCTGATACAGAAGCGCGTCATTTCCACAGGTAATGACGCCGTCTCCGTCCAGTATCAGGATTGACAGAAAGGACTCTCCGGTGACGGTTCCTTCCATTCGTTTCATCCGGCTACCGTCCAGATTCAGCTTGTCCACCGTAAAATAATCGCAGTCCGCCACATGAGGATAGCTGTTGTCACCTTTTTTAAGAGGAACCCGGTTGGTCACTGCCAGAGCCTTCTCGATATGAAGATCCCTCTTTTTGCCATCTTTTCCGACCCTGCCATAATCATACACCCGGTAGGTGACGTTGGAATTCTGCTGAATCTCAGCAATCAGGATATTCTGGCCGATCGCGTGGATGGTGCCGGGTTCAATAAAAAGGACATCGCCTTTTCGTACCGGAACCGCGTTTAAAACATCCGGCAGTGTGTCCTTTTCGATCCGCTCCGCGAATTCCTCCTTTGTGATCTCCTCTTTGAAGCCATAATACAAAAAGGCGTCTTTTCCGGCATAGCCGACATCGTCCCCGTTGTCACCGACTTCCTTGCACTGCTCCACCGCCCAGGAGCCAAGCACCATTGTCGCAATCTCACCGGAGTTCATCATGCTCTTGGAGGATTCCCAGTCTGTGCTTGCAGGATCCTCCTCAACAAGGCCTCTCGCCACCGCTTCATACAGAACGTAGTAAACCGCGTACGGGCCGGTCATGTCCTCTGTAGCAGAGAACGGATTAGAAGTATGTACAATCGTATTGTTCATATAATCCGCATCGCCGGTGGCGGCAATTCCAATGTAAGCGTCCCACTGGCCCATCGTCCAGCTCGCGGCGAAATTCGTGTAAAGCGGAATCGAATCTGTGTTATCCGCGATCAGCTGCAGATCCTCCAGAAATTCCTCCGGCGTAGTCGGCATCTCCTCGATACCGGCCTCTTCCCAGATTCTCTTGTTGTAAACAATGCCGGTAGCCGTTCCGCCGTTCGCGATTCCGTACACTTCCCCACTGTACGTGCCCTCCTGCAGGAAATTGTAGATCCCGCTTAAGGTGTCATAGTCGCCAAAGGAAAGGAAGTAATTCGACAGCTCGTCCTTATCCACACTGGTCGGGATAAAGCAGATGTCTCCCCAGTCTCCGGTAATCAGGCGAAGGGTCAGCGACTCCTCATAATCCGTGATCGCGTCATAGGTCACCGTAATATTCGGATAAAGCTCCGAAAACTGCTCGGCATACTCCGCGTATGTGGTATCCGCGATATCCGTACGGTTTGTCAGAACCGTGATGGACGCTGTAATGTCCTGGTAATCCTCTCCTAACGTAATCTCGTTAATGGACGGTACCGAATCCTCCTCGGCAAGCGCTGTCACGGTAGCCAGCCCGGCAGTGCCCGCTACAGCAGCCATCGTCATCACCGCCGCAGAGCCACATAAAATGCTTTTTCTTAATAATTGCTTCATGAATCGTTCCTCCTTTAATTAATTATTAAGTGTTTTTTAGGCTGTGTTAATCTTAGCATATTTAACTTAATAATCAAGTGGAAATTACTTAAATATTCATTTTTGTTAATTCTGTGAAATATTTAAGTTTGACTTTTGGGGGAATTTAACAAAGCCACAATATTCCCCGCCCACCCCAGCGCAATCGAATAGGGGATGAAAACTTTTTCAATTTTAGGGATTTCTGCTTTGAAAACTTTTTCAATTTTCGGGAAGAAGCTGAAAAAAACAATTGCGATTTTCGTGAAAAAAGGTATACTGCTTGCTGCCATGCGTCCTCACCTCCGTTTCCAAAATTTTCTGTTGATTTTTCGTTTCTCCGCATATAATAAATAAGGCATGCGGCAAGCATGCTCATGAAAAAGGCCTTGGACTTCCTGCAAGAAAAGCAGAAATCTCATTGACGGATTCCTTTTTTGT
>JAJQBS010000068.1 GCA_021203145.1 Lachnospiraceae bacterium | reverse complement strand
GCCAGTATTTAAGCGGCCTGAGGGCGTTTTCCTACCGCCATTTCACGGAGAGCCCTATTTTGCGCCTCTGGCTTCGCTCGTTCGTCATAACTGCCGCACTGCAGATCCGAATCTCAGCCTCATCCTGTCTCTGCAGCGTCCTCAGTCTGTACCCTTTCCACCGTTTCCTCAGCCTTTGTCGTCCCTGCAGTAGTCTCCGTCTCTGCCGCTCCCGCAGTGCTCTCTGTCTTCATAGCTCCCGCAGTAGTCTCTGCCTCCATAGCTCCCGCAGCGGTCTCTGCCTCCGCTGCTCCCGCATTGGTCTCTGCCTCCGCTGCTCCCGCATTGGTCTCTGTCTCCATTGTTCCCGCAGCATTCTCTGTCTCCGATTCCAGCTCTTCCGCCGTAGAATCGCGCTGCTGCATATACATGCGTAAGATAGCGCGCTCAAAAATAGAATCACTGCTCAGGCCCCGTTTTATGCGGACGCCGGTAATCACGCTGAGAATCAGCAGCAATTCCGCGAGCAGCACAAGAATCACATGGGAGATTTTCGCAATTTTATGCTTCAGAATCGTCCGTCTGGCCGAGCGAATTTCCTCCCGCAGCATTTTTTTGAAATCATACTCGTGGTGAGTGTTCTGATCCATGGCATTCAGCGCGTGATAAGCAATATAATAGATATCCAGCTCGTCCATGCAGTCCTCACAGGATTCAATATGCGCAAGAAAAGCCTCCGTATCCCGCTCCGACAATTCTTTTTTTACAAACGGAACCACCATCCGTCTGGCCTCATTGCACTTCATCGCATTCCCTCTTGTCCTGCCCTCATCTGCTCTCCATAAAAAACAGGGGCATATTTTCTATGGTAGGATATCATAAACCGAAAAATTTATCAACGCTGATTCCATTTTTGACTGTACGTGAGCAAAAAAATCTGATACACTTACCATATCCGCCGCAGCAGCCGGTTTGCACGTGATTTTTGTACGATGGCAGCTGCGGCTCCGAACAAAAACAGCCGCAGCAAACGCAGCAGCACCGCAAAAGAAGAGGTATTTCTATGAAAGAACAACTATACACCATTCCGCTCAATGACGCGGTAAATGAGAATGATGAATGCCCGTTCTGCTTTATCGAGCGCAAGCTGGAGCAGGACGCGATTGATTTTACCATCGGCAGCAGCTCCTCCTACATGGAGAGCGACATCCGGGAGCAGACAGACAAGACCGGCTTCTGCCGCGAACATCTGAAAAAGATGTATGACTATGGCAACACGCTCGGCAACTCTCTGATTATGAAGACACATTATCAGAAAATCATGAAAGAAATGCACCAGCAGTTTGCCTCGTTTAAGCCCGGCAAATCGCAGAAATTCAGCCTGATTCACCGCTCCGGCGCGGATGGGGAGAAAAATGCCATCCAGGCCTGGACCGAATCAAAGGACTGCAGCTGCTACATCTGCCAGATGATCCGTCCGACCTTTGACCGCTATGTCGAGACCTTTTTCTATCTGTACAAACAGGACAAAGCTTTTAAGGAGAAAATCCTGCACGGCAAAGGATTCTGCCTGCACCACTTTGGCGTCCTCTGCGGCAGCGCGGATCATTATCTGAACGAACGGGAAAAGGAGGAATTCTACCTGGCTATCTTTGATGTGATGGAGAAGAATTTCGAGCGCGTGGAGGAAGATATTTCCTGGCTGGTCGATAAATTTGACTACCGCAACCATGACGCGGACTGGAAAAATTCATGCGACGCTTTAACGCGCGGCATGCAGAAGCTGCGCGGCGGATACCCGATTGATCCGCCGCACAAAGCAAAATAAACTGTCACGATGCCAGGCATCGGGGTATCCGATCCTGGCTTTCTTTTGCGGAACGATGCAGGCATCAGGGTATTAGATCCTGGCTTCCTTTTGCAGAACAATGCAAGGCAGCAGAGTATTAAACCCACGCAGGGAATCAGCCGCCGGACATTTGGGCTCCACATCAATCAGCGCCGGATGTATAAAACATTCAGAAAAATATTCGGCGCCGGCAAAATCAAAACAGAACTATTCAATTACAATGATCTCACTGTCATCGGAGCTGCCCTCTGCAGCTCCATTGTCCGTGGCACCACTATCTGTGGCCCCACTGTCTGCGGCGCCACTGTCGGTGGTTCCATTATCTGTAGTCCCACTGTCTGCGATGCCATCGTCCGTGGCACCACTATCTGTGGCTCCACTGTCTGCGGCACCACCGTCCGTGGTTCCACTGTCTGCAGCCCCACTGTCTGCAGTCCCACCGCCGGCAGGATCCACATCTGTGGTCTCACCACTCACCAGGAAGGACCACTCGCAGATGAAGTTCTTCTGGTCACTCGCCGTTCCCTTTGTGTAGCTTCCATCATTCCATGTGCCGTCTGTATATTTCCAGTAAAATTCAGCGTAATCTTCTTTCCCGCTTTCCGAATTTGGCTCTCCGGAAGCCCAGTTGGTATACTCGGAATCTTCATCGGAAACCCACACCCAGACTCCCTCCTCTACGCTGTCCGAATATCCAAAATAGGCTGTACTGTACCCGCTTGCTGTCAAATAGGCATAGAGTACTGCATTTTCTTCTTCACCTGAAATAACCGCAAGATAACCTCCAAGAGCCTCGCAGTAAGCTTTTGCACTCTCCCAGGAATCACAAACATTTGAAAAAATATAATAGCTGTGTCCATTCCACTCATACAATTCTTCCGACATGAAAAGCTCCGAAGCATCATAACTGATTTCCGAAGAGCTGTCATTCGTAAAATAATACTTCAATGCGGAAAAAAACAGAATAGATAAAACAAAAACAATTATGACTGCCAGTCCCTGTTCATTTTCACGCCTGCGTCTCGAATATCTCATAACTCTCTCCCTGCGAATCTGCGAATCTGTGAATCTGTGAATCTGTGAATCTGTGAATCTGTGAATCTGTGAATCTCCTAATCTCTAATATGATACGTCATGTTTCCAAAACACTTTATTACCAAAGCATTTTATTACCAAAGAATTTTTTATCAAGGCATTTTACTACCAAAGAATTTTATTATCAAAGCATTTTACTACTAAACTATTGCCATTGCCAAACCATTGCTATTATAAGAGAATGCCGGCTTTTTTTCAACTGTATTTTGTAAAATCCTTTTTCGCTTTTTCCGTGCTTTTTCAGTTGTTTTTTGGGTGTATATGGATTATAATCGTAAACACACAGCCACAAGGCTCCGGGTTGCACCGAAGCTTTTACCGATTGTAATTCGCAGATCAGGCGATATTTCATGACGAGTCCTAAGAGAACATTCTTTGTCATGGAAAATACAGGCAGCGTAAGCAATACCGTAAACAATACTTATCAGGAAGATTCCAGGAGGGATGAAATGGGCAGAGCAGGTGGAGGCGGCGGAGGCGGCCATACAGGAGGAGGACATTCGGGCGGGGGCGGAATGCGCTCTGGAGGAGGTCATTCCAGTTCCGGTTTCAGCCGCTCAGGCGGCAGTTCCGGACGAGCCGGCAGCAGTTCAGGAACGGGCAGAGCCGGGAGCGGTTCCTTTGGAGGCAGCCGTGCAGGCAGAGGCAGCTCCGGAGGCGGAGGCGGCGCCGGAAGTCCTGGCGGCATGGGTAGTCCTGGCGGCATGGGCGGCCGGGGCAATATGGGAGGACGCGGAGGGATGAATCCTCCTCCGCCCGGGGGAAGAAGACGTGGATTCTTTGGATTCATGCCATTTTGGCAGCGCGGCTACGGCGGAGGCTACTACCGCGGCGCTGGCGGGGGATGCCTGACGTCCTTCATCATTATTTTTATTCTTATCTTTTTGCTGGCATACGTGGGGATTTCACGTATCGGAACCGGCTCACAGACCGGGCAGTCCGACATAAGTACTTCCGCGACAAAAGAAAGCGTGTCCGGAACAGGCGAAGTCGAAGCCGACGACGCGAATACTTCCGATGACAATTCTGCTGATGAGGCAGACAGTGCCGATGAAAATTCCGGCAGTACGCGTGTAAAAGTCGAATCCGACCTGGAATTTGACAGCAGCTGCATTCTGGACGAGCTGGGATGGTTTGATGATACAGCCTCTGCCGGAGAAAGCCTCGAAGACTTTTTCAACGCGACCGGCGTACAGCCTTATATCTACATGCGCTCCTACGACTCCTCCCTGACGTCGGATTCCGAGAAGGACGACTACGCGCAGCAGTGGTATGAGGACAATATTGATAATGAACAGACATTCCTCTACATATATTTCGCCGAGGAGGATACAGGCAACGATGTGGGCTATATGTACTGTGTCTGCGGCTATGACATTGAAGAAGTCATGGACGAAGAAGCCATCGACCTCTTCTGGAACTACATAGACGAATACTGGCCGACCGATCTTTCTACGGACGACATGTTTACGACGATATTCAACACTCTCGCGGACGCGATTATGTGACGATCAGACAGGGGTAATTCTCGCCCCCTGCGATCGAGCAGGAGGCGGCTCTTTCGCTTCCTGCTCGCCGCGTCAAAGCAGGAAGGCAATCAAAGCATCAGCAAAACCAGCAGTTCTATCCAAAAATCACACCTGACCGGTTTTTGGCAGCTCTCGCTTCTTATCTGCCTTTTCCTGAAACTTCTCATTGTGAATGATAAAACGCTCATGACGGCCGCTTCCGATTTTCCCTGTCTCGTCATATGCATCCACCTGAAAGACAAGGCGGCGCCCGTCGATCTCAATCAACTCGCTTTCGCAGTACACCTGCATCCCGAGCGGCGTCGGCGCGTCATGCGTGATATCAAGCCGGATGCCAACCGTACCATCCCCTTCCTCCAGATAAGACGCGACACTGTCCTGGGCAGTCTTTTCCATCAGAGCGACCATCGCCGGCGTGGCAAACACCTCCAGTGTGCCGCTGCCCAGCACCTTTGCGGAACGTTCCTCTGTAGAGAGCACAGACTGGTAACCTTTAATTCCTGTTTTAAGCATGCTATCTTTCCTCCCCCATACACATTTTCCTATCCAGAATTAACCACATTGCCACTATCGTTCCGAACAACAGCCTGTTCACTATTATAGGTCAGAACCGAAGAACATTCCTCATGTACAGTTTCAAGTGCGCTGGCAACAGTATCGCTTTCTCCTCGAAGCGTTGCTTCAAGAAGGCGTTCCGCATTACTAATGGCTTTGGCTTTCCTATCAGGCTGTTCATAAAAGATATAAGACCTGATTTATCTACATAGATATCTCTTCTGATTTCTTCAAACCCTGTGTATCCTGGATTTAAATAGATTCCCATGTGCCGTAACCTCTTCTCTATGATATCCAATAGCACTCCAGAAGCTAACGATTCTGTCGTTGACTTACGAAGTTCGCTCTCGCAAGCGCGGCGAGCTTTTTCCAAGTCACATTATACAGTTGCGGCAATCCATGTGCAAGCATATTTTTCATTCTCGCAGCCTTTTAATTATCTGACCCTGCTGTCTTCTGTTTTACCGCCCCCTTTTTTCGTCCCGTCTGCGGAGCCCAGACAAAGCCAATTTTATCAAGGAGGCGGATCTTTTCCTCCTTCATCTTCCCTGCCCGCCTTATATGCCGTTGGTTTAAGATCCAGTTATAGAGGTTTCCGCCGCTTTTCCCGCGATAATCCGTGGGAATATCTGCCAGGCTCCCGTGGGCTTCATAATATTCTTTTGCAGCCTGGTACATCTCCTTCCAACTGGCAGACGCCTTAACGATGCCATCCGTCGGCAGTTCTGATAAAAGCTCTGCCTGTCTCCGGCTCAGCTTCCCCTTCTTCAGCTCCTGGCTCTGGCAGGCCAGCCATCTGCCAATCCAGACGCCGTCGACTACAGTATTCTGGGGGATTGCAAGGTTTCCGTTTTCTCTGTACCATTTTTTTACCAGGTCCAGCCTGCTCTCCCAGGAGTCTGCGCGCCACACCATGCCGATTGCCTCCGGTTTTTCTTTTCGAATGGCAGGGATTTTATCAGACAGGTAATCCTGCCTCTGTTTGCTGATCCAACGCCCCAGGGCAAACCCATCCTGTGTTGCATATCTTGCCGGAACAAGAAGGTCGCCATGCCGGGCCGCATATTCTTCTGCCGCCCGGTAGCCTTTGTCCCATTTGGAATCATTTGTCCTTGTCCAGACCATGCCGATCTCATCAAGACGGGTGATCTGTTCCTCGGTCAGGGATTCTTTGCCGGCCTGGTTTTTGCCGCGCTCTTTTCGTTCTTTCCGTATCCGGTAGAGCCAGTTGCCAAGTTTAATCCCGTCTGCAGTTCTATACGTGGCGGGAACGTCCAGGTCCCCATGCTCCCTGTAATATGCAGCGGCAGCTTCGTAATTTCTCTCCCAGATATAGTCCGTCACGCCCCAGATCATCCCCAGGTCATCCAGTAGCTTTACCCTCTCCGGCGTCAGGTATTTCTGCCTTGCGCCGATCTTTTCGTAGGTGCGGATGCTGCAGAGCCAGCTGCCAAGCTTTACCCCGTCCTCCGTCACATAGTCACTTTTTACATTCAGATCCCCATGCGTCTTATAATAGGCCTTTGCTGCCAGGTAGTTTTTCTCCCAGAGACAGTCCTGGGAAAAATTCCATACCATGCCGATGGAATCGAGCTTCTGGATCATCTCTTCTGTCAGAGTGCCGCGGGCGTCCCCTTTCCTGACCTTCCTCTGTGTGGCGACCCATTGGCCAAGGGGATATCCATCCTCTGTCGAGTAATACACCGGTACCTCCAGGTTCCCGTTTTCCCCGTAATACGTCTCCGCCAGGCCAAACATCATATCCCAGGAGGCAGACAGTGTATCATCCAGCTTATTGAACAGCTCGAGGCAGTCTTTGACTTCATCAATGATGCGGAAATGCTCGTTTACAATTTTCTCACTCCTGCCGAGGTCACGGTAATAGGAAGTGACCAGCTGCATCTCCTCCTCAATCAGGCCGATGCTTGTCAGACAGTTTACGTTCTGGACGATGTCGAAAACAACTGCGTTATTTGTTTTGCCGGCAGAAAGCGCCCGCCCGATCTGCTGCTTGTAGATGATCGGGGATACCGTCGGCCGCAGCAGGATCACCCCGCTGATGTTTTCGACGTGGATTCCTTCATTTAAAGCGTCGATGCAGTAAAGCAACCGGAGGTGGGATGTATCCTGATCCGCGCGGAAGTCATCGAAAACCCGGTCCGCTTCCGGGTCGGCCGTATAAAGGGAGTAAACACGGGGATGCCGGTCCACCTTCGCAAACCATTCCAGATATCCCATCATCTCCTCCATATGCTCCCTGTTCGAGCAGAACACGATGTATTTCCCCGTCCGGTCCGTCATATGTCTGTCAAAGATTACATCCAGCCCCTCCGCCATCTCCAGGGCGCGTTTCAGCTCCTCCAGATATTTCTCACAGGTATCCCGGACAAGCCTGTTCTTCGTATTTTTGACGCGCTGTTCATATTTCACCAGGCTCTTCTGGCAGGAATATACGGAAAGCACGTATTTCGGAGGGTTTAAAATACCCCTGACGATTGCTTCGCCAAGGGTCATCTCTGATGCAATATTTCCATCGAACAGTTCCTCCGCCATATCCCTCCGGTTGTCCAGGTAGCGGATATTCGTAGCCGATAGTCCGAGAACCGGCGTGTCAGGGAATGTGGAGAGCAGCCTCTGTACGCCCTGCCCCCAGCTCTGGGCGCCACAGCGGTGGAACTCGTCCAATATGATATAGTGCGGGGCAGCATTTCTGTGCGCAGAGTTCTCTTTCTCTTTCTCATTCTGATCCGCCTGGTCCGTTTCGGAAGAAACCCCCGTGGAATCTTCCATACCGATCCTGGCTATCTCCTCCCCGCCCATCCACATAAGCTTCGCATAGGTGCAGAAAAGAATATTCCGGGGGGCTTCGCCCCCTGTCGCCGCCTTCAGGTTCTCCAGCTGCGTTTTGAAAATATATTCCGATGGGGAGAGCCAGACGATCCGTTCCTCCGGATGATCCGCGCAGAGGCGGAAGCCGATAAAGGATTTTCCCGTCCCTGTCGGGTGGATGACAGCCGCTTTTCCGGTCTGCCCCATCATATCTACAGCCGCGTCATACGCAGACTGGTTATGTTCATACAATCCAACCTCCAAGATTCTCACCTCCGGTTGCAGGCAATAAAAAAACTCCAAAGCCCTGTTTATGTGAAAACTTTGTTATAGTGTCAGGACATGGAGTACCGCATTTTTAAGCGTACAAAAATAAGAGCCCTAAGAAAAGGCTCTTATATCGATTACAAGTATTCGGCGTCACCTGAGGCCTTTACGAGACCTTTCAGTTACTGTTTTGCAAGTTTCAGCCCCTGCGCCCGCATGAAATCTCTCAGCGCATCCAATTCTTTCTGCAACATGCTAACCTTCTGTTCTGCCACAGTGACTTTCTGCTCCGCTACATTAGCTTTCTGCTCCGCCGCAGTGACTTTCTGCTCCGCCACGGTGGCTCTTTGTTCTGCCGCTTCTGCTCTGCG
>JAJQBS010000110.1 GCA_021203145.1 Lachnospiraceae bacterium | reverse complement strand
CCGATAAAATCTACGTTTTTTCAATTTTAAAATTTCTTCATGAAACAACCCTGCCCTGAATCAGAAAATTTTATGGGCCTGAATCAGGGAATTTTTTGCCGCGGCTTTTTGTGCGCGTTTTTATGAGCGATTTTATGGCCGCATTTTTATGACCGCGATTTTTATGCACAGAGCCGGGCAAGGAGTTTTGCAGCTAAAGCCGCACCCGGCTCGCGCAGACGGATAGGGAAAAAAAGCGTTCCCCTGTCCGATTGCGCAGCCGGATGGGAACACGCGAGGTATGCCATAATGAAACAGACCAGGATTCCGTCTGGAGTCCCGGTCTGATCATACTTCTCCGCCTGAAGCGGCCAAAGGTCGGTTTTCAGACTTATTTGATTGTAACCTTCGCGCCTTCTGCCTCGAGCTTTGTCTTGAGCTCCTCCGCCTCTGCCTTGGAGATGCCCTCCTTGATCACCTTCGGAGCGCTGTCTACAACGTCCTTTGCCTCCTTCAGGCCAAGGCCGGTCGCCTCGCGGACTACCTTGATAACCTTTACCTTGGAAGGTCCGATCTCGGTCAGCTCTACGTCAAACTCGGTCTTCTCCTCTACTTCCTCAGCCGGGCCTGCCGCTGCTACTACAACGCCTGCCGCTGCAGATACGCCAAACTCTTCCTCGCATGCCTTTACGAGCTCATTCAGCTCAAGCACAGATAACTCTTTGATCGCTTCGATAAACTCAGCAGTCGTCAACTTTGCCATTTCTTTGTCCTCCTGATTTTAATTCTGATTTTGATTCTGACTTTCATTCATATTCTTATTCAGATTCTTTTCCGGTTCGCAGCGGCGCCATGCCGGCTTCGCGGCATTCCCCGTCGTCTTCCGATTTTGTGACGGCTGCCACAAACTGCCAGCCGCCAGCCACTAAGCACTGGCCACCAAACATTACTCCGCCTTTGCTTCCGCAATCTGGCTGAGCACACGCGCCAGATTGGATACCGGCGACTGGATGCTTCCGAGCAGCTTGCCGATGAGCTCTTCTCTGGACGGGATAGTCGCCAGGGCTGCTACGCCATTCTCATCGTAATAATTGCCTTCCACGATACCGGCAAGCATCTTGACGGTGGGCGCCGTCTTCGCGTATCCGGCGATAATGCGTGCCGGAGCTGTCGCGTCATTCTTTGAGATAGCGAGCGCGTTCGGTCCTTCCAGATGCTTTGCAAGCGGCTCGCACGCGGTACCTTTGAACGCGAAATTCATCATCGTATTCTTGTATACCTTGTAGGTGATGCCTGCCTCACGCATCTCCTTGCGGAGCTTCGTATCGGTCTCGACCGTAATGCCGCTGTAATGGACAAGAATGACCGACTCCGCGCCGTCGATATTCGCGGCGATCTCTTCTACAATCGGTTTCTTCAGTTCAACCTTTGCCATGATCCATACCTCCTTATAGATTTTCCGGAGCACGCCAGGGCACTCCGCAAACCGCCGTGATTGTGCCAAAAGATGTCTTCCCCTGATATGGATCCTCCTCGCCGCGGAGGAGCGTCACGTATGCAAAAGAAAAGCCCTTCTGCCGCCATGGGACAAAAGAGCATCAACATTCCTCACAGAATCATACTCCTCGGCAGGACGCTCTCTCGAGCTGTTATGCCATACGGCACCTGCTGTCTTCGGCAGTTATCGTTACTACTATACTACATCAGATTCTGGTTGTCAATCTAAAAAAAATAAAAAAAGTGCTTCGCACACTTTTTTGCAGGAAATGAGCAAAGCCCATCCCCTGCAGATAAACGGCCGATACCGCACAAGTCTTATCCGAGCTTTGCCGTGTTCAGCTTAATGCCGGGGCCCATCGTTGAGCTGATGGTAACGCTCCGCAGAAGCTGTCCCTTCAGCGCAGCCGGTCTTGCTTTGATAATCGCCTCTATAAGCGTCTGGAAGTTGTCCGCTAACTGCTCCTCTGTGAAAGAAGCCTTTCCAATTGGCACATGGATAATATTGGTCTTGTCAAGTCTATATTCAATCTTACCAGCTTTGATATCATGGACAGCCTTTGTCACATCCATCGTAACGGTGCCGGCCTTCGGGTTCGGCATCAGGCCCTTCGGTCCAAGGATGCGGCCGAGACGTCCGACTACGCCCATCATATCCGGGGTAGCTACCACCACGTCAAAATCAAGCCAGCCTTCCTTCTGGATCTTCGGAACGAGCTCCTCTGCTCCGACGAATTCCGCGCCAGCCGCGACTGCCTCGTCTGCTTTCGCGTTCTTCGCGAACACAAGCACACGTACCTGCTTGCCCGTACCGTGCGGAAGGACTACTGCCCCACGGATCTGCTGGTCTGCATGACGTCCATCACAGCCGGTCCGGATGTGGACCTCTATCGTCTCGTCAAACTTCGCTACAGCCGTCTTTTTAGCAAGGACAATCGCGTCGCTCACATCGTACAGGGCGGAACGATCCACGCTCTTCGCTGTCTCTTTATATCTTTTTCCTCTTTTCATATTAAATTACCTCCAGCTCTTCCTTTACTCTTCTACTGTGATGCCCATGCTTCGCGCCGTACCCGCGATCATGCTCATAGCCGCCTCAACGCTGCCCGCGTTCAGATCCGGCATCTTCATCTCCGCGATCTCACGAATCTTGTCCTTCGAGATCGTCGCGACCTTCGTCTTGTTCGGAGTACCGGAACCGGACTTGATATTGCATGCCCTTTTCAGAAGAACTGCCGCCGGCGGAGTCTTTGTGATGAAGCTGAAGCTTCGGTCCGCGTAGACCGTGATCACGACCGGGATGATCAGATCGCCCTTGTCCGCGGTCCTTGCGTTAAACTCCTTGGTAAACTGGACAATATTCACACCGTGCTGTCCAAGTGCCGGGCCTACAGGAGGAGCCGGTGTCGCCTTGCCTGCAGGAATCTGTAATTTAATATAACCAGTAACTTTCTTTGCCATGTCAAAAACCTCCTATGTGGTAATGTCGGGAGCAGTATCATCCGCATCCGGTATTCCGGTGCCGATCCGGGCAGTCCGGCGCTGGCAAACAGCCGTCTGTCCTTTCCCTCCCACTGCCGCGGCCTCTCTGCAGCCGCTTTTGACTGTTACATTTTGCGGACCTCCGCAAAACTGATCTCGACCGGCGTATCCCGGCCAAAAAGCTCGACGTTGATTGTAACACTCTGCTTCGCCTGGTTCATGGACTGGATCACTCCGACCGTGTCCTTCCAGACTCCGCCGATGACAGTCACAGTATCGCCTTCCTCGAAGTCCACGGTAAAATCGCCTGACTGGATCCCGAGGTTGTACATTTCGGCCTCTATCAGCGGAACCGGCTTGGATCCCGGACCGACAAAACCTGTCACGCCTCTCGTGTTCCTTACGACATACCAGGTATCATCGTTCATCACCATGTTGAGAAGCACATACCCCGGAAACAATTTTTTCTGTACGGTTTTTTTGACGCCGTTCTTCATTTCTACAACATCCTGAAGCGGTACTCGTACCTCCATAATCTGATCCTCCAGATGGCGGTTTTCAATCGCTTTCTCAATGTTGACCTTTACCTTGTTCTCATACCCGGAATAAGTATGAACTACATACCAGCTCGCCTCTGTCATACAATCACCCTTTGCCCCATCTTCACTCAGAAACTAATGTTTACCAGGAGATCCACCCCGTACTGGAAAACAAAATCCAACATCGCGATAATCACTCCAAGTACGATCGAAACGGCAATCACGGCGCCGGTCTGCTTCGCCAGTGTGACGCGGTCCGGCCAGATGATCTTTTTGAACTCGGACTTCAGGCCGTTCCACCAGATCCTGATTTTTGAATTTTTCTCGGCTTTGGTATTCTCTTCCTTTGCCATGTTTTCACTTCCTTTGCTCGTTTCTGTCGGTTATTTTGTTTCTTTGTGCAGCGTGTGCGACCTGCAGAAACGACAGTACTTCTTCGTCTCCATGCGGTCCGGATGGGTCTTTTTATCCTTTGTCATGTTGTAATTCCGATGCTTACACTCCGTACATGCCAATGTGATACGTACACGCACAACTTCCACCTCTCTTCCTGCCCGGATAAACCGGGAACAAATTTGCCTTTAGCTTTTAGGCATAAAAAAAAGCCTTCTTCCATACGCTCGTTCAGTGTAGCACAGTCGTATATGGGAAGTCAAGCTTTTTCTGTGTCTTTTCGGCCTCTTTTTAGTATTTTTTTACAAGATTATGGTCCAGATAGCGGAGGGTGAATGCCGGCTTCTGCCCGGCGGCTGTCTCCATCAGGATATAGCTTGGCCTGTGGCCCTCCTGCCGGGGAAAGGAAAGGCTCCCCGGATTCAGTATGGTCAGGTCAGGGTCGCTCTCATCAATAAACGGGCGGTGCGTATGCCCGAACATGGCCACCTTGCAGCCGTTCGTCCTGGCCTCCTCCGCCAGATCCCGCACGCCGACCGACACATAATAATAATGGCCATGTGTCATAAAGATCCTGCAGCCGTCCAGCTCCTCAATCCGCGCCACGGGGAGCCTGGTAAAATAATCGCAGTTTCCCGCCACCATGTAGACCGGACAGTTCGAGATGCTGCGCAGATTTTCCAGGGTACTCTCCGAGTCCCCCAGATGAATCATGCAGTCCGGCTGTCCGATCTTCTCCAGGACAATCCTCAGATTAGAATCATAGCCATGTGTATCGCTGACGATCAGTATCCTCATAACTTCTCTCCTCGTATGCTGTTTGCGCCCCTGCAGACGAAATCATCCTCACAGGATCCCTTCCCCGCGCAAAATTTCCCGCATGCTTCGCAGCGCCTTGCCGCGGTGGCTCAGCTCATTTTTCCTTTCCGGAGGCAGCTCAGCAGAATAGCAGCCGCATTCCGGCAGATAAAAAATCGGGTCATAGCCAAAGCCGTTTTCCCCGCGGATTTCATAGCCGATCCTTCCCTCCATGGTCTCCCGGCAGGTGAGTATCCGCCCATCCGGCATCGCGCACGCAATGGCGCACACGAAACGAGCCGTGCGCTTCTCTTCAGGCACGCTGGAAAGCTTCTGGAGAATCGCCGTGTTTTTGATCTCATAGGATGTCTCTACCCCCATAAACCGCGCAGAATATACGCCGGGAGCGCCGTCCAGAAAATCAATCTCCAGTCCGGAATCATCCGCGAGGACAATTTCCCCGGTCATTGCTGATACCGCCTTCGCCTTGATCCGGGCATTCTCCTCAAAGGTCGTCCCGTCCTCCACGATATCCGCGCAGATGCCGGCCTCTTTCATGGAAATCACTTCGATATCCGGGCTTTCCATAATCATCCGGATCTCTTTGAGCTTTTCCTCGTTTCCCGTAGCGAATAGCAGCTTTCTTTTCATCATAGCTTATCCTCCCCGACTGTCCCTTGTATAAACCTTCAGGCATACATTTGTTTCAAACCTCTCCTGGGTGTTTTCCCACTGTGTCCCATATTGGCTGAGGTAGCTTTCTTTTCCCTCCGTCGTCACATTTTGCGTGTACTCATCCGAGCGGTACTCCACCGCGACCGGATTGACCTCGTCCGGCGCATTTATTTTGACCACGACCGCAAAACGCTCCCCCGGATACACTTCGCAGACCTCCTCCAGGTCTACGGTGTAATATCCCATGTCCGTGAAGCTGGCGCTCTGCAGATATTCCATTGATTCAAAGGAATCCGTCCCGGCAAAATCATGTACAAGCCAGATTTCACAGGAGGTATTTTCACTCGTCGCGTAAAATCCGACCGCAGCGATCTCCTCCTCCCCCTGTGCCGTATAAACATTTGCAAAATAGCATTCGGAGGAATCATACCCCTGTTGGCCCTGCCAGCCGCACTCGTCATATTGGTAAAGATGGTCATAATTGTCCGTATCGTCAATCCGGGTATAGGCAACACACACCTGAACAATGTTGGGATCTGAATAGGATACATAAAAAATCCCGTTCTCGCCAAAATCATCGCCCCAGGTGTTCAGGCAGATAAACGCCCCGTCCTGATCCGGCTCCGTCTCAAACTGGCCGGACGACCAGGAATCATCCCATCCAAGAATCAGCACATCGTGGTTCTGCGTCATCTTCTCCGGATAATAATAAGAAGACGTCCCGGCATTATAATATCCGCTTTCCTCCGACGCGGTGATCCGGTCCATATAAAGCGAGGTCTGCACAGAGCCATAAGTATACACAATTTCTTTAATTTTTTCAATAGTTGTATCTAAAAAAACGCGAACCTCCTGCACATGGACAGCCGGTTCTAATCCCTCCGGCGAATATTCGTCTCCGTAGGGGTCCTCCTCTTCCGTCACCGGTCCCTGCCACCCGCAGAGGTAGGCCATCAGCATCAGGTAATCCCCTCCGTCATTCACATCTGCCGTAAAAGAATTCTGCCGGGTCAGGTGATCGGCGGAAAAGACAATCTGCCGCAGCGGGAGAAGCGCCGCCTCCAGCGCGGACGTAGCAGTGATCGCCCAGCAGGTCCCATAAGAGCCCTGGTTCTTGACAGTCGGTTTTTTCCCATAATCCCCGGCATACCAGCGTGACGGGAGAGCGGAAGTCTCCGTCTGCCCATCAGAGATTTCGGACACCGCTTGCGCAGAAACCAGCGTTCCCATCAGCAGGAAAAGTGCCATCAACAGACAAAATGCCTTCAGCAGCGCCGGATGGCCGACGCCGGATCGTGTCCTCTTCAATCTATTTCACCTGAGTCCTTTTCGGAGGCCGCGGCCCCGGAAACTGATAAAAATAAGCTTTTATCATGCCATTGTAAATCTTTCTGTTCTTTTCAGCCCTTTTGCCAATGTATTTCTCCGCATCCTCATACGCGGTAATGACATATTCCGACCAGGAATCCAACCGTCCAAACGCCTCTCCGATCTGGGTATATAATTCCGGAAGCGCGTCCTTCTCCTCAAGCCGCTCCCCGTACGGAGGGTTTGTGATCACAAATCCATACTTTTTCGCGTGGCTCAGCTCGTTCACCGGCCGCCGCTGAAAATGAATCAGATGATCCACGCCCGCTCTTCTCGCGTTCTCCCGGGCGGCCTTCAGCACCTCGCCGTCGATATCATAGCCCTGAATCTCCGTTTTCACAGAAGGATCCGCCAGATCCCGCGCTTCCTCGACCGCATTGTACCATTTCCGCTTCTCCACGAGATTCGCCCACTTCTCTGCGGTAAACGAGCGTTCCATCCCCGGGGCGATGTTTGCGGCCATCATGGCGGCCTCAATCGGGAAGGTGCCGCTGCCGCAGAACGGATCCAGCAGAATCCGATCCGCCTTCCACGGCGTCAACATAATCAGTGCCGAAGCCAGCGTCTCCGAAATCGGAGCCTTTGCCGTGAGCTTCCGGTATCCTCTTTTATGAAGAGATTCTCCGGTCGTATCCAGCGTCAATACCGCCTCGTCCTTCATCAAAAACACACGAATCGGATACGCCGGGCCGTCCTCGGCAAACCAGCTGACCCCATAGACGCCCTTCAGCCGCTCCACCACCGCCTTCTTCACAATAGACTGGATGTCGGAAGGGCTGAACAGCCTGCTCTTTACCGTGGTCGCCTTCGTCACCCAGAACCTCGCGTCCACCGGAAGGTACTGCTCCCACGGCATCCCCCGGACGCCGTCGAACAGTTCATCCCAGGTCGACGCGTGCACGCTTGCAACCTTCAGAAGCACGCGCTCGGCCGATCGAAGAAACATATTTGCCACGACAATCGCCTCGGCGTCGCCCCAGAAAGTGACCCGCCCGTCCTCAACAAGGCTGATCTCATAGCCGAGATCCTGTATTTCCCTTTTTAAAACCGCTTCCAGTCCAAAATGGCACGGAGCCATCAGCTCCATCAAATCTTTCATCGGTATTCACCCTTAGCCTTCGTTTCTTAATATATTAATGCCCTCCGCGCACTCTGTCAATAGGTTTAAAAGCTGTACCGCTGGCAAATACAGCATTCGTATATACAGCGCAAAGTAAAGCGGTTAATGTCATTTATTATAAGAAATGACCAGGTTGTGCCCCCGGTAGGCGCGGATCCCGCCAACCACCGTTTTCGTGCGCCACCCCAGCTCCTCAAGCTCGCGCGCCGCAGCCATACTCTTTGCACCGCGGTCACAGTATAAAACCAGCACATCTGAACCATGTCCCTTCAGGCAGGAGCCAAACTCGCCCTCCGGCGCGTTGACGGCGCCCCGGAGGTGGCTCTCGGAAAATTCTGCGCATGTCCTGAGATCAATCAGAAGATATCCCGGCCTGCCCACATAGCAGTCAAGCTCCTTCGCGGCAATCGTTTCCATAAATCATCGCACATCCCTTTCCTATCACTATATCATAATATATGACGCCAGAGTCAAAAGGTCAGGAGTAGAGTGCGCCCGGCCAGGGCTGATCAAATCCGATCCGTCCCGCCAACATCCAGTCCAGTCGATTCCCTCCGCCGGGTCTTCCCTCCGAAAGGCAAAAAGGCAGTGAGACACCCGGTAGGGGAGCTACCGGGTGTCTCGAGGGGAGTATAAATAATTAATAAGGGGTTTGTA
>JAJQBS010000120.1 GCA_021203145.1 Lachnospiraceae bacterium | reverse complement strand
ACGGAGTAAATTTTCCGTAGTTAGTCCCAAAAAACACGGAGTTATCGTTTATAATCTTTAGTTCCCGCTCCGCTAGTTCCCGCCCCCATTTATTAGCACAAACGAGGGCGGACAGACCCAGGTTTATTCCAAACAGAAAATACCTCCTGCAGAAATCGAATTGTTTTTTTGCTGTGCATTTATTATAATTTCCTCTGAAAGAACTGTATTTTTTGGAAAAAATGACGAATGGAATGTAGAAGGAGGAAACATTATGAACAATACAGAAGCATCTGAGGAAAAGCAATTTTCTTCTGATATCCGTATCAATATGGGCAGAGAGTTTGTCTACCAGAATTTTCCTGGCATCCGAAAAGAAAACGACCCCGTTTACGGTGCGGCAGATTCCGGCGAGGTAGTCATCGAGCCGATCAATTTTGACGCCCTGAATTATCTGTTCATGCGTGAGGGAACGTACGTTGTTCTGTTCGGAGGCGTCTGGAGCGCCGGGACGCAGGAACTCATCGGACAGGTTAATTACTATGCCGGCAAGTATGGAGTGGATACCGTCTACCTGTTTGATTTTTCTGCGGACGGCACTGCCGAAGGCACGATCAAGCAGGATATCACCGCGCACGAGTATTATATCGGGTCGGATAAAAAGGAGACCAGTCCTTTTGCAGTCTACAATTATCTCTATGGCGAAGTCGTTACCCGCTATCTGACCAACCTGGACAGCTGGGTAAAGAAAAAAATCGGAGGCGGGGACGACATCACTTATCTGAACCTGTATCGTGACCCGGTCACAGTGCCCAACCTGACCGAACCGTTTCTGTTTATTTATAACAAAGATAATACCATTGATCATTCCGGCGACAGTGCGCAGGCGGACACGTATCCAATCGTGTGGGCCGCGGAGCTTGATGGCTGCAGCGGGCAGACAGAGACGGAATCCGTGGAATCGATTTTTCGGCATGTAAGGGAAAATAATGGGAGCGTCACGCCCTGGACGCCGGCAGACTATGTCCGCGAGGCCTATGCGAAGAACGGGCGCGGGCATGGCTTCAAGACGGAAGATGCCTTTACTGCGGATGAGCCGATTAACCTGCAGGCCGTCCCGTTTCAGGTCTATCGCTGGATTCTGAAGCAGAAAGGCACCTTCCTGCTTATGCTGGTCGGCCCCTGGTGCGCTAATTCGCAGGCAGCGGTAGCGACCGTCAATGATTATGCGGTGGCAAATCACGTCCGTGTCTACATGACGGACAGCCGCCTGGACAGCAAGCATGCGATTGATTTCTGGAAGTATCCCCGCAAAAATGAGCTGACAATGAGCTGCCCCCCGATGCGAAAGTATTATGTGGACATCTGGGAAAACGACCTGACAGGCGCTCCGATTATGAATGCGTCCATCCGCCGCGGACGAATCCTGCAGCCGACTGTGGACTATACTGATGAGACGGGACGGCAGCATTCCGTTCTCAGCGTAGGGATTCCTTACTGCTACGCGTACAACAAGGATCATACCGGCGGGCGCGATGGCGCGAGACGTCCCGTCCTCTCCAGCTTTCATAATGAAACTATGGAGCTGATCAATACCAGTGAGCGGTTTGTCTACTACGCCCCACCTATCGGGCCTTCAGAGCCAGTGTCTACAAGGTATTTTACGCCTACAAGGCAGACCTTGGCCAGAAGGTGCAGGAGATTGCCATCGATCGTACAGCGCCCATCGTCTCCGGCGCCCCCGCGAAGCATATTGAAACGGTCGCTTATTACAGGGAATACGACTGGTATAAGGAACCGGAAGATCCGAAGGCTATCAACCTCACAAGGAACCCGGCCGGAGCGCAGACCTTTTCTTCTGACATCAGCATTGATATGTCCAGAGAATACGTCTACTGGAATTATCCGCTGCTGCGCAAATCCCAGGATCCCGTCTATGGCGTGGAAAGTGCGAAGGAAGTGGTATTCCAGCCCGTGGATCTTGATACCCTGTGCTATGTTCTCATGAGTGAAGGGACGCATCTGATCCTTTTCGGAGGCGTCTGGAGCCAGGCAACACAGAGTGTGATCGGCCGAATCAACTATTTTGCGCGCAAATACGGCGCAGATACCATCTATCTGTATGACTTTTCGTCTGATGGCACAGAATATGGCAGCATCAAACGGGATCTGACCGAACAGGAAGATTACGACGGACCAGATAAAAAAGACAGTAATCCGTTCGCCATCTATAACTATCTTTACGGGGAAATTGTTACCCGGCATCTGAAAAACCTGAATGACTGGGTAGCCAATAAGGCGAACGGCAAAAACGACATCACGTATCTGAACCGGTTCCAGGAAGCCGTCAGCGTCCCGAACCTGACTGAGCCGTTTCTGTTTCTCTTCAACAAGGACAATACGGTCGATCACTCCGGATGCGGCGCCCATGCCGGTGCCTGCCCGATCCTCTGGGCGGCGGAGCTCGGATACGCCGGCGCGGATACCGACTCCATACTGGAAGAGAAGATTTTCAGCCATGTCGCAGAAGGGAAGGATGCGCCTGCGCCTTATACCATGGAAGATTACTTCCGGGAATCCTTCGCCAAAAACGAGCGGGGCCATTCCTTCAAGACCGAGGACGCATTTGGCCCGGATGAAAAAATCAATCTCTGCAAGGTCAGCTTTCCGGTCTTTTGGTGGATCATCCGGCAGAGAGGCAGCTTCGTCCTGCAGCTGGCCGGCCCGTGGTGCGCGTATTCCCAGGGCTCTGTGGCTACCATGAACGATTATGCCGTGGCAAACGACGTCCGCGTTTACATGACTGACATCCGCCTGGATAGTAAGCACGCCATCGACTTCTGGCAGTACCCCAGGAGGAACGAGCTGACCATCAGCTGCCCGCCGATGCGGAAATATTATATGGAGCTCTGGGAAAAATATTTTCCGGGCGCACTCATTGAGAACACGAACAAGACCGGTCAGGCGTGGAGCAAAGATATTCTCCTGGAATATACGGACGAAGCCGGGGCGGTACACAGGGCGTTCCGGGTGGGCGTTCCCTATATGATGAGCTATAACAAGGATCATCTGGATCAGGACGGCCGCTGCGCCCCGCTCCTCGCGACGCGCCACGACGCCGGCGAGCTGATCAACTGCAGCGAAGAGTTTGTCTATCATGAGCCGACCTACCGGGAATTCCGGGCCAGCCTTTATAAAATATTCCAGGCCTACAAAAAAAGCCTGGGAGAGGAAGCCGAAGAACCCGAAATCGACCGCACGGCTCCGATCGTTCCAGGCAGGCCGGTACGGCATGCTGAAACTGCAGTTTACACGAAGGAACATGACTGGTACAAAGAGCGGGCACACAGGGTATGAACCTGAGTCATTTCTGCGTGAACCACCCATTGTCTAAAGCCAATGGGCTTCCTGCTTCATCGACCTCTTCAAACATTACAGACACATAGCAGAATAAGATATCAAAGCCGGGTTTCATAGGAAACCCGGCTTTTTGTGATAATAGACAGAAACAAGACGGGGAAACAGGGAAGACCTGAAGAATGTCGCCGAAAAAAGACGGCATGACTTATTCTAATTTTGTAAAATTTCGACAAGAAATCGAATTGATTAATAAAAATGGATGAGATAAAGTGAAATCACAGAAGGCACGGAAAGAAAAACAGGCGTTTATCTGTAGGATGCACGGAAGTCGCCTGGAGTTGTACCGACATTTTTCTTGAAATTCCGGGAAAAGGTAAGCAGGTTGTTGTACCCTGCCCGGTTTGCAATCACGGTAGCTGTAAGGTCCGTTTCCAGTAACAGCTTTTTTGCCTGGTCAATACGGAGGGTGGTGATATATTCCATGATGGTAATATCAAGCTGCTGACGAAAGAGCCGCGAAAGCTGCTGGACACTTAAGCCCGCTGCTTCACAGACCTGTGGAACACTCAGATCAGGATCGGCATAGTGCTGTTCAATAAAAGCACAGGCGACCTGTACCGGATCCTTTTTATCAGCACTGGCCTGAGCCTCCATCTGGCGGGAAAAATCCAGAGCAAGGCTGACAAGCTCCGGCATGGAGCTTACGTGGTACAGCGCTTTTAAAAGCCGGTTTGCTTCCTTGGCGGGGAGATGACTGCTGATAACAGCTTCCGAGAGAAGGTTGGAGATACCCGACAGGCGGCTTACAGTCAGATCGAGATTATTGACATCGTTGGTGATTGTATGATCCGAGATAGTGCGGATCAGCTGAGGTACAATGTCACATTTTTTTGAAAGCAGGGCATTGATCAGCATGGAGATCTGCTGCAGATAATTATCGTTAAGCAGGAGCTTCATATCGGAAGAAAAATCTTCCTGCGTAATAATACTGGCATGACTTCCCAGAATCCTGGAAAAATGGAAGAGGTTATAATTATTTTGAAAAGCGGCGGGAAGACTTTTTGGATCTTCTACAATCTCGCTGATGCCTGCCACAATATGCACGCCATAAGAGTTTTCTACTGTAAGCAGAACCCTGTTTATCAGGCTGATGATTTCGTCACAGCTCCGGGGCTTTTCTGACAGAGAGAGTACGGCGCATAAATCATGAAGCCTGCCGGTGCAGGAAAAAGAATAACGGCCGTCAGCATAAAGCTCCAGCGTCGTGCGGAGCAGAGTCAGGAGCAGGTCGTCCAGATCCTCTGTTTCTTCCACGTTTTCACCTGAGGCTGGCAGCAGCAGATGAATCATCGAAAGGTCCTGGATGTGGAACGTGACAACGCAGTAAGCTTCCGCATTCGCAGAAATGCCGGCACGTTCATACTGGTCTTTCGATTTTTCAGTTCCGGATAAGTCTGACAAAAGCAGACGGAGGTTCCTGGATTTTAATGCGAGAGCTTTGGATGTCTTCTCGTCCCGGAAGCTTTGCAGGGCTTCCGAGATAACCGAATGAGCATCCTCTTCCGAATAATCCTCTTCGGAATATGGCGAGATGATTCCTAAGAGCGAGGAGACAAACCGATAGCGCTGGTTCATCTGCCGGTAAACCTGGACAATGCTTATAAACAGTACTATGACGAAATAGAGGGAGAAAAACACTACAATCAGATATAAGGGGGCGTAGTACTCTGACGAGGCAATCGCAACCAGATAAGTATAATCCTCATCCGTTAAGTAGAAGCATTTTACGGGCTGCCCCAGCAGAGAAGCGACCTGGCCCGGCGACGTCCAGTCAGTGGCGTAAGGCAGGGCAAATATAGAGTAGATGCTGCAGTCATCATTAAAAATACAGCAGAGCAGAGAGTCATTTTTCAGCATTAAGCGGACAAGATAGCTCCTGTCCATGACGAGGATCAGGATACTGTCAGCGGCCGCTCCGTCATTATTGAGACTGACGCTGTAATAGGGAGAAAATACTCCTTCATTATTGCAGTACCAGCCGTCCGGCAGGTTTAAACCTCCTGACTGGCTGCCTTCAGACAAAAAGATACCGATCCGGCCTAAAAAGGTGGAAGCCGACTGGTAGGAAAAATAACCGCCCGCGGTGTAGATGCAGTCGTGTGATTCACTGAACAGATAAATGTCACTGATGTATTCACAGTCTGACTGATACTGGTTAATAAGCTGAGACAATGCACTTTTGGAGGACAGGGTTGTCTCAGAAGCATAAAGGTAGTCAAGGAACTCAGAATTATTTTGCAGACCCCGCGCGGTCAGCTCAATCTGAGCCAGGGCGGCGGAAACATCGGACTGGAAATTCGTAACCGAAAGATTGCCGTATTTTTTCAGAGCAGAGGATGTGGTCAGCGAAATTCCAAAAAACAGAAGCAGCCCGATCATGAGAGGCAGAAGGATAAAGAGCAGATGCTTTTTGAGCTCTGCGGACAGTTTTTTGATTCCCTGAGTATTCATGGCCGGCGTGCTCCCTCCTCCCCTGGCGGCGACATTTTGCAGGATATAAGATAAATCAAATTTTTATATAAAGGTCAGTATATTCTATGAAAAAAGTTTTGTCAACGGGCAGAGTAAATATACAAAATCAACAAAGGAATTGTACATCAGCCATCTGAGAGGATGCAAACAGTACAAAATGATGCAGTGATATAAACTGATGGCCTGAAAGAAAAACAGTAAAAACGGAGGGACGGATAATCTGATGCCTGATTTTATAAACTGGCGGATTTACTTTTGACGGATGGGAAGAAATAATGTCATCAAATGACTCGAGTGACAAAAAGAGACGATGCCACAGAAGCAAGCAGTGCAAAGGAGGAAATGGAAAGAAACAGACCGGCGTAGTACCTGATCAGGCAGATAGGATCCTGGCTTGCGAAGGGAGGTGGAAAATACATAACACAGGACAGGTGGCGTTTGTCGGTTTCTTCTATAAAATAACTATTAACTCTATCATTCACGTATTTCAAAATTTACTTATTTCAAACTGAGAAAGGATGGAAACAATCATGAGAGCAAAAACTATCGGCAACAAATTATGGGCGATGCTTCTTACCGCTGTAATGGTCATTTCTATGATGACGGCAGCTACGGCCTCTGCGGAGGAGTCGGACGGCGATTACAGCTCGTTCACCATTGGCGTAAGCTCGCTGTTCAGCAGCCTGGAGCCGAACTCGACGACTTCCGATTACAGTGACCTGTTCTATATGCCTCTTGCAACGGTAGATTATGAAACGGGAGATACCGTCGGCCTTATGGGCGATGTGACCTGGTCGGACGACAGACTGACCATGTACTTTGAGATGTGGGACAACATTTATGATGCAGATGGTAACCACATTACAGCAAGCGACGCGCTGTTCTGCTGGGACAGAGCAAAGGAAGAAGGATCGAATCTGATTTCTTCTTTTGAGAGCTGGGAGCAGACGGGCGAATATACTCTGGAGTTCCATTTGAAGACTGTGCCGACTATGTCTGGTCAGAAGCTTCCTGTATATATCTACTCGCAGGCAGCCTATGAAGCCAGTTCCGATGGCTTTGTGACGATGCCGGTCAGCTGCGCGATCTACAAAGTAAAGGAGTTCACTTCCGATTATAAGCTGGTGTTGGAACGGAATGAAGATTTCTGGGCTACTGATGAGCAGATCGAACAGATAGAAAGTGTTCTCGGCGATATCTGGACAGCCAACTGGGATGAGATTGAGCTCTATGTCATCAGTGAGTCTACACAGATGACAATCGCTCTGGAAACAGGAGACATTGACTATTCTGCAAATGTATCTGGTGATGACCTTGAACTGTTTGAGGAAGGCGGCGAAATGTCCGATGAGTATTATGTCTGGAATAAAGTCAACGGCCTGACCTACGTGATTGATTATAACACGGACGAAGTCAGTCCGCTCTCGGATATCCGTGTGCGCCAGGCACTCAGCTACGCAATCAGCAATGAATATATCGTGCAGATGGTATTCAAGGGAGAAACCCTGGAGACGCATGAGGTGGGCGGTTCCTTCCTGATCGATTATAACGAAGACTGGAATACGGAAGATAACTACTACCAGTATGATCTGGAAAAGGCAAAAGAACTGCTGGAGGAAGCCGGATATGGTGACGGACTGAGCCTGACTCTGATCAGCATGAACACGAATGCACTTACGGATACCGGCGTCGTCCTTCAGTCGCTGCTTCGCGAGATCGGAGTCGATCTGCAGTTGATGCCGTTGGAAGGAAATGTTCTCACAGAATACAGAGAATCCTCCCGCTCCAATTGGGATCTGTTTTTGAAGGTGAATGGCTCAGATGACTATATTGTGAACGCATGGAGCAAGGTATACAGCCAGACCAGTAATTCCTGGGAAGGTACTTCCGGATACTATATAGATGAAACTCTCGACGAAATGCTTACGAGTGTAAGCAGCTATGACGGATACAGTGAGGAGGCGGTGGAGGAATTCCATGAGTACGCGATTGAACTCTGCCTCTCTTATGGCCTCTGCAATGCCTATGATAATATTGTAGTGGAAAGAGGAGTTCAGACTGTGACAGACCCGACCGGACAGAAGATTTACTGGAATGCGTTCTACTGGGAATGACGGATGGTCTGATAATGTGACTGTATAAGACAGGCGGTCAAGGTAAAGTGCCGCAGAGGAATTCTTCTGCGGCACTTTATCCTTATCTGACCAGAGAGGAAAAAATATGTATAGATACGTTTTAAAAAGACTGCTGATGTCTCTGGTTGTAATTCTTGTCGCTGCGGTTCTGATCTTCACAATTATGAATGTGGTGCCAGGGGATCCGGCAGCGGCGCTGCTGGGAGATGATGCAACCTACGAGGAAATCCTCGCGAAAAGACAGGCGATGGGGCTGGACGGGCCCTTTATGGTCCGGCTGGGCCAGTACTTATATAAGTTTTTTATTAAGTGGGATTTTGGTACGTCCTGGTTTTATGGGACGCCGATTATCAACGAGGTCGCCGTACGGCTTCCCAGGACCGTGTTCATCAGCCTGATCAATCTGTTTATCAGCCTTGCTGTCGGCATTCCGGTCGGGATCATGGCGGCTTTAAAGAGAGGAAAATGGCAGGACAGAGGCGTCCTGTCTCTGGCGATGCTGTTTCAGGCCATCCCCAGCTTCTGGCTGAGCATGGAACTGATCCTTCTGTTCGCAGTGAGGCTGAAATGGCTGCCGGCCTCCGGTATCGGCAGCTGGAGGCATTATATTCTTCCAATTATAAGCGGACTCCTGGGCGGCTGGTGCGGAAACGCAAGGACGACGCGCCAGTCCATGCTGCAGGTTATGCGCGATGATTATATCACGACTGCCCGCGCAAAGGGTCTGCCGGAGGGAAGAGTGATTATTCACCATATGCTGCCCAATGCGCTGATGCCGATTATCACAATGGTGGGCGGGGCGATCGGCGGTATTGTCGGCGGAGCCCTTGTCCTGGAGAGGACATTTTCCATACCTGGGGTAGGTACGTATCTGTTATCTGCGGTCAATAACCGGGATTACCCGGTGGTCGAAACGGTCACGATTTTGTTGGCTGCCGTAAATGCCCTGAGTATGCTGCTTGTGGATCTGACCTATGGTTTTGTGGATCCGCGTATTAAAGCACAGTATGTCAGCTCGACGAATAAAGGAAGGAGGGCGGTAAAAAGTGCAAAAAGCTGAGGTAAATACAATAGATGCTATTCCAGTAAGGCGAAAAAAAGAGTCGCAGATCGTGATGATTTTTAAGCGGATCCTGAGAGACCGGGGCGCGACGATCGGACTGATCGGGATTTTGTTTTTTGTGTTTGTTGCCATTTTTGCGGAGCAGTTGGCGCCTTATGATCCCTACACGCTGGATATCACAGCCATGCTGACCGGTCCCAGCCGGGCGCATTGGATGGGGACAGACGAACTGGGACGCGACGTGATGAGCAGACTGATTTACGGTACCCGGTATTCCCTGGCGCTGGGCGTCCTGGGCTCTCTGATGAGCTTTGCCTGTGCCTGCGTCCTCGGATGTATTGCCGGTTATTTTGGCAAGTGGATTGAGTCCCTGATCATGCGTATCTGCGATGTCATGATGTCCATTCCGGGAACGCTGCTGACGATTATCATATCGGCAGTACTGGGAAGCGGCTTTTTCGTAACGCTGATCGCGCTTTCCTTCGGAGGTATTTTCAATCAGGTTCGAATGCTGCGGGCCCAGATCCTCCGGGAGCGCGGACAGGAATACCTCGAAGCGGCGGAGGCCTACAATTGTAAAAAAACAAAGATCATGTTTATTCACTTACTGCCAAATGTTGTTTCCCCATTGTTGGTGAATCTTACCATGGGCATCAGCGGAACCATTAATGCCGCAGCTACATTGAGCTTCCTCGGCCTGGGAATTCAGCCTCCGACGCCGGAGTGGGGCGCCATGCTGAGCGGAGGCCGTGATTATCTGCGCAACTGCCCGACACTGATTCTCTTCCCGGGTCTGGTGATCATGATTTTCTGCTGGTGTGTCAATCTGTTTGGTGACGGCCTTCGGGATGCCATGGATCCAAAACTGAAGAACTGAGGGAGGCTAAACGATGAGCGATTTTTTAACGGTAAAAGACCTGGTAGTAGAGTATACCTCCGGCGGGATTCCGATCCAGGCTGTAAACGGCGTTACCTTTTCCATGAAAAAAGGATCCGTGCTTGGACTGGTGGGGGAGACCGGAGCGGGGAAAACCACCATTGCGAAGGCGATTATCCGTGTCCTGCCGGATGCTTCCACAAAGAAATGCGAAGGAACGGTTGAGCTGGATGGACAGAGCATCCTGGATCTGCCGGAAAAAGAAATGCAGAAGGTGCGCGGGGATAAGATTGCCCTGATCAGCCAGGATCCCATGACTGCGCTGAATCCGATTCATTCGGTGGGCGAGCAGATCATGGAGGCCATTCAGGCGCACGAAGAAGTAAACAAAAAAGAAGCCATGGCGCAGGGAATGGAGCTTCTGGAGATGGTGGGGATCCCGAAGGAACGGTTCCTGAACTATCCCCATGAATTTTCAGGCGGCATGAAGCAGCGTATCGTCATCGCGATCGCGCTGGCCTGCAACCCGGAGCTGCTGCTGGCGGATGAGCCGACCACCGCTCTGGATGTGACGATACAGGCACAGGTTCTGGATCTGATCATGAAATTAAAAGAGGAACGTGGTACATCCATGATTCTGATCACACATGACCTTGGCGTTGTGGCGGAGTGCTGTGACGATGTGGCAGTCGTCTATGCCGGGCAGATCGTGGAATCGGGCAATAAATTTCAGATTTTCCACAATCCGTCGCACCCGTATACAAGAGGACTGTTTAACTCCCTGCCACAGTTCGCGGGGGAGGACAGAAGGCTGCATCCGATTCCCGGGCTGCCGCCGGATCCGAGCAGGCTCCCGCAGGGGTGCTATTTCAGCCCGAGATGTCCCTATGCAGACGATGTCTGCAGGAGCACACAGGGTAAGTTGACGGAGATTGAACCAGGACATGTATGTCGCTGTCATAAGTGCCAGAACCGGAAAGAGGAGGGCAGCATATGAATACCCCAGCCGTGGAAGTAAGACATTTAAAGAAATATTTTGAGGTTCACGGCGGCCTGCTGCATGCCGTGGATGATGTTTCCTTCAAGATTGAAAAAGGAACTACGATGGGGGTGGTCGGCGAGTCCGGCTGTGGAAAATCGACGCTGGGACGCACCATCATCCATCTGCAGGACAGCACCGATGGCCAGATCCTGCTGAACGGGGAAGATATTACGATCGTAAATTCCAGGGAGCTGAAAAAAATCCGCCAGCAGATGCAGATTATTTTCCAGGATCCGTATTCCTCGATCAATCCCCGTATGACGATTGAGGAGATTATTTCGGATCCGCTGAAAAGCTACGGCTGGAGGAGAAAGGAGCTCAGCGATAAGGTCACGGAGCTGATGGAGTTTACCGGCGTGGAAGACCGTCTGAGGATGTCCTACCCGCATGAGCTGGATGGAGGACGCCGGCAGAGGGTCGGTATCGCCAGAGCCCTCGCTCTGGATCCCCAGTTTATCGTCTGTGATGAGCCGGTCTCTGCTCTGGATGTTTCCATACAGGCGCAGGTCCTGAACCTGCTGATGGATCTGCAGGAAAAATCAGGCCTGACGCTGATGTTTGTCACACATGATCTGAGTGTTGTGAAGCTGATTGCGGATAATATCTGCGTGATGTATCTGGGACAGCTGGTAGAGACCAGCTCTACAAAGAGGATTTTCGATATGCCGCTGCATCCATATACGAAAGCGCTGCTCTCTGCGGTGCCGTCGGTGGATGTGGATCATCCGGCGAAGCGAATCCTGATTCAGGGGGAGCTGACGTCGCCGATCAATCCGAAGCCGGGGTGCAGATTCCTTGCCAGGTGCCCTTATGCCACCGACCAGTGCAGAGAGCCGCAGCAGCTGGCAGAGATTGAGGAAGGGCATTTTGTGTCCTGCTGCCGTGTAAAAGAAATAAATTAGTAAGAAACTATTTGATATCCGCAGGGATGAAAAAACCGGAGGTTACATATGAACAAGCATGCGACAAAAAGCTATAATCAGTACTTTGACGGATACAGTGAACGGGAAGTCGTTACTTCCGATGGAAAAGTAAAGATTGAACGGTTTTATACGGGTGCTTATTACCGGGAGGATGTTTCTGATGACATCTGGAAAAGACGGAAATGGGCAGTGGGCGGCCTGTATGCGATGGCGCTTTTGCTGTATTTTGCATGTGGGACAGTCAATTGTGAGGCAAACAGCTGTTGGTATGTCATTTTATTTTCGGGGATTACGCTTGCCGCTGTTATCTTTACGACCATGAATGTCTGGACCAAACTGACCGCGCAGCGGGATATGATTGCACGGGTATTCCGCAGCACGTCAGAGCAGTATCAGAAGCGGGTGAGGTTTACCTCGGTTACAATGCTTCTGACAGCCGGGGCGGTTCTGGTAAATATGGTTCTGGACCGTTCCGCCTGGCAGATGAAAGCAATCCTCTGCCTTGCGGGATATGCCTTTTCAGGACTGACTATGCTGCGGCTTTCTCAGCTGGAAGAGCAGAATCAGTACCGCCAGATCAAAAACGAAATAAAGCTGAAGGATCTGGATGAATTTGTAGAAATAACGTATTAAAAATGGTTGCCAAAAAACGCATAGTTAGGAGAAGAAAAGAATGATTGGAAATGAAAAAAAGGCTTTGCGCTGCGGAGCAGCCAGGAGAGTCATCACTCCGCCGGCAGAGCTGCTTGGTGAAGTGCGTGGGCTAATGGGAACAAAATTTACATCAGTAGCGGATGATATTTACGTGCGGGTCCTGGCGGTAGAGAATGTGGAGAAAACCCTGTTGTTCTGCGGATTTGACCTGGATAAGGCGCCCAATCCGGAACGTTCCATGACGGCGATTGCGGAAAGCTTCGGGGTTCCTGAGGAGTGTGTTACCTTCTATGGAATTCACACCCATACTGCTCCTGCCCTGGGCAACCGGGAGAGAGAGCCGCTAAATGACCCGAGAAAATGGGGGGAGAAGGTATCGGAAGCGACCGACCGCTATGAGGCCTATGTACATACCTTGTTAATGGATGCGATCTCAGAGGCTCTGGAACGTCTGGAGCCGGCGACGGTCCGGTTCGGTTCGTGCCCGTGCGGCTGCAATATCAACCGCTGCGCGGATTATTGTCAGATAGCCCAGGACGGGTCAGTCACAACGTATGCCAGCGGCGGGCCGAATCCTTTAGGACCGGTCGATCACAATTTTTATGTGGTGACCTTTGAAAGTATGAAGGGCAGACCGATCGCTTATCTGATGAATTATGCGATGCATAATACGGTCATGTTTATGAATAACCAGGAAGACAGGGAGAACTGTGCCATCAGCGGTGATGTCGGCGGCAATGTCAGCCAGATGGTTGAAAAATATTTCCCGGGGAGCGTGGCGCTCTGGTGCAGCGGTGCGGCCGGAGATGTAACGCCTGTGAGACCTTCTCTTGACCTGCACCGGGAGCAGGAAGAATCAGAGGCTGCTTTTGCACAGCGTCAGCAGGAGGGCATGCTGGCACATATTTGTAATAATCAGTATGCGGCGGCTCTGTCGGCGATCCAGAACGCGTCGGATCCCTTTGAGGGGACATGTCTGAATGCCGGACTGAAATGGCTGGAGACGCCGGGCCGTTCGATTGTCAGAATCGGAAGGTGGCCGAATCAGAAAATTGAAATTCATTCCGGACCGGACGAGAAGCCCTATCGGATCCGTCTGCATATGGTCCGGATTGGCAGGCTGATTGTATTTGGTATCGGCGGGGAGCTTTATTCCTCCTACGCTCTGAAATTGAAAGAAAAGTTTCCGGATTATGAGGTTTTAGTCATAAACCATGACGCCAGCCTGATAGAAGACGCCAACTATATTCTGGACGACGACTCCTGGTATCGGGCCAGCCGCGTTCCTGCCGGCGTGATGTCTCTGCCGGGGACTCCGCCCAAATATGAGGCGGGCTATATAGAGGCTGCCCTGATGGAAGCGGCAGAACAGATGGTGGCAGGTTTCGAAAATAAAGAACAGAGGTGAAACGGGAGATATGAAGAAATTACGTTTGGCATTATGCGGCTGCCGGGGCAAGGCAGAGACCTTTGTGGAGCTGGTAAACGGATATGAGGAAAGCGAGATTGCCGCCGTCTGGGATCCACAGGAAGATGGCCGCGGCGCACAGATCGCGGAGCAGTACGGCTGTACTCTGGAAAACGATTATGACAGACTGCTGGCGGAATATTCCCTGGATGGTGTGATCATCGCAGCGGAAAATGCTTTGCATAAGGAGCTGATTATAAAAGCTGCGAAAGCGGGTGTGGGTGTTTTTGTGGAAAAGCCTTTATACGTATCTGCGGCGGACGCGAGGGAAATCCAGAAGGCGGTAAAGGAAAGTGGAGTCACCTTCTTCATGTCTGATCCCTTTGTGAGGCGGGGCACTTTAAAGGTGAAAAAGCTGATTGAAGACGGGGTTTTAGGCGAAATCACCGGCGCCAGATTCCGCCTGGGCATGGGCAATGCGGTGCGGAACCATGTGGATTATAACAAAGAGAAGGTCCAGGGCGGCATCATGGCTGACGTCGGGGGACATATGATTCACAAGGCGCATTACCTGTTTGGAAAACCCCAGAAGCTGAGTGCCAGCCTGTCTTATTATACGGAAAAGGGCAAAGCGAATGGAATTGAGGAAAACGCCATTGTCGTCATGCAGTATCCGAAGGAAGTGCTTGTGACAATGGAATGCAGCTGGGTGAGCGGGGCGATGACGAGCGCGGAGGAAATATATGGCACAAAAGGGGCTGCCATCGTTTCGCCTTATGGAACCGAAAAAAATGCGGAGATGGTAACAGTGAAGGTGGGCCGGGATCAGGTTCAGACTTATTGCGGAGACGATCTGCCGCCCATGCCGACCAGGCATATCCGTTATTTTGTGGAAATGCTGCTGAAACATTCAGAGAATGATATCGTAGGAAAAGATCCTTTGAGCAACAGCGGAGTATCGATTGACAATGCGGTAGAATTTGTGGAGATTATAGAAGCCATTTATAAATCAGCAAATAAAGGATTTATAGATCTGTAAACGAGGTGGGAAAATGAAAAAATGGCATTTGGAGGAAAAAGACGGGTATACGCTGGTCGTGAATGAAGGCGGCGCAACCCTGGGGTTTTCCAAAGACAGCGGCGTCCATATTCTGGAGAAGGATGGCTATGCGTTTAAGGATATGGATCAGAATGGCGAGCTGGATCCCTATGAAGACTGGCGCCTGCCCGTAGAAGAGAGGGTAAAGGATCTGGTTGGTCGGATGGATCTTGACAGCAAGCTGGGACTGTCCCTGCATGGCGGCATGTTTATGGTGCTTCGTCTGTCTGAGAGAAGTCTGCGCAGCCCGGCTTTGAAAGCGCGGATGGCTTTGATGAAAAAGACTCCGGAGGAAATGATGGCCCTGGATCCGACAGAAGCTACGGAGTATCATGAAGAACTGATTACACATGATGAGATGCGCTGCTGGCTGATGTCCGCGATTGAAGGTCCCGCGTATGCGGCGCAGTTTAATAACAATATCCAGAAAATCGCGGAAGGCCATAAATATGGAATTCCGGTCTGGTTCAGCACCAATCCCCGCGCATTTTTTGATACGCACAGTGATAAGGAAAAGGATGACGTCACCTGCTGGCCGTCCAACCTGGGACTGGGGGCGACCTTTGACCCGGCGGTTGCGAAGCAGCAGGCCGAGACCGTTTCAAAGGAATACCGCGCGATGGGCATTACCATGGAGCTGGGACCGCAGGTGGATCTGGCAAGCGATCCGCGCTGGAACCGGATGTCGGCGACCTTTGGCTCGGATGAACAGCTGAATGCAGACATGGCAAAAGCGATCTGCGACGGGATGCAGACCTCGGAAGGAGAGAGCGCTGCTTCAAACGGCTGGGGACGGGACAGTGTGCTGACTATGTGCAAGCACTGGCCGGGCTCCACCGGAGAAGGCGGAAGAGAATCCCACAGCGAATCCGGGAAATATGCGGTATACCCCGGCGGATGCTTCAGTAAGCATACGGATCCCTGGACGAAGGGAGCCTTTGCGCTCGACGGACCGACCAGGCAGTGCGGAGCGGTGATGTCCTGCTATGATGCAATGTGGGGAATTGGGGATGAGGATGGAAAATGTGCAGGAGCCAGCTTTAATCCCTATCTGATCGATACCCTTCTGCGTGAGGAAAACAAGTTCGAAGGATTTGTCTGCTCGGACTTCTGGCTGACCGGAAGCATTAAGAAAGAGCGCACCACGCGCCCGGAGATCAACGCCTGGGGCTATACGGATATCACACCGGCGGAGCGTGCCCTGAAAGAGTGGGAGAGCGGGGTCGACCAGTTTGGCGGCGCCAATGAAATTGAAATTGTCAGAGATGCTTACAATCTGGCCCAGGAAAAGCATGGAAAGGACTGGGCGGACAAGAAGGTAAATGAGGTAGCAGAGCGGGTCCTGACGTATGGATTCCGGGTGGGCAGCTTCGAGAATCCGTATGCGGATCCGGAGAATGCGCGCAAGGTTGTGAACAATCAGGAATATCAGGATCTGGCAATGGATGCGCACAGAAAATCCATCGTCATGCTGAAAAATACCGGCCTTCTTCCGATGGCTGCCCAGACCAGGGTATGGGTGGCCGATAAATATCACGGCGGCGTTCCGAACCGTGCCGGCATACTGGAGCCGATCACAAAGGGTCAGCCGATCAGTACAGAAGAAATAGAGAAGTACTTCCAGGCGGCTGCCTCGCCGGAGGAGGCGGACTGTGCGGTGGTGTTTATGGATTCCCCGGATAGTGGAAACGGTTACAACGAAAAGACCGGCGAGTATCAGCCGATTTCCCTCCAGTATCGTCCTTATACGGCAGTAAACGCCCGCGAGGAGAGCATTGCCGGTGATCTTGTGGACGGGGTCAGAGAAAACCGCAGCTACCGCGGCAAAACAGTGGAGACCTATAATGCCTATGACCTGGATAATCTGATGGAGACCAGGAAATTGATGGGGGACAAGCCGGTCATCCTGGTGCTGAATTGCAAGAACCCGGTCGTTCCGACGGAATTTGAGCCTTATGTAGACGCGATCCTGGTCGCATTTGCGGGGACGCCGAATCAGGTGCTGCTGGAAGCGATGGCAGGCCGGTTTGAGCCGAGCGGACTGCTGCCCTTCCAGATGCCGGAGAGCATGAGTACGGTAGAAGAGCATTATGAAGATATGCCGCAGGACATGGTGCCTTATCTGGACGCGGCGGAGCACAGCTGGGACTTCGGATTCGGTATGAACTGGAACGGAGTGATTCTGGATGAACGGATGCAGAAATACCGTAAACGGAGCCTGGCAAGACGGGAACGGATGGGAAACATGCGCCCGAATAAACCGCTGTTATCCGATCTGAGCAAAATCACCGAGGATATGATGGGACCGGGGAAAAGCAGGGACTACAGTATTTATGTCGATCCCCATGTCACGCCGGACTTTGTAAAGGAATCGAAGCATCGGACGCTGCCGAAGTTCCCGATCATCTATGAGATCGGCGATCATACCTATCAGATCAACGAGTTCGGAATGGTCAATATCTATGTACTGGTGGGCGAAAAACGCGGTCTGGTGATCGACAGCGGCTGCGGTTCCTTTGACGCTAGAGAGCTGATTTCCCATCTTTGCCCGATGCCCTATGACGTGGCGATCACACACGCGCATGGAGACCATTGCGGAGGCATCTGCCAGTTTGACCAGGTCTGGATGTTCCCGCAGGATATTCCGTTGGTACACAATACCTTCCGGGTCAACCAGCAGCTGTGGGAGAACCCGAATATCTGGAGAAACTTCCCGCCGTCCTATCCGGATGGAACCAGGATGAATTTCCCGGGCTGCGACAGCGGCGGATGGAACTATTACGATTACACAAATCTGACCTTTATGGGCGTGCAGGAGGAAAATCTGCCTGAGATTCTGGAGCTGAAGGAGGGCCAGGTATTTGACCTTGGAAACCGCGAGGTGACTGTCATCAATATTCCGGGCCACACAAGAGGCAGTGCGGTATTTATTGATCCAAAGACAAGGATTGCCTTTACCGGAGACGCATTCAATTCGAGCTTTGTTCTGGAGGGAAATTCAGCTGCGCTGAACCTCCGCCTGCTGAAAAAGCTCCGATCTTATCGAAAAGATTTTGACCGGATGTATCCCGGACATACCGCGGTGGGCTATAGTACGGTGAACTTCAGCCAGAGCCCGGAGCTGCTGGATGATGTCATAGGAGCTTATCAGAGTCTCGTGGACGGGAACCCGGTGATCGAAGAGCGGAAAGTGTTTGGAGGGCTGCGCAAAATGGCAGTCTATGGAAAGGCTGCGGTGGATGTCTGAAACCGCAGTGAATTCTTCCCTTATATAATTTAAAAGGAATGAAACCGGAGGGATCAGAAAATGTCTGCTTATATCGGAACTGTTTGTACAAAATATGGAGCAGTACGCGGCGTGGAGCTGACCGGATGCTATGCCGGAATCACCGAATTTCGCGGGATTCCTTTTGCCGCGCCGCCGGTGGGGCCACTTCGGTGGCGCCCTCCGCAGGCGCCCTCCGGATGGAGCGGCGTCCGCGACTGTGTCAGCTATGCGCCGGCCTGTATTCAGCCTTCTGATGGGGATATGGGCGCCGAGCCCTGGGCAGGTGATTTTTATTATATGGGTTTACCTGCGATGAGCGAGGACTGTTTATACCTGAATCTGGCGACCGGCGCTGCCTGCGCCGGGGATAAGCGGCCGGTGTATCTGTGGTTTCACGGAGGCGGGCCCGATCATGGGTATTCCTATGAGGTGGAGTTTCATCCTGCTGAACTGGCCAGGAAGGGGATTATTGTGGTCAGCGCTGCCCAGAGACTGGGAGCTTTTGGCTATCTTTCCCTTCCTCAGCTGGATGCCGAACAGGGTGAGAGCGGAAATTATACCCTGATGGACGAGATCATGGCGCTGCAGTGGGTAGTAGATAATATTGAGGCTTTTGGCGGAGACCCTGACAAGATCACCGTGGGAGGACAGTCGGCAGGTACCGGCAAGGCCGCGTCTCTGGCTTTTTCTCCTCTGGGTCGAAGGTACATTAAGCGCATGATCAATGAGAGCGGGCTGGCATGGAACCGTGAATACGAGAAAAGAGAGACCGCCGGGCAGCGCTGCAGAGAGTATCTGGCCGCTCTGGGGATTGATCCGGAAGCTTCTCCGGACGAACTGCGAAAAATAAACGCGTATGCGTTCCTGGATCCGAAGGCGCGGCATCTTTTGCCGAAATCTCTGATTTATGACGGAACTCTGATTCCGGATCAGTCACTGGCGGAAAGCACCGAAAAGTACGGATGCCGGCTTGATTATCTGGCAGGCACCAATATGGGTGAGAGCAGGATGCTGCCGGACCGGAAACAGTTTTCGTGTGCGTCGGAATTTTATTCCTGCTGCAGATCGCTTCTGGGTTCGCTGTATGACAAATATGATTTTGAACAGCTAGTCACGGTTACGGATGAAACGGTCCATGAGACATCCTGCCGGCTGGCTTCTTATGGATTGCGCGAGGGGCCGCGGATGGGTGGCCTGGCGCTGAACCGTTACTTTGGTATGCACCGTTCGGAAGCTGCACCGGGGAAAAACACATTCAACTATCTCTTTACCCGGAGGATCCCGGGCCGGCCGGAGGATAAAGATACTGCCCGTGACCCTGAGAAGCTTCTGGCCTGGCATTCCGGTGAACTCTGGTATGCGTTTGCCTCTATGCGCAATGGGGTACCGCCGGTCCGCCCGTGGGAGGATATCGATTACCGTTTAGCGGATCAGATGAGCAGCTACTGGGCGAATTTTATCAGCACAGGCGATCCCAATGGCGAAGGGCTGCCGCTCTGGCCGAAAAGTGACGGATCCTGCGGCTTTATAGAGCTTGGAGAGTCCATCGTCGGGATTGACCACATGCGGAAGCTGGATGATCTGATACTGGAGTTTTTAAAAGAACGAAACGTGATTCCTGCTTGAGAAAAGCGAGAACAAAGGAGGAGGATTTATGAATCAGTTAAAAGCGGGCGCCGGAGGCTGCGAGATCAGGTTTCCGGAGACCATGTTTCCGACGGATGGATTTATGGGCGTCCATGATGCGCCCCAGCTCCGGATGTTAATGCTGGAGAGCGGTTCCAGAATGGTGATTGCTGTACTGGAGCTGGTAAATGTCCCGGAAGACATATTGAATATGGTTCGTGACATGATTGAGGAAAAAACCGGGGCACCGAGAGAAAATATATGGATCCATGTCAATCATACCATTACATCCCCACATGCGCCGCGGGATCCGAATGTTCCATTTCCTCCATTTCCAAAGGAAACGGAGGAAGAGAAAAAGAGGAATGCCCGTAATGCTCCGCCGGAGGATCCGGACGCGCCCAGGAAAAGAAGAGAATTTATGGCGGCGGTCAGGGAAGCTTCTGCGGCGGCCCTGGAAATGATGCTGGCTTCGTTTACCGAAGCCAGGATGGGAGTCGGGACAGGGTTCTGTGACGTCAATTCCAACCGGGATGTGGAGACACCTGCAGGTTGGTGGATCAATATTAACCGGGAAGGGGTTTCGAATAAGACGGCGACGGTCGTACGGCTGGATTCTCTGGAGGGGAAGCCGATCGGCATGCTGATTAATTATGGCTTAAAGCCCTGCGCGATCGACAATTCCGAGAAAGAGAAAAATACGCGGCTGATATCCGCGGATGTCCCAGGGTACGCCTGTGTCGCGCTGGAAGAGAAATATGGTGCGCCGGTCATGTTTACCATGAGTGCGGCCGGCGATCAGATCACGAGGGAGCAGGCGCTGCTGGAGGTCGTCAGGGAAGACGGGTCAGTTGGCAAGCTTGATCTGGGCGTAGAAAAGGGACTGGAGATTGTATCCAGACTTGGCTCGGAGATGGCGTCCGATATGGAAAAGATCATTGACGGGATCGAATGTAAATCCATCGAGGAGTCTGTAGAATACGCTTCCACCTCCATTTTCTGGAAGGGAAAGAAAAGGAGCGAAATGCGCCCGACCAGAACGCCGGAATACATACCGGAAGAAGAAGAGCGTGAGATGGACGCGCATGCCCTGGTGCTGGAAGACCTGGATCTTGCTTTTGTAGCGATCAAGCCTGAGACGAATGCAATCACTGAGCTACAGCTGAAGGAAAAGTCACCTTATAAGCATACCTTGCTGATGTCCATGATTAATGGCGGCATGCGGTATGTGCCGGATCAGAGCGCGTTTGAGAAGGGCACCTGGGAAGCGCAGAGCTCGGCCCTGATGCCGGGAGCGGCAGAGGCCTGGGTTGAAAAAACAGCGGAAATGCTTTCTGAGGTAAAGAACAGGGGTAAGGGGGCGCCAGAATGAAAGTGATTTTCAGGGCGGATGACGTCGGATACACCCCGGTGAGCAACCGCGGCGCCTTCCGCAGCATGGAGGAAGGCGTGGTTTCCCTGGTGGAGCTGATGGTGGACTGTCCCGGCTCTGAGGAAGCGATGGAGTTTTTGAAAGAGCGGCCCTGGATCTCCGTAAACTGGCATACGCACTGGTGGGGGACCCCGGTCGCGGGGGCGGAAAATGTACCGTCCCTTGTGGATGCTTCCGGACACTTCCGCAAGGATCTGGGAAACTCCCATCGCTTTGGAATCAGCGGGATTGACTACGAGGATATGCTCCGGGAGTGCCGCGCAGAGGTAGAATTTTATTTAAGAAAAATGGGGCGTGTCCCGGATGCGACGAATGTGGGCAACAGTATCATCGGGCGGGCCAAAAAGGCAGTATGTGATGAATACGGGATTGTCTACGGCTATAACCGCTACTATCACTATGGCCCCGAAGCGGCCGGACATAAACCCGGCATGAACCTGCCGGAGGACTGGGATCCGAAATATGAAGAAAAAAGGATTTTTGAATACGAAAATTTCGGACGCCCCGGCCTGTTGCTGAAGGATTATAAGCAGTATGATCCCCTCGAGATGATTATGACCATGCCGGAGGGAGATTATGTCTGGATGCGCTCCGAGCATCCGGGCTACGTGGACGAGAGAATATGGGAGGATACGGCTGAGATCTGCAGCATCCAGAGATGCAAGGATGTGGAGGCATTATGCTCGCCGGAGCTGAAGGCCTGGATCCGGGAGAATCATGTGGAGCTTGTCAATCTCAGGGACGCTCTGTATGGTTCCCGGGAATACCAGAATTATTTACTGGCGACAGGAAGCGACCTGGCACTGGAGCGTCTGCTTTGAGGGGAGGTATGGACGATGGAAATGATAATTCGTGCGGACGACATGGGATATACCGAAACCTGCAATGACGGTGCCTTTATGGCAATTAAGGAAGGCTGTGTGACGGTCGCTTCTGTTATGCTGGATACCGAAGGGGCGGTCGACGCGCTTGCCCGGTTAAAAGCCTGTCCGTGGGTATCCCTGGACTGGTCAGCAAAATTCTGGGGGAAGCCTGTACTGGAGGCGGAGCGCGTCCCGGATCTGATCGATGATGACGGATATTTCCGGAGAGATTTGCTGCAGCTTTCGCAGATCAACTCGCAAGAGCTGGAGATGGAACTGGAAGCTGAGATCCGGTTTTGCATTCTGAATTACGGAAAAGCGCCTTTCTCTGCACTGCCTTCCGGCAGCGAAGCGGTGGATCAGGTAAGAGAGCGGGTCTGTCAGCACTATGGCGTGTTTTATGACTACAGCGGATCCGGCAAAAAGATAATAAGCTGCGGGGAGGAGTACCGAAAGACTCTGAACTTTGAAAATTATGAAAGCTACGACCCTTTGGGAATGATTAAGGAAGCATCTGCAGAGGAAGGAAGCATGCAGGGGAAAATCCCTATGATAACCTTACAGCCGGGTTTCTTAGATGATGTTGTCTTAAGAAATACGCTGGAGGGGCCGCGCAGCTCGATCAGCATTCAACGCCTGAAGGATGTACAGGTATTATGCAGCCGGGAGCTGAATGACTGGATAAAGGAAGCGGGGATCCGGCTGGTAAACCTGAGGGACGTCTTTTATGGCACGCAGGACTGTCAGAATTACCGGAAGATGATTTCAGGATGCTGAACACCGGGGGATGCGTTTCATATCCTGATTTTCGCAGAATCCGGGGAGACAAAATATCCAGCTGGCTCTGTGAACAGAAAAGGAAAACAGTTATGGAAGTAAAAAATATTTTAGAGTGCGACGTGCTTGTGGCAGGCGGGGGAACCGCCGGCATGATGGCGGCCATCTCAGCGGCGGACGCCGGAAGCAGCGTGATCCTGATTGAAAAGGCAAATACGAGGCGCAGCGGCGCAGGATCGACCGGAAATGATCATTTTCAGTGCTATATCCCGGAAGTGCATGGAAGCTATGACGAGTTTATGAAGCTGTATCTTCATGACCGTCCGGGACCGGGAGCCTGTAAGGACAGGGATCTGATGGACGCCTTTGCAAAGGAAAGCTTTGACGTTGTAAAGCAATGGCAGTCCTGGGGAATTCAGATGATGCCGCATGGGAAATGGGAGTTTACCGGACATACGCTGCCATGGATTCTGGGCACCCATCTCAAATACGAGGGAGTGAATCAGAAACCGATATTTACAAATGAGGCGCGTAAGCGGGGAGTGAAGATATTGAACCGCCATCCGCTGACCGAAATCCTGACGGATGACGACGGCAGCGTATGTGGCGCGATTGCGGTTGATTTATCTGCTGACCCGCCAAAGTTTCAGGTGATTCGCTGCAAAAGTCTGATCCTGTGTACGGCGAAGGGCAAACGTTTAACGGGTGATAACCGGATAGGATGGGCGCAGTATGGCCCGGAATCCGGAGTGGGAACAGCGGCAGCGTACCGCGCAGGCGCGCGTATTGTCAACGCCGGTGTGACCGGCGGCGAGTCAGGCCCGAATATTGGTGTAAGCCGCTATTTTGAATATGGCGGTACACGCACCTGGGTAGGTGTGTACACAGACATTGAGGGCAAACCGTATGCGCCGATCGGCGAGATTACGACATACGACGTCCTGAATCCCAAAACTCCGGGAGAGCCGCACGTCATAACCAGGCCAGGCTGGGAGACGGGAGAATATACGCAGTATCTGCCGGAAAACAAAATGAAGGAAGCCTATGCGAACGGACAGCCTGTTTTTATGAATTTCAGCTACAACACGCCGGAGGACACCGAATATATGAAGTGGGCTCTGCAGCATGAGGGAAGCTCTGGCATCGTAAAGCATCTGGAGGACGAGGGGTTTGATTTTGACCGGAAGATGCTGGAATTTGCGACTGCGCGGGATGTGGGCGGCGGACGCCCCGGCGGGCCGGATGTCATCAACGACAGGCAGGAAACGACAGTAGCCGGGCTTTACGCGGCCGGAGAGTGCATGGGAAATAACCTGCCAGGCCTCTCTCCCACAGCGGTGGGCGGCAGGATTGCCGGACGCAATGCCGCGAAATACAGCCAGACAAAAGAGCTCCAGCCTGCGGAAGAATCTCCGGTTGTGGAAGAATGCCTGCAGAGGTACTCCCGCTATCTGGCCAATGAGTGCAGTACGGCGAACCCGACCTGGGAGGAAATCAATGTCGCCATTATCCAGGTGATGTGGGACTACTGTGGAAGCGGCATCTTAAGCGACGAATTGTTCGATGTGGGATGGCAGCATCTGAAGAGAATCGAGGGCAAAATGAAGGATATGCAGGCTGCTGCGCCGCATGACCTGATGCAGTGCCTCGCGGTAGAGGATGTGGCTCAAAACGCAGAGCTGGCTATGACAGCCGGCCGATTCCGCAAAGAAAGCCGCGGAGCGTACCGCTATAAAGGCTATCCGGAGCCGGATCCGGCTTACAACAGCAATTATGTCGCGGTGCAGAAAATTGACGGAAAGCCAGCTGCATTTTTACGCCCGCACAGAAAGGAAGTGTAAAATATGCCTCCAGTAATCCAGAAGTCCCGCTGCGTGGGCTGTATGAATTGTGTGAATATCTGTCCGAATGATACGTTCGGGCTGCAAAAACCGGGCGTGAAGGTCCCGGAGGTACAATATCCAAAGGAATGCAAGCACTGCAATGCCTGTGTGCTGGAGTGTCCCAAAGGAGCCATTTCCCTGCGATTTCCGGTGCCTCAGATGATGGTTTTTTATGACCCGGGGCGCCAAACGGGAACTCGCGGGGAACCCGAGTGAAAAACGACTTACGCCGTTTACAGTAAAAGCGGTCGGAGCGAAGCTTTTTTTCCTCGCAGTGGTGCAGCGAAAACCGCTGCATGGTGATTTACTATAATTTCGTTACTATAATTATCGAAAGAAGAGATGCTATGCCAAAGTCAGCAGCAAAAGAGAAAAACCAGTCCTTACTAACAGAGCCGATCAACAGGCTGATTCCTGTTATGGCGGTTCCGACCATTGTCGCTCAGATGATTACGATCATCTATAACCTGGTAGATACTTTTTTTGTCAGCTCGCTTGGTACAAACGCGACGGCTGCAGTCGGGGTAAACAGCAGCCTGGAGCAGACGATCACGCTGGCGGGCAGTCTGATCGGGACGGGAGCATGCAGCTATATCTCCCGTCTCCTCGGAGCGAAAAAAAATAAGGAAGCGAATGAGATATTCAGCACCGCCCTGGTCAGCGGTGCCCTGATCGGAATAGCCGTGATTCTGATTGGCGTCTGGAATATTTCCGGCATTGTCAATCTTTTAGGAGCCACGCCGGAATGCAGGGAATATTCCATACAGTACGCGAAATATGTGATTTACGCGGCGCCCTTTATGGTGTGCAGCCTGATTATGAATATGTGCCTTCGAAGTGAAGGCAGCGCTGTATATGCTATGGTGGGGATTGGTTTTGGCGGCGTGCTCAACTGTCTGCTGGATCCTCTGTTTATTTTCGGACTGGATCTTGGGATTTCCGGCGCCTCGATGGCTACCTGCATTTCGAAGCTGGTAAGCTGCGCGATTCTGATTTTTCCGTATCTGCGTAAGAAGGCGCATGTGGAGCTGTCGCTGAAGAATGTCCATTATACGGTGCAGGGTGTCACGGAGGTATTGAAAATCGGATCTACATCCTTTTTCCGACAGGCGCTGTCGGTCGTGGCGAATACCGTGATGAATCGGATCGCCGGCGGATTTTCCACCTCCGCCCTCGCAGCGATTTCGGTATCAAACCGGATTATGCAGTTCCCGTTTGGCGTGATCCTGGGCTTTGGACAGGGATATCAGCCGGTGGTGGGTTATAACTGGGGCGCCAAACGGTTTGACCGGGTAAAGGAGGCATTTCGCTTTAGTTCTCTGGTCTCTCTGATCGGTTCTGCGGTCATGTGTGTTGCTATTTTTATATTTGCAAAACCGTTGATCGGGATCTTTACAGAGGCAGATGCCGAAATGCTGGATATCGGGAGCTTTTGCGTGAGAATGCAGTGTATTGTGCTTCCGATTCATGCCTGGGTGTCGGTGATTAACATGTTTTACGCGGGAATCGGGCGGGCGAGAAACGCAATTTTGCTGAGTACATCAAGACAGGGATATCTCTACATACCCGCTCTTCTGATTCTGCCGCAGCTGTTTGGAACCCGTGGGCTCGCGAGCTGCCAGGCGGCAGCCGATCTGGCCAGCCTGCTAGTGGCGCTGCCGATGGCGCGGACGGCCGTCAGGCTGATGGATGGCAAAGATAGGAAAGATAATAAAACATAATCTGAGATAGAAAGATGTGTGCTTATTAAAACGACGGACGTCGTTTACCAGGACGTCGTTTACCAGACGTCGTTTACTATAAGAAAGGAAGCGCTCATGGATCTGGAATATGTAAAAGAATTTATATGTCTGGCAAAAATAAAAAATTACATGGAGGCGGCAGACAATCTGTTTATTTCTCAGTCTGCCCTGTCAAAACACATTCAGGCAATCGAGGCAGAGCTGGGGGTTCAGCTTTTTGAACGCTCTTCGCGGAAGGCGTATCTGAATGAAGCGGGTGAATTATTCCTTACATACGCAAATCGACTGATAGAAACCTATGACGAATGTACGGAATCGTTCCTGGATATTGCGAAGTCAGGCAACAACAGCCTGGCCATCGCTTCCATTCCCATGATGACACAGTATGGGATTACGGACTGGCTGGCAAAATTCCGCAGGGAGAATCCGAACGTGGGCATGAATGTGGTGGAGGGAACCTACTATCAGATGCTGGAGCTTCTGCGCGACAATAAATGTGATTTTGCGTTTGTCAGGGAAAATGATGAAAGCATAGAAGAGTTTAAGCACATTCTGATTACAAATGACTGGCTGGTAGCGGTGCTGCCCGTTTCCCACCCGCTCGCCTCCAGAGAAACAATTGCTCTGGAGGAATTGAAGGATGAACCCTTCCTGCTGCCCGTAAAAGACACGAGGACGTACTCTACCTGTATCAAGGCCTGCAGAAAAGCAAAATTTGAACCTAAAATGTCCTTTACCAGCCGCGGGGTTTCCACAAATATTGATCTGGTGACAAAAGGAATGGGAGTCGCCCTGCTGATGAGACGCGCCGCGGAATTTTCAGCCCGCTCGGATGTGGCTCTGGTAGATATTGTTCCGAAGGTAGAGACCTCGATTTACCTGCTTTACAATAAGAAAAAGAAATGGAATAACGCTGCCGTTAAATTTATAAAAATGTTTACGGATGAAGGATAGGTCCGAATGTCGGAACAACAGAAGTCACATACCGGAAAATATCATTCGCACGAATGACGGGGATAAAGAAAAATGAGAGAACCGGAAAAACCATATTTTATCTGTATCGGAAGCTGGGAGCATGACCGGAGCGGGCATGAACTTGGAATTCGAATATACAGGTTTTCGGAAGAGGGCTTCACACTGACAGACAGCGCGGCTGCCGATGCGTTTGTGGGGGCGATGTACTTTGATGCAGACAGGAAGGTTTTATACTGCATGGATGAGACCGAAACCGTGCCAGGGAAAAATGCCGGCGGAAGAGTGCTTTCTTTTGCTGTAGACACGGAAAAAGGAAATGTATCTCAGATCGGAGAAGTGCCTGCCTGCGGCTCCCGTACCTGTTCGGCTGCCATGGATGTGACTGGACAGTATCTTCTGGTTGCCAATCATGGAGGGAAACGGCCGGTCATTCGCACTGTGCAGGATGAGAAGGGAGATTATCATGTTTTGCCGGAATATGATGAGACCAATGTGGTACTGTATTCTCTGGAAGCCGATGGAGCAGCCGGGAGAATAAAGGATGTCCGCAGGCATTCCGGGTGCGGCACACCCTGGCCCGCCTTACAGGCGCATCCGCATTGCGTCAGAGCCGCGCCCTCGGGAAATCTGTTTTGCGTCTGTGACAAAGGCGCGGATGCTTTGTATTTTTACAGGATTGATTATGAGAAAGAGCGGATTGCTTCCTGCGGCTCCTCGCCATATCGACTGGAGGGAGGAAGCGCGCCGAGGTACTGCGTGTTTCATCCATGTAAAAAATTTCTTTACGTAAATTATGAAGGGAAAAACCAGATCTCTGCTTTCCGGTATGGGCAAAACGGAGAGATCGCTCCGATTCAGACGGTTGATATTTTACCGGAAGACCTGGTTTTTTCAGACAAAGAGCAAAGACGGCGTGTGCAGTCGTCAGACATCTGTATTCACCCGAACGGGAGGTATCTTTATAATATTACCCGCGGGCTGAACTGGGTTGACGTCTGGCAAATCAATCAGGAGAGCGGGGAGCTTACGCATAAGCAGAGGCTGGAGCTGCCGGCGAAACAGGGAGGAATGGATACAATCCGGGGATTTGCGCTGTCTCCTGACGCAAGGTACCTGGTTGTCGGAATCCTTACGGAAGACAGAGTTGTTGTATTGCATGTCAGTGAAGAAGGACTTTTGAGTCTCTCAGAAAAGGATGCGGGTATCAGGCCGTATCATCCGGCATCACTCATATTTTTACAAGGTGGAGGACCTGAAAATGACAAAAATGGAAGAGTATAGTCTGTTTTATTGCCCACAGGATGGGAAACTGCATATTGGTGATTCGTGCACGGAGGAGAATGAGGGACTTGTCGGAAAAATAAGTGATGAAATTTATCCTTCCGAAGATTATCAGGGCGATGGAGAAAATCTGACCCTTCATAATTTCTCTTTTCACACATCGGCCGATATTGCTTTGATTGTTCCTCACGGCACGAAGATTTTTCTGAAGGGGAAAAATGAGCTGATGGTACTCAATGACAGAGAAACCGCAAATGTGGCTGTGCTTTACAGTGACGGCAGCATGAGCATCTCCGGGGATGATGACGGAGAGCTGAACTGCCTGGCTCAGACATCGCAGGGATTGTGGAGCCGCTGTATCTGCGCGAGATTTGGCAATCTGACGATCGAGGGCGGAACGATCTACGCGCTTGCCGGGAATGCCGGTAAATGCAGCGGGATTTATGCCGGCGGGCGATTCCGCTTTGTCCCGGATACGGGATTAATCCGCATCACCGGCGGGAAGGTTGTCGCCGCCGCAAAAACGAATGCGATTCGTGCTTCGGAAGGGAAGCTGTGTCTGGATCCACCCAGGAATTACCGGTCCGTAGTGGGAAACGCGAGAGAATATACCGGCAGCACCGGAAAATGGGCCGGAGATACCCTCACACAAACGAAAATAGACATGCCGGTTTCCATCACATTTGAACCGGCGGTCAGCTGAAGGAGGAAACAGAAATGGAGGAACGTTACGGAAAATCGGAAAGCCTGGCAGCGGGCGAGCTGGACATCCCGCCAATGCAGGCTCCGGAGATTACAGATTACAGCTGTGATGTCCTTGTGATCGGCTGTGGATGGGCAGGCCTGAACGCGGCATACGCGGCCAGAAAAACAGGAGCGGACGTCCTTGTTGTAGATAAAGGGACGCCGGGATATTCAGGATTAAGCTCTTTTTCCTCTTCTCATCAGTGGTATGACCCGGAAATGGGAGATGATCTGCAGGCGTGCCTGGATGAAATGGTCATGGCAAACGAATATCTCGCAAATATCGGATGGTATCAGGAGTGGGCAAAACACTCCAAAGAAACCTATCAGCGCCTGATGGACTGGGGACTGCTGACGCAGTATCCGACCGGCAGTGAATCCGGGCACTGGGTAGACGGAGACTGGCGCCATGACGATCTGAGGGGCTATCATGAGGAATTTCTGTATGCTGACAGACGGAACCGATGGTCAGAAATACTTACAGAGAATGGGATCCCGTATGTCCCGCAGACCATGATTTATGATGTCATTGAAGAGAATAAAAAGGTTGTGGGCGCTGTGGGATTTCATGTGCCTACGGCGACGATGATCCGGTTTTCTGCCAAAGCTGTGGTCATGTGTATGGGGGGCGGCTCGATCAAACCGACCGGTTTTCCGACGAGCTGCGATACCTTTGATAGTGACTGGATTGGCTACCAGCATGGCCTTCCCATTGTGGGGAAAGAGTTTGACGATTTCCATTTCAGCGCTTCCTTTGCCCCGGATAATGTGCTGACCTGCAATTCCTGGACCTATCTGGAAAATATCTGGCTCACCGGAGGAGATATTTCTAATGAAACTCTCCTTGGAAGAGCGCAGGGCGAGGCGCAGAATCTGATATTGCCCCGGATTGAGTCGGCAACAAAGGGACTGGCGGATTACCACAGGACGGATCTGCAGCCTTCGTCCGGGCGGGGAAAAAGCAGGTTGGGCGTGTTCGAGGATCCGCGGAAAGGAAAGTGGACAAGCGATCTCCCCAAGGGGGATACCTATGGCGCGGCTGTGGGAATGCAGCTCCATCTGGGGTGCGGAATTTTCTGCGGGATCGATGATCTGGAAGGGAAGACAACCCTGGAGGGTCTTTGGGTAGCCGGGGACGGCTGCAACGGATCCTGCGTATCCGGCGGTTCTTATCTGGCTGCGACAGGGTTTACCTCTAACTTCTGCTCCACGCAAGGGTACCTGGCCGGGGAAGCGGCCGGGAAGTTTGTCAGCGGCCGGGAAGGCACCCGGATTCAGGAAGAAACCTGGATGAACTATCAGAAGGAAATCCTGGAACCGCTGGGGAAGGAAAAAGGCTTCAATCCTTCCTGGGCCTGCGACCGGCTGCATGCGATCATGTCGCCTGCCTGGGTGACCATTGTCAAGACAGAAGAATCTCTGATGCATACACTTGGGTTAGTAAAGAGCTTTCAGCGGGAGGTGCTTCCGCTTTTAAGAGCCAGAGATGCGCATGAGCTCCGCCTCTGCCATGAAATGCAGCATAAGGCGCTCTGTGCCGAGATGAAGCTGCGGGCCAGCCTGGAGCGGAAGGAAAGCCGCGGATACCATTATCGCGCGGATTATCCGTACCGGGACGACGCGTATCTGTGCTACTTTACCATCACGAAGGATGGCGATGACATGCGCTTTGACCGGGTGGAGCTCAAAGAAGAATGGAAGGGAGATGTCAACATGCCGTATCAGGAGCGGTATCGCACCTTCCGTTTCCCGGGAGAACAGCAGGCGAAGAATCTGCCGGAGGATCCTTCGATACCATCAGGCGGATGGAGCCCGATGAAGGCATTTTCCATATCTGAAGATCCGAAGGGAGGAGAATGAAATGAGTGTTATTCGAGCAGATCTGAATAAGTGTATTGGGTGCCAGCGCTGCTTTAAAATATGCCCCATGGATGTCTTTCGGTTCGATTATGTACGCCAGAAGTCGGTCATCGCGTATCCGGAAAGCTGCCAGAGCTGCGGGCAGTGTTATCTGAATTGTCCGGCGCATTCTCTTGGTTTTACGGACGGTTCTTATCAGCAGTCGGTTGGCACGGGCAGGTAAGCGAATATTTCTGCGTTTTTTACCGGCAGCATAAAAACGGACGCCTCGACAGGCAGTATATCCGCAAAGGCAAAACGAAAATTTGTTTATCCGGGGCGGTATCCTTCACAGGGTGCAGGATAAGTCTCGTGACAGCGAAGACGCTGAAAGCAATGGGGTTCTGTTTTTTCGGCTATGAAAAAGGAAGAACGTTCCGGACTGCCGGATTGCGGAAATAAATGGGAGAAACAAAAATGAAAAATAAACTGAGTTTAACTGTGAATGGGGAAAGATATACGTTCGGGGAGGATGGATCCGATCAGATTCCAGATACGGAGACACTGCGGGAGACTCTTCATTTACGGATTCCGGGAGTTGATCTGAAAAAGAACTGCAACCGGGGAATCTGCGGGAACTGCACGGTGCTTCTGGACGGCAGGGCGGCTGCGGCCTGTACGATTCTGACAGCATCCTGCCAGGGGGCGGAAATTCTTACCTGGGAAGGGCTGTCTGATCAGGAACATCGGTTATATGAGATTTTCAAAAGCAGTGATTATTTCAGCCGGCATGCCGCTTATATCAGTATCCGCGCTCTGGTGATGGTCTGTATTGCGCAGTTCCGTAAAAAAGAAGAACCTTCTGAACAAGATTTTAGGAACGCGCTGAAGGGAAATTACGGCTCCTGCCTGGACATGGGGAGGCTGATGGAGCTGGTGAATCAGTACCGGGATCAGAGGCATAAGGACTGTGCGCAGACGGGAACGGAGGGGGAAAGATGAAATCATTTGAATATAGCAGAGTCAATGATTATGAAGAGGCTTCCAGGCGTATCCAGGATTCGTCAGAGACTGCGGAAGTCATTTCCGGGGGCACAGACTTTTTAAACATGTGGAAGGATCAGAATCTTCCTGAATATCCGGATCAGATTCTGCAGATTGATAAAATCGAGGGGGCTGACAGGTTTGAAAAGACGGAAAACGGGTGGAGCATCGGAGCAGAAACCAGACTTAGCACACTTGCGGAACAGGATCAGATCCCTGTCCTTGCCGCTGCTGCCGAATCCATCGCGAATGAGCAGATCCGGAACATTGCCACCATTGCGGGAGATATTTTTCAGGATGTCCACTGCAAATATTATCGCTACACGGATTTCATGGGAGGACGAATGACCTGTCGGCGAAAAGGCGGAGAGCTGTGCTGCGCGATGCATGGAGAAAGTGAGCATCACTCCGTGTTTGGGGGAATGCGTACACACGAAACGCCCTGCAGCCAGGCCTGTCCGGCAGGGACGGATATCCCCGGCTATGCGGAAGAGCTCCGAAAAGGAAACATAAAAAAGGCGGCACAGATTCTGATGGAGGCAAATCCGTTTCCGATGCTGCTTTCCAGAGTATGTCCGCACCCCTGTGAAACAAAATGCAATCAGACAAAATTTGGCGATGGGGTGAGCATCCATAATCTGGAGCGCAGGCTGGGTGATTATATCCTGGAGCACAGGGATGAATTTTACTGTATGCCGGAGAAGGAAAACGGGAAAACGATCGCGGTGGTAGGCGGCGGCCCGGGCGGCCTCAGCGCAGCTTTTTATCTCAGGAAGGCCGGATGCGGAGTTACCGTGATGGAACGAAATCCGCAGGCGGGAGGCGTTATGCGCTATGGGATCCCGCATTATCGTCTGCCGAAGCACTATCTGGATCAGGTGACGGACTGCCTTGAAAGGATGGGAGTTCGCTTTCAGTTCAATACAACGGTCGGGAAGGATGTGCAGGTTCAGGAGCTTCTCGAGGAATATGATTTTGTGTATCTTGGTACAGGCGCCTGGAAGCAGCCGGTGCTTGGAATCGGACATGAAGAAGCCGCCGAATTCGGCCTGAATTTTCTGACGGAAGTGAACCGTTTCCTGAGAAAAAACATAGACAGCCAGATTCTTGTCTGCGGCGGCGGAAATGTAGCGATGGACGTTGCACTCACGGCGGCCCGCCTGGGAGCGGAAAAGGTGACAGTCATCTGTCTGGAGCAGGAGGCTGAAATGCCGGCATCGCCGGAGGAAATCGCCAGATGCCGGGAGGATGGCGTAGAAATCTGCTGCGGCTGGGGGCTTCAGGAGATTGCGGTGGACGCGGATGGAAAACCAGAGGGAATGCTGGCGAAAAAATGCCTGTCCGTATATGATGAAAATCATCGCTTTTCGCCCCGGTATTCGGAGACGGAAACAAAGCTGTTCCCCGCACAGACCATTATTCTGGCTACAGGCCAGAGAGTGGATATCAGCTATCTCGGGGAAGACCTGATGAAAAAGCTTGCCAGCGCGAGAGGGCTGATTGATACAGATTTTATGACAGGGGCGACCAATTGCGACCGGATCTACGCTGGCGGCGACGCGGCTTTTGGCCCGAACATTGCCAGCCGGGCGGTAGCCGGTGGAAGGAGAGCAGCGGATACCATCTGTGCGAAGCTCGGAATCGAAAGGGAAGATCAAAAAAACCGTACCGTACCATTTGTAACGCTGGATACGCAGGGCATTTCAACGACGAAAGCCTGCAAGGAGCTCCAGAAGGCTGTATCCGACCGGACCCTGTATGAGGAAGACGCTTTTACTGCAGACTGGGATACGATACTGCAGGAAGCGAAACGATGCATGAACTGCAGCTGCTTTGCAGTGAACAGTTCGGATCTGGCGCCGGTATTGCTTTTGCTGGACGCGGAGTTTGTGACAACACAGCGCACGATCTCTGCAGAGGAATTGCTGACAAGCCGGAAATCAGCGTTAGAGGTACTGGAAAAAGGGGAGCTGCTCAGGGAAATCAGAATCCAGGAAAAATCGTATGAGAGCGTGTCCTTCGAGAAAACCGCCGATACGGGGGGACGCCAGTTTTCCCACATCAGCCTGGCGGCAGGGATTTCCGGCTCGAAGGAACATGTGGAAGCAGCCCGCTTTATATTCGGAGGAGTGGCGGGCATCCCCTATGAAGCAAAGAAGGCGGCCGGGTATCTGAAAAATCAGAAGCTTTGCACGGAAACAATTGAAAAAGCAGCTTCTCTGGCGGTGGAGGATGCATGTACGTTTCAGGATAACCAGGAGCGGGTGTGGGAAATGAAAAGGTTACTGCGCAGCGCGCTCGAATCGGTGAAATCGTGAGCTCAGGCAGGCCTTTTGGCCAATTAACCGAAAAAATGGATCAGAGAGGGAGCAGGATGCTCCCTTTCAGTTTTATGCACACGGCCGCGTAAGGAGTATTATGGCTTACGCCATACGCGGCCGGCGCAGCGGATAGGGGGAAAAGGGCGCTCCCCTATCCTGACAATTATTCCAAACAGGAATTACCCTTATTGAAATCGAATTGTTCTTTGGTTATGCATTTATTATAATTTTCCTTGAAAAAATTCATGATGATTCAAAAAAAATGACAGGGTGGAAGGAATGAAGAGGTGAGAATATGGACAAATACCGTTATGTCCGGAACGTCGGGGTGAGAGACAGTGGGCTTCGCGTATTTCGGAATCTGTCGTATGCGGGAAATGGACTGGCCTTTGGCTCGTATCTGGTGCAGACGCAGGAAAAGTATCAGCTGATTGGCACTGTGCCGGACGCTTACGCGGACCAGTGGATTGCTCACGTCCGGGAAATGGTTTCGTTTGACCAGATTGACCATCTGGTCGTATTTACAGAAGAAGGCAGCAGGGAATCCGTCCTGCGGGTTTTGCTGGAAAATTCCGGGATTGAAATCATTGCCGCGTATCCGGTGCTTGATCAGCTGAAGAAGGTTTTGCCGGAAGGCACAAAAAGCCTGGAGATCCGGAACAACCGGACTTTGCCGTTTTCGGGCTCCCCGTTCCGTTTTCAGATGATCGGCGGCGGGAATCTCTGCGCGGCTCTGTATGTGCTGGATGAGGAGGAACACAGCATTTACACATCGAGTGCGTTTGGCTCTCTGTACAGTGGCCTGGAGCTTCCGGAGGCGGGAAGTGAGAGAGATACGCAGTGGCGCCTGGGGATGCAGGACTATTTTGAAGATCTGGCAGACGCCGGCAGAAGCGCAGACGCCGGAAACGCGGCCGCGTTTGTGCGGGAGCAGAAGGTGACGACGGTTTTTCCGTCTGTGGGACCGGCGGTGAGCGGGGAGAGACTGGAAGAAATGCTGGATTTCTACCTGCGGCAGAGCAGAGAGGACGAATCGAAGTCTGAGACGGCATTTCCACAGGAACAGGCTAATGCTTCCAATATCGTGTCGCCGCACGTGGTAATTATATATGAAGGAACGAATGAGTTATCAGATTACGCAGCCTGTGTGAAAAATGGCCTGAAGGAAGCAGAGGTTTCCAGTGTCACTTGCTGTGACCTGTCCTGCACGGATCGGAACCAGGCGATCCAGATGGCGCTCTCGGCGGACGTCCTGCTTCTCGGGACGACGATCTCGCAGGGGAATCCGGCGAAAGCGATCTGGGATGTGGTGACGTCTCTGGATGCGGAAATGTGTAAGGGCAAGCTGGCGTCGCTTTTTTATAAGATTTCTTCACAGGAAGACGGCGCGGATTTCCTGAGAGAGCATCTGAAGTTTCTCGGATTTGACTTAAGCATCCAGAGCAGCTTCTTTGTCGGGGAACTGACAGAGAATGATCTCAAAAATGCTGCAAATTATGGTTTTGGAGTCGGATGCAGCGCCCGGCGGGTGCCGAACCCCAGAAAGCCGAGGCTTGTAAAGTGCCTGGTCTGTGGGGAAATCTTTGACGCGTCGCTGGGCGCCTGCCCGGTCTGCGGAGTGGGGCTGGATCAGTGTGTGCCGGTCGAGGAGGAGGAGATCTCTTACCGGAAAGACACCAGTCTGCGCTATGTCATCCTTGGGGGCGGCGTTGCCGGTGTTTCGGCGGCGGAAGCGATCCGGAAAAGAGATCAGACCGGAGAGATTCTGATTTTATCCGCGGAGGATTATCTGCCGATCCATCGCCCGATGCTGACAAAAAATCTCAGCATTGCGGACGCACCGGATGAGGAGCTTTATCTGCATCCGGCCGCATGGTACGAGGAGCTTGCGATCCGCCTGCGCCTGGGCGAGACGGCGGAAATGCTGGATCCGGAGCGAAAAATCGTCCACACCGCGAAAACCGGCGAGGAGATTCCCTATGACCGTCTGATCTTTGCGACCGGCGCGGAATGCTTTATCCCGCCGTTTGAAGGCTGGCAGAAGGAGGGCGTAGTGACGATCCGTCATCTCTCCGACAGCCGGAAGATTCAGGACTGGATGAAAACGGCTAAAAACGCAGTCGTGATCGGAGGCGGCGTCCTGGGACTGGAGGCGGCGAGCGAGCTGCTGCGCAATGGAATCCATGTGACTGTGCTGGAGGCCGCGCCTCAGATCATCGGACGCCAGGCGGACGCGGATTCTGCCGCGGTGCTGCGAAAGAAGATGGCGGACCTTGGCGTGACCTGCCTGGAAGGAGTACAGATAGAAGGGGTTCTGGGCGAAGAACACGCGAATGCCGTAAAGCTGAAAACCGGAGAGACCTTCCCGGCGGATTTCGTGATCGTCTCCTGCGGAAACCGGGCGAATGTGAAAGCCGCGCAGGATGCCGGAATCCAGGTGGAGCGCGCGATTGCTGTGAACGCTTTTATGGAGACCAGCCTGCAGGATATTTATGCCTGCGGAGACTGCGCCCAGTACGACGGCGTGAACTTCCAACTCTGGGCGGAGGCGTCCGAGCAGGGACGGATTGCGGGAGCAAATGCGGCGGGAGAACGGCTTGCGTATGAGAAACAGCTGCTGGGACTGAATCTGGATGGCTTCGGGACGACCCTGTTCGCGATCGGCGATCCGGGCAAACAGAGCGGCGTACCGTATAGTCTGGTAAAAACTGTCGACGATGTAGATAACAGCCAGGAACAGTACTGGTTCATGGGAAGTGCCCTGCAGGGGGCCGTGCTGATCGGACGCCCGGACAAAACTGCGGATGTCACGAAGGCTGTGATGGAGCACGCACGGCATGAGGAGCTGTTTGGATAAAGTGGAATCCGGTTCGCATGACGTACAGAAAGCACAGAATGGCGGGAACACGTGTGAAAGCAGATGACTGTGTGTGCGTTTTAAGGATGGGGAGTCCTGTAAGAACGAAACCTGTTAAGGCGGAATTCAAAAGAGCAGAAAAGGAAAATGACTGAAGTCGTTTACTATTAAGATAAGGAAGTGAACAGCATGAAAGAGACTAACAAAGCGCCCCGTATTATGGAGCTGCCAAGGCCGGAAAAGGTAACATGCCCGTATGAAGAATCCTATCAGGCAGACGTTGTGGTGATCGGCTGTGGGTTTGCAGGGCTGAATGCGGCTGTCTCCGCAAAAGAGGCAGGGCAGAATGTCCTCGTGATTGACAAGGGAAAACCCGGTTATTCCGGACTTTCACCCTGGCCGTCGAGTTTTCGTTGGTTCGACCCGGAGCGGGGGGACGATGAGGAGGCCTTTAAGGAGGCAATGAAGCGCGGAGGCGACTATCTGTGCAATCTGCGCTGGTATGAGTGCTGGCTGAAGGAATCCAAAGGGATTTATGAGCGTCTGACAGACTGGGGAATCCTCGCCCAGTATCCGAAGGCGGCGGAGGCCGGGGATTTTTATGAGCGGGAGGATTTTGTCGGATACCGGGAGATGTTTGACAAATTTGACCGTCATAAAAAATGGATTGAGGTATTGAAACGGTATGAGATTCCGCATCTGGAACACACGATGGTGACAGACCTGATTGCGGGAGCAGCGGAATCCGATGCGACAGAGCCCTCAAAAATCTGCGGCGTGATCGGTTTCCATGTCCCGAGCGGCCAGGTGATCACCGTGAGCGCGAAGGCAGTGGTCATGGCGACCGGAGGCGGCAGCTACAAGCCGACGGGATACCCGGTAGGCGGCGATACCTTTGACGGCGAATATATGGCCTGGGAGCTGGGGCTTCCGATCACGGGAAAGGAATTCGAGGATTTCCATACGACCTCCAACCAGGCACCGGGCAATGTATTTCTGGACAACCACTGGCAGTACCTGGAAAACATCTGGCTGTGCGGCGGCGACGTGGATCTGGAAAGTGCCTCCGGATACGCGGCGGCGAAAGGGTACGCGATGGTCATGAAGCGGGTGCAGAACTCCGTAAACGGTGTGCCGCTCGCAAATGGCAGTGAGATCCAGAATGTGGCGACAGCCAATTATACCAGAAGGGGCGGTTCAAAGGTCTATGATACAGACCCGGAGGAGGTGCGCTCCGGGAAAATGAGTACGCCGGTAGCGGCAAGTACGCTGGCGGGAGCGGCGACCGGTATGTGCTGCCATCTTACATCCGGCGTGTTCTGCGGACTCGGAGAGACAGACGGAAAAACGGAGATTGCCGGACTTTATGTAGCCGGAGACGGAATCCATGCGACTTCCCCGTCTGGTTCGGCCTATCCCTGCGGCGTAGGATTTACCTCCTGCTTTACATCGATCGACGGCGATCATGCGGGCCGCGCGGCGGCTTCTTATGCGGCAGGACAGAGCTTTGAGGCGCTGCCGGAAGAGGAGGTTCTGCAGAAAAAAGAAGAAATCCTTGCCCCGCTGAACCACGAAAACGGCTTTGACCCGAACTGGGCGCGCGATGTGTTGCATTCCATTATGGCGCCTTACTGGATCACCGTGGTAAAAAGCGAAGAGACCCTGCAGGCAGCCCTGGTGCAGGTGGAATATATGCGTGACCATGTAATTCCGAAGCTGCAGGCAGCTACCAGCCATGACCTGCGGCTTTGCCTGGAAATGAAGCATAAAGTCCTCTCTGCGGAATTAAAGCTTAGAGCAGGTCTGGAGCGCAAAGAGAGCCGCGGCTCAACCTACCGCGAAGACTATCCGTTCCGCGATGATGAAAATTATCTTTGCTACATCACGCAGAGAAAGGCAGCGGATGGAGAGAGTACATTCAACAGGGTGCCGGTTCCGGACGCCTGGGCAGGCGACAGAGAGGAAGCCTATCAGTCCCGTTATGTATTTTATTTCCCGGGTGAGCCGGAAAAAATGGGTTTCCGGCTGCCCGAAAGAGGCCGTAAAGGAAAGGGGGAGCGAAAATGAGCGTCGTAAGAATCGATCTGAATCGCTGCATCGGATGCAAAAACTGCGTGGAGATTTGCCCGATGGATGTCTTCTATTTTGATGAAAAGGCCCGCAAATCTGTGCTGGCCTACCCGGAAAACTGCCAGAGCTGCGGCCAGTGCTACCTGAACTGCCGCGGACGTGCCATCGGAATGTCAAATGATACCTACGGCTACCCGATCACGGCCTTCCGCGGAGCGACCTCCTCGCCGATGAACCGCATGATCGTCACGGAGCCCGGTGTGATCAAAGAGCTGACAAAGGGGAAGCTGCCCTGAGGCTGTCAGAGCGCGGAAAGAGTGATGATCCTAAAGCTCGCTGCAATGAAACGGAACAGCGGGCAGCCTGCGGTCTGCTTCGAATAATTGCAATTTTATATTGGCATATCGAGGCAACAGGGATAGAAATAAGGCTATAAAAATTGAATTGCTGGAATTGAATTGTTATAATTAATGCGTTGGAATTGATTTGCTGGAATTGTCGGGTTATTACATAAGGAATTACAGAAAGGGGAAAAAGCAGTGAAAATTAAAGAGATCATACAAAAGCTGGAAGCATTTCATCCGCCGCTTGGGAATCCGCATACCTGTGATGTGGTAAAAATCGGGAACGCGGACGAAGAGTGCAGCGGAATCATTCTTACCTGTTTTGCATCGATGGAAGTGATCCAAAAAGCAGTGCAGGAAAAAGCCAATCTGATCATATGCCACGAGCCGCTCTTTTACAGTCATGAGGATACGACGGACTGGCTGGAAGGCGATCCGGTATACGAGGAAAAGAAAAAGCTGTTGGAAGAGAACGGGATCGTTGTCTACCGCGATCACGACCACATCCACGGGGGTCACAGCGGAGAGAACATTGATGGGATTTTCTACGGAATCATGAACGAGCTTGGCTGGAAGGAATATGTCGTCGGAGATACGAAAAAACCGCTGCTCTACGAAATTCCGCAGACGACCGTACCGGAGCTGGCAGATTTCCTGATGAAGAAACTGAATATTTCCGGCATCCGTGTGGTGGGAAGCCATGATACGGCTGTTCGCAGAGTACTCTTTTGTGAGCATGTGCAGGGGACAAAAAAGCCTTTTGGGGACCAGACAGAGGTTCCGGACGGCGGGGTGATGAAAAGAGTCAGGCAGGAGCAGGTGGATGTACTGATCCCCTTTGAAATCATCGACTGGACGCTGAGCGCTTACGTCCGTGATTCCTGCGCGGCAGGGATACCGAAGACCATCCTGGAAATGGGACATTTCAATGTAGAAGAGCTCGGCATGCGCTACATGCTTCGGTATCTGCCCAGAGTCATCGGCTGCGAAGTCCCGATGAAATATGTGCAGTCCGGCGACAGCTTCTCATACATCACAAAATAGAATCTCTTACCCTTTGAGAAAGGCAGCGAATTCCCTGGCGACCAGAGGCGTCTTCCGGATGGGGTAGACCATGTAGATCTCGTAAAAAATATCCGGCGTGATGGGACGGATCACAGTACCCTCTATCTCCAGATGGGATGCCATATTGTGTGTCAGAATCGACACGCCCATCCCCTTTTGGACCAGATCAAAGAGAACCGATGCCCTGTCAACGGAGATCGAAGGGTGCAGATCAAAGGTCGGATCGGCTTTCCTGAGGCAGCTGCGCAGAGAACTCATGTGACGGAACTCAATCAGGACTTCCGCTTTCAGGTCTTCCAGGAGGATTGATTTTTTCCTGGCGAGCGGGTGAGATTCGGGTATCACGACAGAAAGAGTATCGCAGGTGTAAAACTGCTGATGATAGAGATCCTCCGGGATGTCGTAATTTCCGGTCAGAATAAAATCGGCCTTTTTCTGCTGCAGCCAGTCGAGCAGATCCTTTTCGCTTCCCTGCAAAAAGGAATACTGGCAGTGAGGATGCTGCTTTTTATAATCCTTAAAAAAGGGCATGAAATTGTAAAGCGTTACCAGGGGAATATACCCGATGTTGACCTCCGGAGCTTCCGACTCTCGGCCAAGCAGGTTCTGGGTGTATTCCTTCTGGATGCTGACCATCTGCTCCGCGTAGGGCAGCCATGCTTTCCCAAAATCAGACAGCACAGCGCCCTTTTTGGAGCGGATGAACAGGTCCTCCCCCAGATCTGTCTCAATCGATTTGATATGCTTTGAGAGGGAGGACTGGCCGATAAAAAGGAGATCTGCTGCCTCCTGGAAATGAAGCACGCGTGCAAGGACGACAAATTCATTGATATAATTTAATTCCATAGTGCTACCTCGTTTCTGGTGTAACGTGAGAATGGTGCAGATGCCCGAATGCTCTATGCTTTCGCTCCTCGCCGGGGCGGCATGGGCGTGAACAGTAACTGCAAAGCTTCGACGCGGTCTCCCGAAGGAGTCCGTATCGGTTCCGACCCTTTGCATAATTGATATTCTTTATAGGTAGCAGTATAGCAGATGAAGGAAACGATGTCAAAAGGAATGTCTGATTCGACGGCGTAAATTTACTGTAGGAATCATAGTGACAGAGACTGCCAGAAATGTAT